>CAZSUH010000025.1:26271-31167 GCA_964609905.1 uncultured Verrucomicrobiota bacterium
CCAGGCGTTGGCGGAGCAGGGGCAACACGCCGAGGTGCTCAAGGTGTTCGCGCTCTCCCGCGGCACGGTGGCGGGTTGCATCATGCGCGACGGCCGCGCGACATCCCGGTCCAAGGTCCGGGTGATGCGTGACAAGGCGGTGATCCACGACGGGTCGATTTTCTCGCTCCGCCGTTTCGAAAACGACGTGAGCGAGGTGAAAGATTCCCAGGAGTGCGGCATCCGCGTGGACAACTTCTCGGCCTTCCAGGAAGGCGACATCCTGGAATTCTACGAGATCGAAAAGAAAACGCCCAGCCTGTAGAGTACCGGACCTCGCGATGAAGCCAGACCGACTGATCCGGGTGAACGAACTGCTCAAGCGTGAAATCGGGGAGTATCTCTCCCGCGCGGTCACGCTCGAACGGGACGGCTTTGACCGGAGCATTCTCACCGTCACACATGTCATGACGGCCAGCAATCTCCACACGGCGCGGGTGCTTGTCTCTATTTTCGGCCATGAGAAGGAGCGCGCGTCCATCCTGTCCCGCCTGGAGCGGCACCGGCCCGGCCTCCAGCGTCACATCGGCGACACGATCGCCCTCAAATACACGCCGCGGCTCTCCTTCGAGCTCGACACGTCCCTGTCGGAGGGCGACCGGATGCTGAGCCTGCTGAACACGTTGGAGGGGAAGGCCCCATGAAAAGGCCTGTTCCCGAAGGGCCGCCCATGCCCGACGGCCTGATTCTGATCGACAAGCCGGCCGGGCCGACCTCGCACGACGTGGTGGATCTGATCCGCCGCCGGTTCCGGATTCCCAAGGTCGGACACGGCGGAACCCTGGACCCCCAGGCCACGGGCCTGCTGATCATCCTGATCGGGAAGGGGACCAAGGTTTCCGACCGCTTTCTCGGGTCCGACAAGCAATATGAGGGCGTGATCCGGCTGGGGCTCACGACCAACAGCTACGACCTGGACGGCGAGGTGACCTCCACCGCGCCGTTCGAGGGGGTCACGCGGGAGCGCCTGCTGGAGGCCATGGCGGCCTTTCAGGGCGACCAGATGCAAACGCCGCCCATGGTGTCGGCCATCAAGAAGAACGGCGTGCCCCTGTATAAACTGGCCCGCCAAGGCGAAACCGTGGAACGCGCGGCGCGATTGATTCACCTGTACGAGTTTTCCCTGCTGTCATTCGCGCCGCCCGACCTGGAGTTCCGCATCCGGTGCACCAAGGGAACCTATATCCGTTCCATCGCCCACGACCTGGGCCAAGCCCTGGGTTGCGGGGCCGCGCTGGCCCGGCTCCGCCGCACCGCCTCCGGGTCGTTCCACGTGGCGCGCGCGCTGCCCCTCGACACGGCAACGGCCCTCTCCCCGGCCGGGTTGGCGGAGCGGATCGTGCCGCTGGCCCAGGCTCTGCCGAACGCGTAGCCGCCCATGAGAATCCCCGTGCTCCATCAATTGGCCGCGCTGCCCCGAACGGGAAAACCGCTCTGCCTGGCGGCCGGTTTTTTCGACGGCGTGCACCGGGGCCATCGGCGGGTGATCGAAACGGCGGTGCGTCGCGCCGCCCGGCTCGGCGGCTCGTGCTGGATACTCTCGTTCGACGCGCATCCGCGCAAGGTGGTCCGTCCCGGCGCGGCCCCGCTGATGCTCACCGGCACGACGCACAAGTTGCGCCTGTTCGAGGCGCTTGGCGTGGACGGTTGCCTGCTGCTTCCCTTCACGCGGGAACTGGCGGCGCGGGCGCCGCGCGGGTTCCTGGAGAGCCTGGCGAAAGCCGCGCCCGACTGGCGGCATATCGCCGTGGGGGCCGACTGGCGGTTTGGCCGGGCTGGCGCGGGGAATATCGGTCTGCTCACGGCTTTTTGCCGCGCGCGGGGAATCGAGGTGGAAGCCGTTGCGCCGGTGATGCGCGGCGGCGCGCCCGTGTCCAGCACCCGCATCCGTGAGGCGATCCGGCGCGGCGCTGTGGGGACGGCCCGAAGACTGCTCGGCCGGCCGTTCAGCATCCTGGGCACGGTGGTCAAAGGAGGAGGCCTGGCTCGGAGGCTGGGCTGGCCCACCGCCAACCTCGCTCCCAGCAACGAGGTGCGCCCCGCGGACGGAGTGTATGCCTGTTTCGTCCGGCTCAGCGACGGCACGCTTCGGCCGGGCGTCATGAACGTCGGCCGGCGCCCGACCCTGCAGCCCGTGGAAGGCGCGGACCCGGCCATGGAAATCCACCTGATCGGATTTCGGCGACAAATCTATGGGCAGGCGCTCGAGGTGTTTTTTATTGCCCGCCTTCGAGGAGAACGCCGGTTCACGTCGCCCACCCGGCTGGCAGCGCAGATTCGGCGGGATGTCCGGGAGGCGGCCCGGCGGTTGCGCGGCGGGTCGGCAAAAAAAGCCTGCGAAGAATGCTTTACAAAAGGGCGGGCGGTTGGGTATAGTAACGGCCCGAAAGTAAAAACGAGAAAGCAGACAAAGGCAAGAGGCAGGTTTGTTCATGGATAAGGCAATAAAGGCAACCGTTCAACAGGATTACCGACTGCATGAGAAGGACACCGGATCGTCCGAGGTCCAAGTTGCCCTGTTGACCAAGCGCATCGAAGGCCTGACCGAGCACCTCAAGTCCCATCGCAAAGATCACAGCTCCCGCTACGGGCTAATCAAAATGGTGAGCGCACGCCGTCGCCTGCTCAACTACATGAAGAGCAGGGACGATGCCCGGTATCAAGCGCTGATCAAGCGCCTGAATATCCGCCGCTAACGGCGCGGGATCCGGCAATCGTGAAGAGGACTTCGAGTGGCATTCATCCGCCGGGCGGCGTTTTTCAACGCCGGCCCAGAGTCCGTCATCCCCTTATATAAAAAGAAAAAAGAAGGAAACATGAAGGATACCAAACAAGTCACCGTCGCCATCGGCGACAAAACCCTCACGTTCGAAACCGGGCTATTGGCCAGGCAGGCCGGCGGGTCCGTTACCCTCAGCCAAGGCGACACCGTCCTGTTCTCGGCCGCCACCATGGCCTCGTCCATTCGCGAGGGCATCGATTACTTTCCGCTCCAGGTGGAATACCGCGAGAAGTTCTACGCCTCGGGGAAATATCCGGGCGGCTTTTTCAAGCGCGAAGCCCGGCCTTCGGAAAAGGAGACGCTGACCGCGCGTTTCACAGACCGGCCGCTCCGCCCTCTGTTCCCCGAGGGCCTGCGCAATGAAGTCCAGGTGATCAACACGCTGCTTTCCGCCGACGGGCAGAACGAGTCGGACGTGCTGAGCATCACCGCCGCCAGCGCCGCGCTGACGCTTTCCGAGATTCCCTTCATGGGGCCGCTTGCGGGCGTGCGCGTGGGCCGCGTGAAAGGCCAGTTTGTCGTCAACCCGACCCAGGCCCAGCAGGCCGAGAGCGACCTGGATCTGATCTATGCCGGCTCGCGGACCCTGCCGATCATGATCGAAGGCTCGGGCGACGAAGTGCAGGAGGCCGATCTCGTGGCCGCCATGCGCGTGGCCCAGGAAGCCTGCACGAAACTGGTTGACGCCCAACTTGAATTGAGGCGGGCCATGGGCCTTCCGGACAAGAAGGTGGAGGCGGCCGAGGTCGAATCGCCGCTTCTGGACGCGGCGCGCAAACTGGCCGGCGCCAAGCTCGCCGAGGTGCTGCTCATCCCGGGCAAGGCGGACCGGCAGAATGCGGTGACGGCGGCCAGGACGGAACTCAAGGCGAAGCTGCTCGAGCAGACGCCCGAGATGTCCGACGAGGAGTTCCGCTCCGCGTTCGACCAGCTCGAGATCGAAACCGTGCGCCGCAATTTCCTCGAAAAGGGCAAGCGACCGGACGGCCGGGGCGCTGACGAACTGCGTCCCTTGTACGCGCAGGTTTCGCTGCTGCCGCGCGTGCACGGCTCCGCCCTGTTCAACCGCGGAGAGACCCAGGCGCTGGGCACGATCACGCTGGGCACCGGCTCGGACGCCCAGGACATGGACGCCATCACCGGTGGCGCCTCGAAAAAAACCTTCATGCTGCATTACAACTTCCCGCCCTATTCCGTGGGCGAATGCGGCCGTTTGGGTTCCACGAATCGGCGTGAAATCGGGCACGGCGCCCTCGCGGAACGCAGCCTGGAGCGTGTGATTCCGAAGGATTATCCCTACACGATCCGCGTGGTCTCGGAAATCATGGGCTCCAACGGCTCCAGTTCCATGGCCAGCATCTGCGTGGGCACGCTCGCGCTGATGGACGCGGGCGTTCCGATCAAGAAGCCGGTAGCCGGCATCTCGATCGGCCTGTTCACCTCCCCCGCCAAGTCCGAGACCGTGGTGGACATCCTGGGCACCGAGGATCATTGCGGCGACATGGACTTCAAGGTCGCCGGCACGCGGGATGGCATCACCGGCTTCCAAGTGGATCTCAAGATCCGCGGGCTGGAATGGAACCTGGTGGAAGACGCTTTCCGTAAGGCCAAAAAGGCGCGATGCCAGATTCTGGACTTCATGGCCTCCGTGATCGCGGCGCCACGGCCCGAACTTTCGCCCTACGCCCCCCGCATTCACACCATGGCGATCCCCGTGGACAAGATCGGCGCCCTGATCGGCCCCGGCGGCAAGAACATTCGCCGGATTACCGAGATCACCGGCACCCAGATCGACATCTCGGACGACGGGACAGTCAAGATCTTCAGCACCAATGGCGAAGGCATGGAGATGGCCGTCCGCGAGGTCAGCATGCTGACGGCCGAGGCCCAGGAAGGCCAGATCTACAACGGCACCGTGACCGGCATCAAGCCGTTCGGCTGCTTCGTTGAAATCTTCCCCGGCACCGACGGTCTGGTCCACATCAGCGAACTGGCCGACTTCCGCGTCAACGTGGTGGAAGACATCTGCAAGATCGGCGACCAGATGTGGGTCAAGTGCATCGGCGTGGATGACC
>CAZSUH010000026.1:0-30826 GCA_964609905.1 uncultured Verrucomicrobiota bacterium
CAGCATGCCCTTGGCGTCATACGGGGTTGCGGGATAGGCGACGTAGAGACCCGGGATGTGGGCGAAGATCGTTTCGAGCGTCTGCGAGTGCTGGCCGCCGTAGCCCTTGCCGCCGCCCACGGAGGCGCGGATGACGAGCGGCACCTCGACCTTGGCGCCGGACATGTAGTGCCACTTCGCGGCCTGGTTGCTGATCTGGTCCGAGGCCATGAGCGCGAAGTCCATGTACATGAGCTCCACAACCGGCCTGGCGCCGACCATGGAAGCGCCGACGGCGGTTCCGCAGATGGCGGCCTCCGAGATCGGGCTGTTGAAGACCCGGTCCCGGCCGAAGGCTTCAAGCAGGTCCTTGGTCACCTTGAACGCGCCGCCGTAGTCGGCCACGTCCTCGCCGTAGAGAATGACGCGGGCGTCGCGCTTCATCTCCTCGATCAGCGCCTCCTTGATGGCGTCCTTGTAAGTGAGTTGGCCGTCCGCGCGCTTGATGACCGGCTCCTTCTTGACGATCGGCGCGTTCTGGAAGGGGGCCGGCACGACGTCGGCCGTCGTGTCGGTGTACATGAACTTGATCACGTCTTCGGCGACGGGGTCGGGCGACGCGGCGGCGCGGGCCGCGGCCCGGGCATTGCGATCGCGCACCTTGGTTTCGAGCGCCTCGATCTGTGCCGGCGTCATGACCTTGGCCGCGAGCAACTCCTGCTTGAAGGTCTGGATGGGATCCACGGCCTTCCAGGCTTCCTCCTCCTCCTTGAGGCGGTATTCGTTGCGCGGATCGCTGAGCGAGTGGCCGTAGTAGCGGTAGCAGGAGAGTTCGACCATGTAGGGGCCCTTGCCCTCGCGGCAACCGGCCGCGGCGCGGCGGACGGCGTCGCGGACGGCGAGGACGCTCATGCCGTTGACGACCTCGGCGTGCATGTTGTTGTCGGCGAAGCCGGCGGCGCGGCGGGCCATGGTGTGGATGCCCATGACCTCGTCCTCCGTCCGGTGGGTCATGCCGTAGTGGTTGTTGAGGATGGCATAGACGACGGGTGTGCCGAATTTGTGGTTCTTGGCCAGGTGGTTGGTGAACTGGTCCATGGCGGCCCAGTTCAGGGACTCGAGCACCACGCCATTGGCGTAAGCGCCGTCACCGGCGAAGCAGAGCACGACCTTGCCGTTCTTGAGATAGCGGCTGGCCATGGCCGCGCCGGTGGCGATCGGCACGCCGCCGCCAACGATGGCGTTGGCGCCGAGGTGGCCGGCGGTGAAGTCGGCGATGTGCATGCCGCCGCCGCGGCCGAGGCAGTAGCCCGCTTCCTTGCCGAACAGTTCGGCGGCGGTGCGGAAGATATGGTCCTCGAGGGCGGCTTCCACGAGTTCGGCGCGGGTGGCGGCCTTGCAGTCGGGAACGCGGGCCTTGAGCCGGGCGTCGGTCATGGCGCGGATGGCGGTGCAGCCCTTGGCGATGCTGTCGCCGTGGCCGCGGTGGGTGGAGGTGATGTAGTCGTCGCCGGCGATGCCGAAGCAGGCGCCGACGGAGGAGCCCTCCTGGCCGATGGAGACGTGGGTGGGGCCCCGGTAGTTGAAGCCGGCGCAGGGTTCGTAGGCGCCCGAGCGGAGTTTGACGATCATCTCCTCGAATTCACGGATGACGAGCATGTCCTCCAGCAGGTCGGCCGCTTCCTGGGGGGTGATGGTTTTGGCTGCCAGTTCGGATTTGAGTGTGCCGGCATATTGGTACTTGGGAATTTTGCCCCAGGTGAGGGTGCCGGGCGTGAAGTCCGGTTTCATGTTGCTGAGATAGTTGGGCATTGGTTTCCTTTTTCTGATGGGGGAGTGGTTTTAAACGATGACGACACGGACACCTTTTTGCTTGAGAGCCCTGACCAGCGCCGCGGGCGTGCGGGCGTCGGTGATGAAGACGTGGGCCTGTTCGGGCGAGCCAAACGAGACGAACGACGTTTTGCCGGCCTTGCTGCTGTCGGCGAGGAGCACGATCTGCTGGGCCTGGCGCAGGATCAGCCGTTTGGTGAACGCCTCGCGGGGATCGGTGGTGGTGAGGCCGTTCCGGAGATCCAGCCCGATCGTGCCGACAAATGCGGTGTCCACGTGGAGTCCTGCCAGAATGGGCTCGGTGAGGGGCCCCACCATGGTCTGGCTGCGGCGGCGCAGTTCCCCGCCCACCACGATGAGGGTGGGGCCGCCGCCCGCCAGTTCGGCGGCCACGCGGAGCGAGTTGGTGACCACGGTCAGGTCGGTGCGCTCGCGGAGCAGGGGCGCCATGGCGAGGATGGTGCTGCCGCCGTCGAGGAAGATGGAGGAGCCGGGCTTGACGAGGCCGACCGCGGCGCGGGCGATGCGGAGTTTTTCGGCGGCGGCGATCTGGGTCTTGTCGTCGAAGAGCGGCTCGTCAAGGTTGCTTTCCACGGTCACGGCGCCGCCGTGCACGCGGCGGAGTGCGCCGCGCTGTTCAAGCGACTCGAGGTCGCGTCGGACCGTAGCGGCCGAGACGCCGAGTTCCCGGACCAAATCGTCCACGCGGACGATCCGGCCGGCCTTGACCAGGGCCTTCAGCTTTTCCTCGCGGCCCGCCGCGAGGTCCTTGTTTTCGCCGTTGCTCATACGTGATCGCTCATGATTAAAAACAAACAAATTAAATCAGAAACGAGCAAATGATGCAAGAGGAAAAAAGCGGTTAGAACCGCCAGTTCAGGGCGACGCGTAGCAG
The DNA here is from genome assembly GCA_964609905.1 of uncultured Verrucomicrobiota bacterium. GTDB lineage: Bacteria > Verrucomicrobiota > Kiritimatiellia > CAIKKV01 > CAIKKV01 > CAZSUH01. The sequence goes on from CAZSUH010000026.1 coordinate 2,708, forward strand.
CCCCAACTCGTTGTTGTCGTGGAAATCATCCTCGAAGTCCCGGACGTCCTCGTCGCCCTCGGTATGGAGTCCTTCGATGCCGGACAGGTCCGCGTCGCTGTCCATGATGCCGTAGCGATATTCCAGCAGCGCGGACAGACGGTCGGTGAAGGACCACTCCAAGCCCACGCCCCAGTGATAGCCGAAGGCGTCGTTCCGATCCGCTTCCATGGGTCCGGTCTGGACCACGTAGCCTGGCGCCGCGGGCCCCTTGAACGCGACATCGCTTTTTTCGCCGAAGTACCAGCCGAGGCCGACCCGAGCAAAAGCGCGCAACCGGTTGGCGATCAGCGGACGGGCGAGGCGAAGCGAGAGTTGCACGGGCGTGATGTCCTGATCCGCCGTGACCGTGGTGCCGTGCCGTTCCTCCTCGGGCTTGTCCGTGAAGGTCATGGCGGCCAGTTCGACGGAGATTCCGTTTTCGAAATGGGCGGCCGCCTGCCCGCCATACACCGGCGCCGCCTGTTCCGTCACGCCACCGAGCGTCACGCCAAAGGTCGGGCCTACGGTGAAATGGACCTCACCCGGCGCCATGCCCGCGGTCAGCAGAAGGGCGATCGCAACCGGATAGATTTTGGCTTTCATGACGGTGCCTTTCGACCCCCAGAATTTACTCCCTCCGGCTGGCGTTGGCAACAGGTAGTTCCAATACGCCGATTGCGTCGATTGGCATGGTTTGCGAGCATTTGAGACTTGTCTCTCAATTCGGCATCGGGCATAGTGCGAAAAGCCCGTGACCCGCAGTCCGAAAAGTCAGTCTGCAAGGAAATCATGACCACACCATCTTCTGAAACCCGGTTAAGAATCGTCACGCACGCCGGCAGCGCGCATGCCGACGAGGTGATGGCTTGCGCCGTGCTGCTGGCCGCCGTGCCGGGCATTGGCCGCATCGACCGAGTCAACCGGGTGGCGGAGGCCGATTGGGCCGATCCGGACTGCTTTGTGCTGGATATCGGGGACCGGCTGGAGCCGGACCGTCATAACTTCGATCACCATCAGTTTGCGCGGGATGCCGAACCGACCTGCACCTTCCAGGGGGTGTTGCGATGGCTGAATCTGGAGGAGGCGGCCCGCGCCTGGTTTCCGTGGTTCGACCCGATGATTCTCGTGGATGCCAAGGGCAACGATGAAACCGCCCGTCGCCAGGGCTGGCCGACCGGGACCGTGGAGCGGCTGGAGTCGCCCGTCGAGCTGGCTTTGCGGGATGCCTTTGCGGCCCGCCAGACGATCGAACCGGGCGATCCGATCTGGGCCTGGCTGTCCGCCACGGGCGCGTGGTTTCTGGGGAAATTGAATGCGCTGGAGGCGCGCTGGGCGCTGTTCCAGAAGATCGGCCGGTTGCTGGAGATCGGCGATTTCAAGGTGCTGTTCCTGGACCTGCCGCCCGGCACGCCGGAGCCGGGGCTGGGACTGGAGCAGATTCGCCTGCGACTGGGCGGCGACATCCCCGCGCGGGTGGTGCCGGACGCCCGCGGCGCGGGGTATGCCCTGAAGCGTTTTGGAGACGATCCCCGGCTCGATTTCGGGCGGCTTCGCGGAGATTCCCGCATGGCCTTCATTCATCCCGGCGGTTTCCTGGCCACCACGCATGCCCGCCTGCCGGTCGAAGAGTTGCTGAATCTGCTTCGGCGGGCGGTCGGGAAAGAACTTGTTTTCTCCGGTTAAGACGGATAGGATTCATCCCTTTTTCACGCCTTTCCCGAGAGACTCGCTCGTGCAATCCGAAATCCAACGCCGCCGCACGTTTGCCATCGTGTCCCATCCGGACGCGGGCAAGACGACGCTGACCGAGAAGTTGCTTCTCTACGGCGGCGCGCTCCAGTTGGCGGGTTCCGTGACGGCCCGCAAAAACCAGCGTTCCACCACTTCCGACTGGATGGAACTCGAACGCAAACGCGGCATCTCGATCAGTTCCACGGTCCTCCAGTTCGAGTATCGCGGCTACCGGATCAACCTGCTGGACACGCCCGGGCACAAGGACTTTTCCGAGGATACCTACCGTGTGCTGACCGCCGTGGATTCGGTGGTCATGGTCATTGATGCGGCCAAAGGCATCGAGTCGCAGACCCGCAAGCTGTTCGAAGTCTGCCGCCGGCGCGGCATTCCTATCTTCACCTTCATGAACAAGCTGGACCGGCCTTCGCGCAATTGCCTGGCCCTGCTGGATGAACTGGAAAGCGTGCTTGGCATCCGGGCCTGCCCGATGAACTGGCCTCTCGGCAACGGACCCGATTTCAAGGGTGTATGGGACCGGGCCGGGCAGACGGCCCACCTGTTCGAGCGGACACCGGGCGGCACCTATCGGGCGCCCTTGAAAACGGTCGGGCTTCACGATCCCGCCCTGATCGGAAAACTCGACTCGCTGACGTATGAAACCGTTCGCGAAGAGATCGGGATGATCGAGGGGGCGGGCACGGCGTTCGATGCCGAGGCGGTCCGCGCAGGCACGCTGACGCCCGTTTATTTTGGCAGCGCGTCCAACAATTTCGGCGTGCAACTGATGCTGGACGGATTTCTGGATTGGGCCCCCCCGCCGACCGCGCGCGCGAGCGGGGAACGACGGGTGGAACCGGGACACCCGGAATTTTCGGGTTTTGTCTTCAAAATCCAGGCCAACATGGATCCGCGGCACCGCGACTGCGTGGCCTTCATCCGCATCGTGTCCGGCAAGTTCGATCGCGACATGACCGTGACGCATGTGCGCACCGGCCGGGAGGTGCGGCTCTCGAATGCCAGCAAGATCTTCGGTCGCGAACGGATCACGGTGGACGAGGCGTGGCCGGGTGACATCGTGGGCATCGTGGGCAACTCGCTGTTCGGGATTGGAGACACGCTGACGACGGACCCGGCGATCTGCTTTCAAGAGGTGCCGCGGTTTTCGCCGGAATGTTTCGCCAGCCTGCACAACACGACGCCGTCCAATTATAAGCGGTTCCGCGACGGGCTTGCGCAGTTGCTGCAGGAGGGTGTGATCCAGGCATTCGAGAATCCGCAGTCGTTCCAGAAGGTGCCGCTCCTGGGAGCGGTGGGGCCGCTCCAGTTCGAGATCGTGCAATACCGGCTGGAAATCGAATACGGCGCCACGTCTCGGCTGGAGCCCGAAGCGTGGACGATTGCGCGCTGGATTGTAAAAGAGCCCGCGGACGGCGGGGATCTCAATTTGCCGCAGGGGAGCCGGCGGGTCCAGGATCCGCAGGGCCGTCCGGTGCTGCTGTTCGTGGACGAGTGGGCGCTGCGCTATTTCCAGGAGAAGAATCCACGCGTCGAACTGACGGAGTTGCCGAACCGGACGAAGGGGTTGTCCATCGTCCAGGCGGAGCCGGGTTAGCCGATCTCCCAGCGCGTTTCGAGCAGCCTGGCGTTGTCGCGGAGCAGTTGCATGTAGACCACTTCCTGCTCCAGCGCATCCTTGTCCTTTTTGACCAGCCATTCCCGCAGCCAGCCGATGCGGATGGCGAGGACGAGGTCCACGAGCGAGGCCCAGCTTGGGGGTTTCGCGAAATTCGCCTTGCCCAGGCGCGCGAAGAAGGTTCGCAGCATGGGCCGCGTCAGGTATTCGGGGGAGTCGAAGCCGACGCAGCCCGCGAGGAGGGCGGCGTCGTAAAGTTCGGGCTTGAATCCGCAGAACTCCCAGTCGATCACCGCGCGGATGCCGTCCGGTTTCCAGAGGATGTTGAGCGGGTGAAAATCGCCGTGAGCGAAACGCATGGGAAGCCGGTCGTAATGGGCGAACAGACCGGTTTGCAGGTAATCCAACACATCGGCCAGGTCATGATAGGCGCGGGGTTCCTCCTCCTCGAGCAGGCGGCCGATCCGGCGTGCGTACACAGGGAAGAAGAAGTGGGCTTCGGTTGGAAAGGTGGCGGAGGCCACAGCCAGGCCGGTCAGGAAATCGGCCATGGCCGTCCCGCGCCAGGCTTCTTCGGCATACGTCTCGCGGTTCAACGTCACCGAATCCAGGAAGGGTTGAAGCTGCCACCATTCCCCCTCGGTCCGGGACAGGAAACCGGCGTCGACCGGCCAATAGGGATTGACGGTTTCCAAGCCGGCCCGACGCAGACAGGCCAGTGCGCGGGCGATGGTTGCTTTGCGTTCCGCCTTTTCGGGATCGATCCGTTCGAGGATAAAGAGTCGCCCCTGGCTGTCCTCCACCACCGTTCGGGACAACGCGCGTTCGGGGCTTCCGACGAGCGGAATCTCCGGATGTTCGCGTTCGAACGTCAGGCCCCACGGCTGGAGCAGAGCGGCATAGGAAGGGGCGGGCATGGATCGATTCCTTTCCGAACGAAATGTAACCGGCCGGGACTGGGATATCAAGAAAGACTGCAATCCCGATCCGCAAAAGGAGGACGGCACCCTCCGGGGAACTCGGCGTGGAAGCGGTGTCAACGGGCGGCTTCCGGGAAGTGGACCGGCTCCGCCGCTACGTCCGGGCCGGGAAACGTGCTTGAAAAAAACGGGCCGATGATGCACTCTTACGGACAGGGTCGGTTTTAAAAGGAGAAACAGAGATGTCCCGATATATTCCATTCCCGGCGTACTATGACGACATGCCCCTCGATCTGTCCTTCATCTTCAAAAACGAAAAGCCGGCCGGCCGGCATGGTTTCCTGAAAATGGACAAGGATCATTTCGTGTTCGAGGACGGTGCGCCGGGCCGTTTCTGGGGCGTCAATTTCAACGGCGGCGCCTGCTTCCCGGAGTTCGACTACAGCGAAAAGGTCGCCCGGCGCCTGGCGAAAACGGGATGCAACATCGTCCGCTTCCACCAACTCGACGCCGAGTGGAACACGCCCAATCTTTTCGTGTTCAACAAGGGCGAGCGGATCGGCAACACGCTGACCCTTCATCCCGAAAGCATGAAGCGGCTGGATTACCTGGTCTATTGCCTGAAGCGGGAGGGCATCTACTGCTACCTGGACATGCTGACCTACCGCAACTTCAAGTCCGGCGACGGCGTCGAGAATGCCTTCCAACTGGAGGATGCGGCGGATCCCTATAACTTTTACAATCGCAAGCTGATCGAGCTTCAGAAAAAGTTCATCTACGACATCTGGACGCACATCAATCCCTACACCGGTCTGGCGTACAAGGACGATCCGGTTTTCGTGCTCACCGAGATCGTCAACGAACGCGACTTTTTCGGGCGCGGCCGTCTGCAAATCGAACCTTATGTCGCGGAGTTCCGCGCGATGTTCGACAAATGGTGCAAGGCGAACGGCGTCGCCTATGATGCGTTCGGCTGCAACATCAACGAAGACAGCGAACCTCTCGTGCGGTTCAAGATCCTGGTGATGGAGAATTACTACAAGGAAATACGCGCCTTCATGCGCGAGACGGGCGTGAAGATTCCGATCGCCGGCACCAACTGGCTGATCAACGGCGCGGTGACGAAGTCGAACCTGGTGAACGACTTCATGGACAGCCACACCTATTACTATAACTGGCAATGGGGCGAGACGGTCAAGAAATGCATGAACAAGGGCATCACGCAGTCGCCCACGTTCGGCATGGAATACCTGGCCGGCACGCGGGTGCTGGACCGGCCGTTCTTCGTGTCCGAATGGGACATGCCCTGGCCCAACGAATTCCGCGCCGAAAGCCCGATCCTGCTGGCGGCGATCGGGTCCCTGCAGGGGTGGGGCGGGTGGACGATCCACACGTACGCCTACAGTCCGAGGCTGGACCGGATGCAGATCCTGGGCAAGGAAGTCTCGTCCAACAGCATCGGCGGCGTTCCCTACCGCGAAGGCATCTTCAGCACGTGGAACGATCCGGCCAAGTACGGCCTGTTCTACCATGCCGCCCTGGTCACGCGCCGCGGCGACATCGCCGAAGCCAAGGCGCCGGTGGCGATCCAGGTGGAGGATTTGGTTCATGGCGCGCCGAAGGCCGTGGCCACGGCTTCCGAGTTGTGCAAGATCGGCGTGCAGTTCCAAGGGCAGAAAGCCACGGCCCGGAACGTTGTCCCCGAAACCGACCCGCTCGTGAACGCGGCGGCGGGCGAGGTCAAGTCTCAAACGGGCGAGTTGTATCGCTCCTGGAAAAAGAACTACGGCACCATCGACTCCCCAAGGACGAAATGCGCGTACGGGTTCCTCCAGAAAAACGGCGAAATCGTCCTCTCGGGGATGACGGTCAATGCGACGACCGATTTTGCGGTTGTGGCGCTCTCCTCGCTGACCGACCAACCGATCGGCGCGTCCGACAACCTGCTGCTGACGGCCGTGGGGCGCGCTCGGAACACCGATGCCAAGTTCGACGGCGAGCAGATGCTGGAGTATGGCAAGCCGCCGATTCTGATCGAGGTGATCGAAGCCGAGATCGCCATCAAAACCGAGTTGAACACCCTCAAGGTTTGGGCGATCAATGCGGAAGGTTTCTACGTGGGCACGGTGCCAAGCCGGTACGAAGGCGGCGAGTTGCGCTTCAAACTCGGAGAAACCATGCCGAGCATGTATTACCTGATCCAAGCGGAATAACACATGGCCGACGGAGCGGGGCGGGGGCAGGTTTTCGGGGGCAGTTTCGATGAACCTGACGGTGAAACCCAATGGCGTGTTGCGGGGCCGGTGCCGGGTGCCTGGAGACAAATCGATTTCACACCGCGCGATCCTGTTTGCCGCCCTGGCGGAGGGCACCAGCACGGTGGAGAATCTGCTGGTGTCCGGCGTTACCCATCCGCTTCTGGCTGCCATTCGCGCCTGCAAGATCGCGTGGGTGTTGGACGGTTGCCGGCTGACCGTTGAAAGCCCGGGTCGGCTCGGCTGGGAACCCGCCGCCCATGAATTCCATTGCCGCAATTCCGCCACCACCCTCCGCCTGCTGACCGGCGCGCTTGCCGCGGCCGGCGCGCCCGCCCTTCTCGATGGCTCAGCCGGCCTTCGCAAACGGCCCATGGACCGGCTGATGGAGCCCCTGCGCCTGATGGGCGTCGTCATTCACGGAACCGATGGCGACCGGGCGCCCCTGACCCTCCGGGGCCGGCCGCCGGATGAGCCGCTGCTCCATCCGACCATCACGCTTCCCGTGGCCAGCGCCCAGGTCAAGAGCGCTGTTCTGCTGGCGGCGTTGGCCGCGGAGGGCGTTCTGGAACTGCGTGAACCCACCCTCTCGCGCGATCACACCGAACGAATGTTCCGGTGGCTGGGCGTGAAGGTGGAAACCGAAGTCGGCGCCGACGGTCAGGCGATCCACCGGTTCACGCCGCCCCAAGGGCCGCTGCCGCCGTTTCATCTGACGGTGCCCGGCGATTTTTCTTCGGCCGCATTCCTGATCGTGGCGGCGCTGATCACGCCCGATTCGGAAATCACGCTTCAGGGTGTGGGCCTCAATCCGGGCCGCGTCGGACTGCTGGAATCGTTGCGGGAGATGGGCGCCGATATTCGCGTGGAAAACCGGGCGGAAACCGGCGGCGAGCCAATGGGCGATCTCGTGGTGCGCCATTCGGCCTTGAAAGGCATACGGATTTCCGGCAGCCGGGTGGTCCGGATGATCGACGAGTTCCCTGTTTTTGCCGTCGCGGCCGCCTACGCCGCCGGCCGCACGGAGGTGGCCGACGCGCGGGAATTACGGCACAAGGAGAGCGATCGCATCACCGCCCTGGCCGCGGAAATGAGCCGGATCGGCGTGGTCATACACGCGCGGCCGGACGGTTTCGCGGTGGAGGGGGGACGCCCGATATCGGGCGGCACGGCCTCCGCGCAAGGCGACCACCGGCTGGCCATGTCCCTGGCCGTCGCGGGGTGTGGCGCCGCCGGTCCGGTCATGGTGGAAGGCGCGGAGATGGTGGACGAGTCGTTTCCCGGCTTTGGCGCCACGCTGGCGGCCCTGGGCGCCCGGGTGAGCGAGGCATGAGCATTACCGCCACGAGCAGGAGCGACGCCCGGACATTTTGGAAACTGGGGCTGACGGGGTGGCCATTGACCTTCAGTCTTTCTCCAGCGATCCACGAAGCGGCCTTGCGTCAAAACGGGCTTGCGGGCGAATACCGGCTCTACCCGGTCGAACCGGGCGCACCTCCGGAAGCGGGCTTGCGCTCGCTGGTGGAACGGGTGCGCGGCCGCGAACTGCGCGGCTTGAACGTCACCATTCCGCACAAGGAGGCGGTGCCGCCCCTGTTGGACGGGTTGACGCCGCTTGCTGCTGCAATCGGCGCGGTGAATACGCTTTTCGTGGAAGGCGGGCGCGTGCTGGGCGACAACACGGATGCCGATGGATTCATGGCCGACCTGGCACGTTGGTCCGGGAAACTGGGCCGCGCCTGGCGCGCCGGCACGCGCGTGCTGATGCTGGGCTCGGGCGGCGCGTCCCGCGCGGCGGCTTATGCGCTGGGCCGGGCCGGCTGGTCGGTGACTCTGGCCGCGCGGCGGCTTGAGCAGGCGGAGGAGCTGGCGCGTTGGCTCAACGGGAAGAACCTGCCGGGCCGTGCAAGACCGGTGGTGTTGGATGCGGCGGGATTGGCCGGCGAAACGCCTGACCTTGTGGTCAACACGACGCCCCTGGGCATGGGCACGCAGGCGGCGGAAAATCCGTGGCCGCGCGGGCTTGCGTTTCCGGCTGGCGCCGCGGTCTACGACATGATCTATTATCCTCGTGAGACGCGCCTGGTAAAAGAAGCGCGCCAGGCGGGGTTGGCGGCGACGGGCGGATTGGGCATGCTGATCGAACAGGGCGCTCTGTCGTTTACACGGTGGACCGGGTGTGCGGTGGAAAGGAAGGATTTATGGCGCGCGTGCGACTATTAACGGCAGGCGAGTCCCATGGACCGGCTTTGACCGGAATCCTGGACGGGATTCCAGCGGGCCTGTCCCTCGACGAGGGGATGCTCCGGCGCGACCTTTCGCGACGGCAGAAAGGCGCCGGCGCGGGCGCGCGCATGGCGATCGAGACGGATGTTGCCCGGATTCTGTCCGGCGTGATGGCGGGCCGCACCACGGGCGCGCCCATCTCGCTGCTGATCGAGAACCGGGATCATGCCAACTGGAAGGGTAAGGCCATACCGCCCATGACCACGCCGAGGCCGGGACATGCCGACCTGGCCGGGGCCTTGAAGTATGGGCAGGACGATTTTCGCGAGGTGCTCGAGCGGGCGTCGGCGCGCGAGACGGCGGTGCGCGTGGCCGCGGGCGCGGTGGCCCGCGAGTTGCTGGCGGTGTTCGGAATCCGCGTGGGCGGCTGCGTTTCCGCGCTGGGGCCGGTGACAGCGGCGTTGGACAACATGTCGTTCCAGGACCGGATCGAAAAAGCCTTGTCGAGTCCTGTCTTCTGTCCGGACGACACGGCGTCCTCGGCCATGCAGACGGCCGTTGCGGAAGCCGCGGCGGCGGGCGAAACCCTCGGAGGGGTGATCGAGGTGTACGCGCTTGGGCTACCGCCCGGTCTGGGTTCCTACGTGCAGGCGGATCGGCGTCTGGACGCCCTTCTGGGCGCGGCCATTCTGGGTGTGCCCGCCATGAAAGGCGTCGAAATCGGACCGGCTTTCGAGAATGCGCGCCGGCCGGGCACCGAGGTGCACGATCCCATCCGCCGGGATGGGGACCGTCTGGTAAGGCTGTCCGACCGGTCGGGCGGCATCGAGGGGGGAATGTCCATGGGCCAGCCGATCTGGATTCGAGCGGCCATGAAGCCGATCCCGACCACGCTCAAGCCCCAACCCTCCGTGGATCTGTTCACCGGCGCGCCGGGTCCGATGCGATACGAGCGTTCCGACGTCTGTCCCGTGCCGCGCGCCGTGGTGGTGCTGGAGGCGGCGGTGGCGCTGGCCTTGGCGGATGCGCTGTCCGAAAAACTGGGCGGCGATTCGATCGGCGAAATGAAACCCCGATTCGACGCATTGCGGTCCGGCCTCCTGGCCGATCTGCAACTCAACGGCAAGCCGCAGGTGTTCTGGCCATGACGCCTTTCTTTCTCTATGGGCCGCCGGGATCCGGCAAGACCACGTTGGGCAAAGGGCTGGCGGCGCGGTTGCAGATTCCGTTCGTGGATCTGGACGGCGAGATCGAACGCGCGGCGGGCCTGACCGTTCGCGACATCTTCCAGCGGGAGGGCGAAAGCGGCTTCCGCGTGCGAGAGCGCGCCGCGCTCCTGCGGGCGGCCGCCGAACCGGACGAACGGGTGGTGGCCCTGGGCGGCGGCACGCTCCTGGATCCGGAGAATCGGCGCACGGCGGAGGCTGCCGGCCCCGTGGCGCTGCTGGACGCGTCGGAAGAGGTGATCCGGTGGCGGGTCTCGCACCAGGGCGGAAAACGGCCTCTGCTGGAACCGGCGCCGGACGGCGGAGATCTGCTGAATGAGCTGTTGAAAAAACGGGCCGCGCATTACGCCTCGTTCACCCGCCGGGTAGCGGCGGGCTCCGACGATGTGCCGTTCAAGGTGGAGCAGGCGCAGATGGCACTGGGCGCGTTCCACGTGCGAACGATGGGCTTGGGGTATCCCGTGCGCGTGCGGCGCGGCGGCCTGGCCGGCATCGGCGCCTGGTGCAAAGCGGCCGGGTGGACGGGGCGCGTAGCCTTGGTGACGGACGAAAACCTGGCCCCATTGCCGGTCTTGAAGAGCGTGATCCAGGCGCTGGTAAAAGAGTCGGGTGCGACGGTCGTGCCGGTCTGCATTCCGGCGGGCGAATCGGGAAAGACCGTCGAGACGGTGCAGGAGATCTGGAGGGGCTTTCTCAAGGCCGGCCTGGAGCGGGGGGACGGCGTTCTGGCGTTGGGCGGCGGGGTGGTGAGTGATCTGACCGGTTTTGCGGCAGCCACCTATCTGCGCGGGGTGAAGTGGGCCGTGCTGCCGACGACGCTGTTGGCCATGGTGGATGCGAGCATGGGCGGCAAGACGGGCGCGGATCTGCCCGAGGGCAAGAACCTGGTGGGCGCGTTTCATCCGCCGTCCCTGGTGCTGGCCGATCCGGATGCCCTGGCGACGCTGCCCGAACCGGTGTTTCGCTCAGGACTGGCGGAGGTGGTGAAGCACGGCGTCATCGGCGATCCCGAGCTGTTCGCCCTTTGCGAGCAGGGATGGGCGGCGGTTCGGGCGGGCGATCAGGATGCGCTGGTGCGGCGGGCCATGGCGGTGAAGGTGCGGACGATCGAGGCGGATCCCTACGAGAAGGGAATACGAGCGGCGTTGAATCTGGGGCATACGATCGGACATGCCGTGGAGCAGGCGATGGCTTTTGCGATGGATCATGGATCGGCTGTCTCGATCGGCATGGTAGCCGAGGCGCGGCTGGCGGAGAGGATGAGCTTGGCGGAGAAGGGATTGGCGGAACGGATTCGAACAGCAGTGGCGGGGCTTGGACTGCCGGTGGAATTGCCCGCGGGGCTGGACAGGGCGGCGATGCGGGAGGCGCTGACGCGGGATAAGAAGAAGGCGGGCGGTGCGGTGCGGTTTGCTCTGCCGATCAAGGTTGGCGAGGTCAAGGTGGGGGTGACGGTCGATTCGGCGCTGATCGCGGAGTTGTGAGAAATTATGAACGTTGAACTGCACCAGGTTCGGGACGAGATCCGGCACGCGGATGAGGCGGTGGTGCGCGATTTGGCCGGCGCCACGGAGGAAACCGATGACGGATGGGCCGTCCGGGCTTCGGTGCGGCGCCGGATTGCGTTGGGGAAAAAGGTGGCGGCGTGCAAGTTCCGGATGGAGCCGGAGCGGTTCCGAGCGCTGGCCGGCGCGCGGAACGAGCCTGGGCTGGAACGGGCCATTACGGATACCCGCATGGAGGAAGCCGTGCTGGAGCGGATCCGGAAGCAGGCGCGCGAACTGGAGTGCGCCGAGGCGCTGGCCAAACGGATGACTGATTTTTACCGGACCCGGATCATTCCCGAAACGAAGCAGGTCCAAATCCGGATGCTGCGCGGGAGCATGATGAAGGAAAAAACATGAAACCGATCGATCTTGACATGGCGGCTGAGGCGTTCGAGCGGAACCGCGAACGCTATGTTCAAAACTGGGTGGAGGCCGTCCGTTTCCCCAGCGTGGGGGCCGATCCCACGCATGCGAACGATTGCCGGGCCTGTGCCGACTGGTTTGCCCGGCGGTTGGGGGAGGCGGGGTTTGCGACGGAATTGCTGGAGACCGGCGCGCCGCCCGTGGTTTTCGCGATACGGAAAGGGCGTCCCGGGTATCCGGTCGTCTTGATCTATGGCCATTACGATGTGCAGCCTGAAGATCCGGCGGAGGCGTGGACCAGTCCCCCCTTCGAGCCCGTGTTCCGGGACGGCCGCTTGTATGGCCGTGGCGCGCAGGACAACAAGGGGCAGCTTTGTTACGTGCTGGCCGCGCTTGATACCTTAAATCGGTTGGCCGGATCGGACATCGGCACAATCAAGATCCTGCTGGATGGGCAGGAGGAATCGGGGAGCGGCGGCTTGACCCGGAACCTGCCCGGCTGGGCCGACCGGGTTCGGGCCGACGTGCTGTTGGTGGCGGACACGGGCATGGCGTCGTCGGGCGCGCCGGCCATGGTGATGGGCCTGCGCGGGCTTATTCAACTGACGCTGACGGTGGAAGGGCCCAAGCACGACTTGCATTCGGGCACGCATGGGGGGGTGGCGCCGAATCCAGCGGAGGCCGTGTGCCGGTTGATCGCGGGGCTGCACGGACCGGATGGCGGAGTGGCGGTGGCGGGGTTTGCGGAGGGGTGCCGTCCGCCCACGGTTCGGGAGCGCGAGTTGTTGAAACGCGAGCCGTTCGATCCGATCCGGTATGAAGCGCAGACGGGTGTGCCCCCGGTGGGTGGGGAGACGGCGATTTCACCGGCGGAGCGGCTGGGGTTCCGACCCACGATCGAAGTCAACGGCGTGCATGGAGGCTATGGCGGGGCGGGGTCGAAGACGATCATTCCCGCGCTGGCCATGGCTAAGCTGACGTGCCGGCTTTCCGCGGGCCAGGAGCCGGCGACGGCGCTGGCCGCGATCGAGGACCATGTGAGGCGGCACGCGCCCCCGGGTTTGCGCGTGACGGTGAGCGAGATAACCCTCGCCGGGCCGGCGTTATGCCTGGAGCCCGATTCGCCTCTGGCGGTTCGGGCGGCCGGCGTGTTGCGCGAGGTGTGCGGTCGCGATCCCGTTTTTCATTGGGATGGCGCTTCGATTCCCGTGCTGACGCTTCTGGCTCGGGTAGCGGGCGCGCAACCCCTGTTGACGGGATTTGGAGGGGAGGGAGACCGGATCCATGCGCCGAACGAGTCATTCGCGCTGGACCGGTTCAGACTGGGATATTTGTTTGTGGCCCGCTTCCTAACGCAGCTTTCGAACGGATGAAAAATAAAGAAACCCCGTCCGCTCTCCAAGCGGACGGGGCGTGTGGGAGCCGGCCGCCGGTGGCTAGCCAGAAAATCGTATGGTTATCCGGCTTGATCGGGATGGTGCGCGCGCCAGTGCATCTGGCGGGCGATGCCCATCAGGATATTGACGTCATCCACGGTCATTTTTCCGCGCGACCAGACGCGGCGCAGTCCCAACATCATGTGATCGGCCTTATCGGCGTTCATAAACCCGATGTCGAGGAGCGTGGCGCGCCAGATATCGAAGAGGCGTTCCCGCAATTCGGAAGGGGCCTCGGCCGATTTTTCCACCGGGCCTTGAAAAATCTGGGATTCGACGAACAGTTCATAGGCGCAGATCATGACGGCCTGGGCGAGATTGAGCGAGACATAGCCGGGGTGGGAGGGAATGCGGATGAGCTGGGTGCAGAGGGCGATTTCCTCGTTGGAGAGGCCCTTGTCTTCGCGGCCGAACACGAGCGCCACGGGCGTGGTTTCGGCGGATTCAAGAGCTTTCGGGGCGAGTTCCCGGGGTGTGGCGGCATGTTGACGGTACAGGCCGATCCGCGCCGTGGCGCCCATCACCAGTCCGCAATCCGCCACGGCCTCCGCCAGGGTGGGCGACTCCCGTCGGGCATCCAGAATTTCTCCCGCGGAGACGGCCATTTTCCGCGCCTCCTCCATATCCAGCCCGGTGGGATGGACCAGAGTCAGGCTGCTCAATCCGGTGTTGGCCATGGCGCGGCAGACGGAGCCGACGTTGCCGCCGTAGAGCGGCTCTACCAGCACGATCCGGATGCGGTTCAGGGCGGGCATGGGGGCGCGTTCCTTTCTGTTGCCAGCCGAAAACGAACATGATATCGTGTGGGCGAGTTTGAAACAACCCAAACCTGATGCCCGCCGCGACGCGGGTTCCGGGCGCTGAGGCGTTCGTGCCGGAGGCCGATCATGGACGAATTACTGAAACTGTTGCGCCAGAACGCGATGGAAAAGCCCGCCACGCTGGCGCGCCTGTTGAATCTGACGGAAGCGCAAGTCCGGGAGAAGATTAGCGACTATGAGCGTACCGGGGTGATCCGCGGCTACCAGGCCGTCGTGAACGAAGAGAGCCTCGACCTGGACGTGGTGCATGCGGTGATCGAGGTCAAGATCACTCCCGAACGAGAAGGCGGTTTCGACCGTCTCGCCACCCGCATCAGCCGGTTTGACGAGGTGGATTCCGTTTATCTCATGTCGGGCGGTTACGACCTGCTGGTTTTCATCTCGGGCCGCACGCTCAAGGAGGTGGCCGGATTCGTGGCCGCCAAGCTTTCCGCCATGGAGGGGGTGGTGTCCACGTCCACCCATTTCATGCTCAAGACTTACAAAGAACACGGCGTTTTGATGGAAGAGAAGGACACGCATGAGCGGCTCAAGGTCTCCCCGTAGTCCGGTCGCGGACTACCTGAAGGAGGTTCCGCGATCCGGCATCCGGGATTTTTTCGATATTGTCAGCGCCCGCAAGGATGTGATCAGCCTGGGCATCGGGGAGCCGGATTTCGTCACCCCCTGGCGGATTCGCGAGGCGTCGATCTTCGCCCAGGAACAGGGGGCGACGAGTTACACGTCCAACCGGGGGCTGATGAAGCTGCGCCAGGCGATTGCGGCTTACGTGGCCCGCGCGTTCGGGGTGCGCTACGATCCGGCCGAGGAGATCCTGGTCACCGTGGGGGTGAGCGAAGCGCTGGACCTGGCGATCCGGGCGCTGTGCAATCCGGGCGACGAAATTCTCTTTCATGAGCCGTGCTATGTCTCCTACCCGGCGGTGGTGACTTTTGCCCACGGCGTGCCGGTGCCGGTGCCGACGCGGCGCGAGAACGGCTTTGCGTTGACGCGCGCGATGCTCGAACCGCGTCTCACCGCCCGTTCGCGGGCGCTGCTGCTGAACTTTCCCACCAATCCCACGGGGGCGGTGATGGGCCGGCGCGATTTGGAAGGGATCGCGGCCCTGGCCCGGGAGCGCGATTTGCTGGTGCTGGCCGACGAAATCTACTCCGAACTCACCTACGAGAGCGAGCGGCTTTCGATCGCGACGCTGCCGGGCATGAAGGAGAGGACGATTTTCCTGCACGGTTTTTCCAAGGGGTGGGCCATGACGGGATTCCGGCTGGGCTACGCGTGTGCGCCGGCGGAACTGACCGAGGCCATGATGAAAATCCACCAGTACACGATGCTGTGCGCGCCGATCTTGAGCCAGGAAGCGGCTGTGGAGGCGCTGAAGAGTGACGCGGACACGGAGGCGATGCGCGCCGCCTACGAGAAACGGCGCAACTTTATATACGCGGGCCTGAACGAGATCGGCCTGCCGTGCCACAAGCCGAGCGGGGCATTTTATGCGTTTCCGTTCGTCGGGGATTTCGGGTTGACGTCCAAGGATTTTGCCTTGCGTTTGTTGGACGAGGAGAACGTTGCCTGCGTGCCGGGTTCCGCATTCGGCGCTTCGGGCGAGGGCTTCCTGCGTTGCGCCTACGCAACATCGCTGGACGATATCCGCGAGGCGGTGACGCGCATGGGTCGGTTCGTGAAACGCCTGAAAGAGGAGCGATGAACCCGTCCCACCCAACGGCCCCCGTGGCGGCGCCCTCTGGAAGCGCGCGACCCGAATGGATGGTCATGAAGACGTTTTTCTTCATGATCGTCGCGGGCGCGGTGGCGCTTATGCTGCCCGTGGCGCATCCCGGCGGGCGGTGGATGGATCCGATGACGGCGTTCTTCACCGCGACGAGCGCGGCCTGCGTGACCGGGCTGACCGTGGCGGATACGGGGAGCGACTTCACCCTGTTCGGCCAGCTCGTGATTCTGGGGCTGATCCAGGTGGGAGGCATCGGGTTGATGACCCTGGCCGCCTTTCTCCTGCTGGTGGTGGGCCGGCGCCTCAGCATGATGGACGAGAGCGTGATGCTCAAGTCGCTCGGGATGGGACGGGCGTCGGGTCTGAAACTGGTGCTGCAAAAAACGGTGCTGTTCACGGTGTTGTTCGAAACGGCGGGCACGGCCATCCTCTCGTGGCGCTTTTCCGAGCATGGCATGAGCACGGGCCGTTCCCTGTATGCGGGCCTGTTCCATGCCGTCAGCGCCTTTTGCAACGCCGGATTTTCACTGTTTCCCGGCAATCTCGCGGGATACCGGGAGGACCCCTGGATCGTGCTGACCCTGGCCGGGCTCCTGATCGCGGGCGGCCTGGGTTTTATTGTCTGGCACGAGATGACGGAGATCAGGTTCTGGCGGATCAAGACCTTGCGGGGAAGCCTGTCTCTGCACACCCGGTTGGTGCTGGTCGCCACGGCCGTTCTGATCGCCCTTGGCGCGCTGGGTTTTCTGGTGCTGGAATGGCGCCATACCCTGGCGGATCTGTCCGTGCCGCATCGATTCCTGGCGGCGTTTTTTCAGGGAGTGACCCCTCGCACCGCGGGTTTCAACCTGGTGGACATGAGCCAGGTGACCCCGCCGACGCTGTTTTTGAACCTCGTGTTGATGTTCATCGGCGGCGCCCCTTGCTCCACGGCGGGGGGTGTGAAGGTCACGGCGGTCGTGGTGATGGCGCTGACGCTGACCGCGATGCTCCGCGGCCGGCGCGACATTTCGTTTGCCCACCGGACGCTTCCGGAGTCGGCGATGCGCGGCGGGGTGGCCATTTTTACGCTCTCGATTCTCCAGGTGATGGCGGGGTTCGGCTTGCTGTTGTTGACCGAGGATTTAACCCGCTTTACCGGGCATTTTGGCGCGGTGGATGCGTTGCTGTTCGAGACGGTGGCCGCCTTCGGAACGGCGGGACTGTCCACCGGCATCACGCCGCATCTATCCGTGGCCGGTCAGTTGACGGTGACGGTGATGATGTTTTTCGGACGGCTGGGGCCGGTAACCCTGGCGTCCGCGATCGGCCGCAAGGGGATGCGGCAACAAGTTCGGTATCCGGAAGAATACGTGGTGCTGGGGTGAGTCCGGCGGCCGCGGGGAGGCGACGCATGCAACGGGTAGGCATTATCGGCGGCGGGCGGTTCGGGTCGGCACTGGCCTCGTGTCTGATGCAGCGCGGCGTTGAGGCCATCCTGCTGGAACGGAATCGCGACATCGTGCAACGGATGATGAACGTGGTGACGAAGGCCGTGGAGGGAGACGCCACCGAGTTGCAGACGCTGATCGAGGCCGGATTCGAGCAGTGCGACACGGCCGTGGTGGCCATTGGAACGGACCTGGAGGGCAGCATCCTGGCCACCATGAACCTGAAGGAGCTGAAGATCCGGCAAGTGGTGGCCAAGGCGGCCACCGAGTTGCACGGCCGGGTGCTCCAGCGGGTGGGCGCGGACCGGGTTATCTATCCCGATCGGGACATGGCCATCCGTCTGGCCCGGTCGATCGCCGCGCCTTCGATCCTGGACTACATCGAACTCTCCGGCGGGGCCAGCATCGTGGAGATGAAGGCCCCGGGGGAACTGGTGGGGCGGACGCTGAGCGAGGCAAAAATCCGCAACATTTACGGGGTTCATGTGCTGGCCGTGCGGCACCAGGGCGTGGACAAGGTCGACGAGACCACGATTGCGCCGAGCGGCTCGGACGTGATCTCGGAGGGCGACACGCTGGTGTTGTTCGGCCCCGACGAGCGGATTCGGACCATGAGCCAGAACTTCGGTTGAATCGCGCAGAATCGCGCGGGAAGAAGATTGACAAACGGACCGTCCAGGATCATTCTTTTGAACTGACGTTTTCACCAACCCAGAGGCGTTATGCATCCGATCGTCAATCACCTTGTTCAACTCCAGGAATTCACCCTTGTCCGCGCGGAACAGAAAGCGGCTGGTCGGGAAAGCGACCTGGCCCAACTGGACGCCTCGATCTTGGCGCTCACCGGGCAGTTGCCGGACGACATCCGCCTTACCGTCGGTAAGCTGCAGAAACGCGATCCCCTGTTTGTCGTCTCCGTTTCCAACAGCGTCTGTTCCGGTTGCGGGATGCATCTTCCCACCAGCCTGGTGCAGGTGGTGCGGCAGGGGCAGGAGGTGAGCAGTTGCCCGATGTGCACCCGGATTCTTTTCCATCCCGAAAACCAGGTTCGACACGAGCAGATGCCGGCGAGCCGCGTGGGTCCGCGCAAAATCGGCATCCAGCGGTTTTCGGACGTGTCGCTGATGATTCCCGACCTTGAGGCCGTCGAACGGGACGAGGCGATCAGGGAGATGGCGGCGACCCTGAGGAAGACGGGCTTTGTGGACCAGGTGGAACGGTTGAGCGGGGAAGCGATTCGCCGGGAACTGATCGTCAGCACGGCGGTGGAACACGGGATCGCGTTTCCTCACGTGCGGGGCGTGGAGGGCGGGGGACTCACCCTGGCGCTGGGCATGAGCCGCAAGGGCGTCAAGTTCAGCTCGCCCCGGAAATTGACCCATCTGATTTTCTTCATCGTCATACCGACCGCGGCCAGCGCCTTTTATCTGAAACTTCTGGCGGGGCTGACCACAACGTTCATGGCCGAAGAGGCGCGCGAGAAACTGATGGCCGAAACCACGCCCGAGGGCATGTGGAAAACCCTGTGCAAGCTGACGCGGCCGTCGATTCCCTGACGTTTCGCCGTTTCAGGTGGCCAGGATGCGTTTGCCTTCATCCAGGAAAATGCCCTTCAGATTCATCCGGAGCTGTTCCGGATTGAAGGAGTGCAGCATCCCTTCCTCTTCCGAGATGAGTCCCTCGCGAATGTGCCGGTAGAGCGACTGGTTGAAGGTCTGCATGCCGTCGCCGCCGCCCGTTTCGATGGCCGCGGAAATGACATCCAGCTTGTTTTTTTCGAGCAACTTGCGAACGGTCGGTGTGTTGATGAGAATTTCAACGGCCGGCACCACGCCTCCGCGGATGGCGACCGCCAGTTGCTGGCAGACGATCGCCCTGAGGTTGGCCGCCAGATTCAACCGGACCTGCTCCCGTTCCGATGCCGGAAACAAATCAAGGATTCGGCCGATCGCGACGGACGCGGAGGAGGCGTGCAGCGTGCTCATGACCAGGTGGCCCGTTTCAGCCGCGTTGAGCGCGGTTTCGAAGGTGACCTGATCGCGCATTTCCCCCACCATGATCACGTCCGGATCCATGCGCAACACCCGCTTCATGGCGGCGTGGAAGCTGGCGGTGTCCAGCCCGATCTCCCGCTGGGTGATCAGGCAGGTTCCGTCGATGAACTGGTATTCGATCGGGTCCTCGATCGTCACGATCCGCAGGTTCTGCGTTTCGTTCATGATCTGGATTAACGCCGCCAGCGTGGTGGATTTGCCGGATCCCGTGGCGCCGGTTACCAGGAAGATGCCCTGCGGGGAGCGGATCAGGTCGGCCAGCACGGGCGGGAGGTTGAGTTCCGTCAGCGTGGGCACCCGGGTTTTCACGTGCCGCATCACGAACGCGGGCAGGCCTTGCGTCACGAAGAGGCTGACTCGGAACCGGCCGACTTCAGGGTCCAAAATGGCGAAATCGGACTCCTTTTCGATGTCGAATTCACGCTTGAGGTGGGGCGGCAGATGGTCCGCCGCAAGCTGGTGGAGTTCCTCGGCCGTGAGAGGCGTTCGAGAGGCCGGGACCAAGTCGCCGTGAATGCGGTAAACGGGGGGCAACCCCGCCTTGAGGTGGATGTCCGATGCGTTCCGGCCGGCGGCTTCCACCATGATTTCGTGCAGGCTGACGCTCATGGAATTCTCCGTGTAGGGGTTAGTGGGGATTGCCGATCATACGCACGCCGATTGCGGCAAACAGGATGTTGGGAAGCCACGCGGCGGCGAGCGGGGGCAGGATCTGGGTTTTTCCAAGGTAGAGGCTGAATTGGAGGGACAGGTAATAAAGGAAGAAAAAGCCCAGTGACAGGAGGACCCGGGTCATGGTATTGGACCGGCCGGTTTTGAGGCCGGCGGGAACGCCGAGCAGAGCCACGATCAGGCAGGCGAAAGGGACGGAGAAACGGGAGTGGTAATCCGTTTCGATCCGGGCGCGCTTGGCTTTGGGGAAATCAGGATGGTTGTCCAGGAAGGTGCGGAGATCCCGCGCGGGCAGCGTTTGCCAGTCCTCACGCGCCGTGTGCTCGATGACGAAATCGTGCGGGGTTTCCTTCCAGGCGCGCATTTCGATGGCACGGCGGGGATAGAATTCGGGGTTCCCCACGCGCGCGCCATCCGGATTTCGATGTTCGATGCGCGGGCTTCGAAGCCACCAGGTGCCGTCGGCCCAGTAAGCCTGGGTGGTCACATAGATGGTTTCGGAACGATCGGGGCGTTGCTGGGTCACGGTGACCATGCCGAGGAACAGGGTGTTGGTGGGCGAGAACCGGCGAATGTCCCACAACCGTTTGTCCTGCGTGTTCAGGTAGAGGAAGTTCGCGATCGTGGCGGCATCGCCTCCTTTCCCCCTTTTCAGCACCGTCCGCTGGTATGCCTGGACCCAGTGGGTGGAACGGGGCGCCTGGAGTTCGATCGCGGCCAAAGCGACTCCGCTGGCCACGATTCCGACCGCGAAATACGGGGCGAGAATGCGCGGCAAACTGATGCCGCTGGCCATCATGGCGATGAACTCGTTGCTCCGGATCAGGCGCGAGGCGCAGAACAGGGCCGCCAGAAGCAGGGAGATGGGCAGGATGGCTACAAACAGCGAGATGTTGCCGTTGAAGACGAAGAGGTGGTGGACATAATAGAGGAGGATGGAAAGAGGAGGCGCGCTTGCGTTCAAGAACCGCCCCAGGCGATCGAAGAGGTCAAAGGTCACGAACAGAAGGCTGAAGGCAAGCAGGCTGGTTCCGGCGGATGCCAGAAATTCCCTCAGCAGGTACCGGTCCAGAATGCGCATGCGGCCCCTTTCGTGATCCAGCGAAACTAAAACGGCGGGGTGGGGAAGTCAAGAGCGGAATAGGCCGCCGAACGGTCCGCCTGGTCGCGTCCGAAAAATGCCGTTTGACGCCTTCCCCCGGAAAAGAGAAGATAGTGGGGTAACAAGGAGAACTCATGAGCGAACGACTCATCCGGCTCAACGCCAACTGGCCGGAACTGAAAGTGGTTTTCGAGGACGACGTTCTGATGGCCGTCAACAAGCCGGCGGGTCTGTTGACGGCGCCCGACCGGTGGGATAAGAGCCGCGACAACCTGATGGACCTGCTGCATGAAGGGATCCGGGCGGGCAAGGCTTGGGCGCGAGAGACGGCGATCGGCTACCTCGCCAATGTCCACCGGCTGGATGCCGAGACCAGCGGCCTGTTGGTGCTGGCCAAAACCCGCGAGGCGTTGACCGCGCTCGTGGAGCAGTTTTCGCAACGGCATCCGAAAAAAATCTATCTGGCCGTTCTATCCGGTGTTCCCGAAGCGGACGCGTTCGAAATTGATCTCCCAATCGGACCGCATCCGGTCCGGCCCGGGCTGTCAGTCGTGGACAAGGCGAATGGAAAACAGGCCCTGACCCGGATCCGGGTGGTCGAGCGATTTGGCGCTTACGCGTTAGCTGAGGTGGATATCCTGACCGGCCGCCACCATCAAATACGGGCGCATCTGCAACACGCGGGCTATCCGCTGGTCGCCGACCGGCTTTATGGCGGCCGGCCCTTGTTGCTTTCCCGGTTGAAAACCGGATACAAGATGAAAGAGGAGGGGGAAAAGCCGCTGATCGGCCGGCCGGCTCTACACGCCTGGCGGTTGACCGTGACGCATCCGGCGCACGGGGGCGACGTGGAACTGGAGGCCCCGCCGGCCAAGGATTTGACGGTGGCCCTGAAATATCTGCGCCGGTTCGGGAAAGGCCGTCCGAAGACGTAAGCCGGTTTGGGGCGCAACGGGGGGTGTTTGTTTTTTAGAGGGGCGGTGTGTCCCTCAGGGCGGCCATCAGTTTGAGCACGGTGTCCCGGCGTTCTTTGGAGCAGAACTCCAGCAGGTGGGCTTGCAGTCGATTTTCAGTTTCGCGCAGAACGAGCGCGGCGGTTTCTTCGGTCAGGGCGGCGAAGACGGGTCGGCGCAATCGGGCCGGCAATTGCCGGAGCGCACGGGCCAGGTCCGCCGGATGCATTTCAAGAATCCGTTTGGGGATCGCCGCCGAACCGTCGGGCCGGAAGGTCAGACTTTGCAGGTGCCGGAAGGTGGCGAACCGCTCCTTGAATAAGGCCGCGGGAAGCAGGCGGCCCAGCGAGACCCTGACCGGCTTTTCCAGGCCCAGCGTGCGCAGGATTCCCCGGATGCCGGTTTCCGCGTGCGCAAGGACCATTTTGCCCTCAGCGTAGACGAAGTGGATGTCCCAGATTCGGACCACAGCCGTGGTGGATACCTCGACGGCGAGTTTCCGGAGCAGATCACGGCGGATGGAGAAATCGAAAGCCGGGGCTGGTCCGGGATCGCCCGGCGCCAGATAGGCCGCGGTGTCGGTCAAATCGCGAACGGCGCTCCAGGGGACCTGGCGTCGCCCGGCGGGGGTCGTGAGTTCCATCCCGCAGACGGTGGGATAGGGGGTGGTCGACTGGGCCATGAAATCGTGGATTCGGCCGAGCAACGTTCCACTGGTTTCATCCCAGACCGGTTGACCTGCCAACCGGTCAAAATAGAAAAAGCGGAACGGTTCCGGCTTGGCAGAACCGAGCGTTGAAGAACTGGAAATGGAAGAGGGATTTCCCATAGATACGTACAACAGCACAAGCCCTTTTCCCGAGCAAACACAATCATACTAATGAATTCAGGGGAGGAAAAGCAAGACGAAACACGCGATATCGAAAGACAATAGGATCATAATAAGATAAGCGGAGGTTTCGTATAGTCTGCTGGGAACGACTTATGTTATTCTGAAACCATCATGACACACAACCTGCTTGGCAAAACGTTTGTATGCGAATGCGGACGCACCCACACGGTGCCTGTTCGGGAAATCCTGTTTGACGACTCGGCGCATGCGGAACTGCCCCGTCTGTTCGACCGGTATGCGCCAGGCCGGAACGTGCTCCTGCTGGCTGACGCGCGCACTTGGACCGCAGCCGGAGCGGATGCCGCCCGGCCGCTCGAATCCGCCGGATTCCGGCTTTCCACCGTGCTGTTGCCCGATCCCCCGCGGGGGGAACCGGCTTGTGACGACCGGACCCGGAGCTGGCTGGAAGATCGTATTCCCGGCGACACGACTGCCCTGCTCGCCGTGGGAAGTGGTGTGGTGAACGACCTGTCGAAGTGGGTGGCCAAGGACCGGGGAATACCCTACATGGTGGTGGCGACGGCCGCGTCCATGAACGGGTATTCCTCCGCCAACGTCGCGCCCGCCATTCAGGGGGTCAAGCGCATCGTGGACGGGCGCGCGCCGTTTGCCGTTGCGGCTCGGCCTGCCGTCCTGGCCGCCGCGCCCGCGGAACTGACCGCCGCCGGACTCGGCGATGTGGCGGCCAAGCCGGTGAGCATGATGGATTGGCAGATCAACCGGATTCTGTTCGACGACTATTATTGTCCCCTGTGCGCCCGTCTAATCCGGGATTTGGAGCCTGTTTATATGGAGCATCCCGAGGGCGTGCGGAACCGGGAGCCCGCGGCGATGGAGGCGCTGTTCATGGCCCTGCTGTATTCGGGCCTGTCCATGACGGTGGCGGGCACGTCGTTCCCCGCCTCCGGTGGCGAGCACATGATGTCCCACGTGCTGGACATGAAAGCCATGGCGGAGAACCGCCGGCATGATTATCATGGTCGGCAGGTGGGGTTGGGCACGATCGTGGCTGCCGCGCTTTACGAACGGATTCTGGCTCTGGAACGGCCGGCGTTCCGGGTGTGCGTCGAACCGACGGATGCCACCTACTGGGGGACGCTCACGCCGGTGGTGGAGGAGGAACACGCTCTGAAACGGGCGCGGGTGGTCCAGGCGGTCGATCGGCTGCGGCAACCGGGTGTTTGGGAAGCGGTGCGGGCGGTCATCGCGGAAGGCGCGGTCTCCGCCCGGCGGTTGAAGGATGTGTTGAGCCGGGCTGGCGCCGCGCACCGGGTGGCGGAGATCGGCTGTTCTGCGGAGGAATTCACTGGCGCCCTGCTCCGAAGCCACCAGATTCGCGCCCGGTACACGGTGCTGGATTTGGCCCGCGCGTTGGGCATTCTTCCCGGTGCGGCCGGTGAATTGGTGGAAACCTGGTTGACGCCATAAAACGGCAAGGAGCCCGACCATGAGAGGGTTTTGGATGTGCGGAGCGGCGGCCGTGCTGGCGGCGGCACTCATGGGTTGCCGGTCCGGGTCGGTCGGACCGGATTCAGTGGAAAGCCGATTTCAGCGCGCGGTCCGGCTGGCGCAGTCCGGCAAGCGGGACCGGGCGAAGCAGTCCTTGCGCATGGGGCTGGAGGAGCAGCCGGATCATCTGGCGTCGCGTCTGTTTTATGCGGGGCTTCTCCGGGAGGAGGGGGAGGCGGCCGCGGCGCTGGATGAATATGACCAAGCGGTGAAAACGGTCGAAAAACGAGCATCCAGCCTGGCTGACCGGGTGATGGCGCTTGGCAACCGGGGCGACTGCTTGCTTGAAATGGAGCGCTTCAGGGAGGCGGAATCGGACTTCACGCGAGCGTTGGAACTGAAGCCCGAGGAAGCGGCGCTGCGGTTCAAACGCGGGGAATGCCGGATGGGCCTTCGGACATACGGGGAAGCGCTGGACGATTTCACCCTGGTGGCGCGCCTGACCCCGCAGGATCCTGAACCGTGGATGCGGCGCGGGGACTGTTTGTTCGCCATGACCAACCTGGAGGCGGCGCTGGACGACTACACCGTCGCCTTGGAACGGGCGCCCCGGGATGCGGATCTCTTTTCGCGTCGCGCCGCGGTGTTTGAAGCCCTGGAGGAATATACAATGGCGTGGGCGGATTACACCCAGGCGCTGGAACTGGAACCGGACTCGGCCCGGTATCGGTATGACCGGGCCATGGTGTGCCTGGCCCTGGAGCAGGGGAAGGCGGCGCTGGCCGATTTCAACGAGGCGATCAAGCGAGAGCCCAAGCGGCCTGAAATTCTGATGGGACGGGGGCTGGCCCACGAACTGCTCGGGGACGACGCGCGGGCGTTGGAGGAGTACGGCCAGGCGCTTCTCGTGGCGCCGGGGTATGCGCCCGCGGCGGCGCAGCGCGCGCGACTTCTGGAGCGGGCCGGCACAAAACGAGAAACGCCGCTTCGGGTGCCGCGGTTTGTCGTTGACCCGCCGGAGTAATCCGTGTAATAACGTTTCCCAACAATTTGGGCGGAACCATCCTGATGCCTGGAGTCCGCAGAACGCGCCGCTGGCGAAAGCGTTGCCGTTGCCGCCCGAGAACGCCAAGGAATACGGGGAGTAGAGATGGACGTCATCATTCGTTCGGATGCCGAAAGCGCCGCCCACCTGACGGCTCAGTTGATCGCGCGCGCGATCGAAATAAAACCGAATCTGGTTCTGGGACTGGCGACGGGCCGGACGATGGAGGCGGTTTATCCGCGCCTGGCGCGGTTGAACGCGCAGACGGGCGTCAGTTTTGCCGGCGTGCGGACCTTCAACCTCGATGAATACATCGGCATTCCGGCGGATCATCCCGGATCCTACCGTCGGTATATGAACGAGTTCCTTTTTTCAAAGGTGGATATCCGGATGGAAAACACGCATCTGCCCAACGGCATGGCCGCCGACCCGAACGCCGAATGCGCGGCTTATGAAGCGGCAATCCGGGCTTGTGACGGCATTGATTTCCAGCTTCTGGGGATGGGAATTGACGGGCACATCGGCTTTAACGAGGCGCTTTCGTCGCTCCAGTCCCGCACCCGGCGAATTGCGCTGGCCCCTTCCACGATCCGTCAGAATGCGGCCATGTTCGGCGGCGACACCGCCAAGGTGCCGCGGCACGCCATGACGATGGGCGTGGGGACCATCCTGGAAAGCCGGCGTTGCGTGTTGCTGGTGACCGGCGCTGCCAAGGCAGGTGTTCTGGCCCAGGCGGTCGAGGGGCCGATTACGGCCATGATTTCCGCCAGCGCGCTGCAGTTGCATCCGCACTGCACGGTGATCGTCGATGAGGCGGCAGCGGACGGGCTGAAGGGCAAGGACTACTACCGCTGGATTTTCGAGAACGAGCCGGAGTGGGCGGGGTTCCGGTGAGGAATACCGGGCTTGTTTTTCGGTAGCTTCAGGGCTGGCGCGGAGAACAGTCCGCGTCCGAAGCGCCTTAAAAACTATCGGATGAACGATAGTTGGGGGCGTCTTTGAGGATCTTGATGGTGTGGGGGTGGGCTTCACGCAATCCGGCCATGGAGACGCGGATGAAGCGGCCCTTGGTTTGCAACTCGGGGATGGAGCGGCAGCCGCTGTAGCCCATGGCGGCGCGGAGTCCGCCCATGAATTGCACGACGATCTGCTTGACGGAACCGGCGTAGGGAACGACACCCTCGATCCCCTGGGGCACCAGTTCGTCCTCGGTGGTATGGGCCTGGCCATACCGTTCGCGGGAAGCCATGCCTTCCTTCATGGCCGCGAGCGAGCCCATGCCGCGATAGACAACATACTGGCGGCCCTGATGAATGATCTTTTCGCCCGGGCTTTCGGCGCTGCCGGCCAGCACGGATCCCATCATCACCACGTCCGCGCCCGCCACGATTGCTTTGGGGATGTCTCCCGAATGGCGGATGCCGCCATCGGCAATGATGGGGATGCTGCCCTCGAGGGCGGCGGCGCAGTCGTACACGGCGGAGATTTGGGGCACGCCCACGCCGGCCACGACGCGGGTGGTGCAGATGGAGCCTGGGCCGATGCCGACCTTGACGGCGTCGGCGCCCGCGTCGCGCAGGGCGAGGGCCGCTTCCCCGGTGGCGATGTTGCCGGCCACCACGTCGATCTCGGGATAGTGGGCCTTGACCCATCTGATCATGTCGATGACGCCTTTGCTGTGGCCGTGGGCGGTATCCACGACCACCACGTCCACGGCTTCGCGGGCGAGAATGTCGACGCGCTCCTGGTCGTGGGGGCCGATGGCGGCGCCGACGCGCAGCCGGTAGCTCGAGTCGCGGTTGAAGAGGGGCTCCGCGTTATCCACCAGCGTCAGCACATCGCTGTAGCTGTAAAGGCCGACGAGTTTGCCGTTGGTCACGAGGGGGAGCTTTCCGATGCGGCGTTTGAGCATGATCTGAAACGCCTGCTTGAGCGTGGTGTCGGCCGGGGCGGTGATGACGTCCCGGGTCATGACATCGGCCACGGAGAGGTTGCGTTTGCGGGGCGCGTATTTGACGTCCGTGGCGGTCAGGATGCCGGCCAGTTTGCCCGCTTCGTCCAGGATCGGGAAGCCGTTGAACGTGTAGCCTTTCTGTTGCTTGGTCTTGAGCACATAATCCAGCGTATCGGATGATTGGAAGACGATCGGATTCTGGATGAGGCCGTTAAGGTGATGCTTGACGATGCCGACCTGCTTGGCCTGTTCCCGGGCGGAGAGGTTTTTGTGAATGATGCCGATGCCGCCGTGCAGGGCCATGGCGATGGCCATGGAGGATTCGGTGACGGTGTCCATGGCGGCGCTGACACTGGGGATGTTGAGGGTGATGCGCGCGGTCAGGCGGGAGCGGATGTCGGCCTGATCAGGCAGAAAATCGGCATATTGCGTGACGATGGAAACATCATCAAAGGTCAACCCTTCGCGGGGGGAAAGGGCCATGAACGAAGCGACGTCCGCGTTACGATGCATAAAAAGGGCTCCCGTGTCCACCTTGGACTGTTGCCACACGATTATGGACCGGCGACTGGCCGGATGTCAAGCGGGGAAGCGCGATAATTCGGCGCTTCCGGGATTTTCTTGGGAAAATCGCTTGGGCCGCGTAGCATAGCGGCA
>CAZSUH010000027.1:0-21498 GCA_964609905.1 uncultured Verrucomicrobiota bacterium
TTGGAGACGAGGTGCATGACGTGGGAGTAGCGTTCGACGACCATGAGGTCGTTGACCTGCACGGTGCCGGGCAGGGCCACACGGCCGAGTTCGTTGCGGCCGAGGTCCACGAGCATGAGATGTTCGGCGCGTTCCTTCTCGTCCTGCAGCAGGCTGTTGGCGAGGTCGCGGTCCTCCTGCTCGGTGGCGCCGCGGGGGCGGGTGCCGGCGATGGGGCGAAGGGTGGCGGTGCGGTGTTCGAGGCGGACCATGGTTTCGGGGGAAGAACCGGCGAGCACGAGGCCGCCGAGGCGGAGGAAATACATATAGGGGGAGGGGTTGACGAAACGCTGGGCGCGGTAGAGACCGAGCAGGTCGGCGGGCGGTTCGCCCACGAATTCCTGGGAGACGACGGCCTGGATGACGTTGCCCTGGAAGATATGCTCCTTGACCTTTTCCACCATGGCGCGGAACGACTCGGGCGCCATGGTGGATTCGGGTTTGGCGAGGGGTTTGGCGGGCGGGGCGGGCTTGGCGGGGCCCGGCGCTTCGAGGGTTGTTACCAACGCGTGAACGCGTCGGTGGGCGTCGGCATAGGCGGCGTCGGGGTCCTGGCCGGGGGCGAGGAAGGCGAGAACCATGGCGGTGAGGGTATGCTGGACGTTGTCGAAGACGAGGAGGACGTCGGGGATCATGAAATCGGCGAGGGGTTTTTCGGCGGGCAGGCGATTGGGGACGCGGGGTTCGAAGAAATGGACGGCCTCGTAGGCAAGGGTGCCGACGAGACCGCCGCAGAAGCGGGGGCGGCCGGGGAGGTCGGCCAGGGTGTAGCGGGCCATGAGGGCGCGGAGGACGGCGAGGGGGTCGCCGTGGTGGGGGGTGCGTTCCTCGCGGATGCCTTCGCGGACGACGACGTCGTCGCGGTAAACGGAGACGCGGAGTTTGGCGGAGAGGCCGATGACGCTGAAGCGGCTCCAGCGTTCGCCGCCCTCGACGGATTCGAGGAGGAAGAAGGCGTCGGCGCGGTCGATGAAGCGGGCGAGGACGGAGACGGGGGTGTCGAAGTCGGCGAGGATGCGGGCGCCGACGGGGATGACGGTGGCGGCCTGGGCGGCGGCGCGGAAGTCGTCGGGGGTGGGAAACGTGTCGAGCAGCATCTTTTTCCTCTCTCTTCGATTGGTGTCGTTTCTATATATAGAAACAGCCCGGGAAAGTCAAAGTTTTTTAAGTTTTCAAAATCCGGGGAAGAAGGGGTTCGAGCGGGCGGCGCGCTCTTTTTTCCGCGCCGGTCGGGCCGCGGCCCGGGCCAGGTTGTCCAGCGCGCGGGTCAGGTCGTCGAGTTCCCGTTTGATGTGCCGGATATCCTCGCGGAACATGGCTTCCACGTTGCGGACAAAGCGGGGATCTTCGATTTTGGCCGCGAAGTTCCATTCCGGCTTGCGGTTGACCTGACGGAGCTGACTGCGGACCGGGCGCATGGCGGCTTTCAGCCGGCTGATCAGGTGGAGAAGGACGGACACGGGCGTGTGAGCGCCGATGCCCGCCTCGCCGTTTTCGCATTGCGCCAGCACGGCCCGCAGCGTTTCCACGTCGCCATCGCG
This sequence comes from uncultured Verrucomicrobiota bacterium, assembly GCA_964609905.1. GTDB lineage: Bacteria > Verrucomicrobiota > Kiritimatiellia > CAIKKV01 > CAIKKV01 > CAZSUH01. The sequence goes on from CAZSUH010000027.1 coordinate 1,581, forward strand.
ATGGGCTTTCTGCGCCTCGTTCCAGAGGAGTTTCCGGGCCTCGCTCATATGGCCGTGATGGTCCGGGTGCAAGCGCCGGGCGATGGCCCGGTACAACTCCCGGGCCGTCTTGCTTTCCGCCACGGGTGGCTTCGGGGTGCGGGCGGCGGACCGACGGCCGCCACCGCCGAACAGGGATTCGATGAACTCCGCGAAATCGCCATCTTCCTCCCAATCCTCGATCTCCTCGTCATCCTCGTCCCCGAAAAGGGCCTCGAAGGGATCGAATTCATCGTCGGATTCGCCACGCGCGTCTCTTTTTTTTTCCGCCTCGTCGTGTTTTCGTCGTTCAGTCTCCTCGCGGAGGCGGTCTTTTTCCGCGGCGGCCTCCGGGTTGGCGCGGCGCCACATCAGTTCGCGGTAGGCCGCGACCTCGGAAAGGCGGTACCGGCCGGCGATATCGGCGATTTCGTTGACCAACGCCTGTTTTTCCTGCAGGGCCAGCCCCAGTTCGCGCAGTTGCGTGAGCAGGGCGCCGAAGGTGCGGGAGCACCAAGACCGGAAGTCTGGCACGTCGCGCTCATGGTAGCGCTTGAGCTGGTCCGACAGCCGGGCGAGTTCCCGTTTCGCCTTGGCGTGGGCCGTCAGGGCTTTGGCGCGAATTTTACCCGTGTCGAGCGGGATCAGGTCGCGCCGGCCGCCCCCGGCGGGACGCTTTCGGAGCCGGGCGGGCTTGGACCGAAAGTAGGCGTCCAGGTTTTGCGGTGACAGGCGCGGTCGTTGCATCCTCCGGTGATTGCCACAAGACGCCTTGATTCTCAAGAAAAAACGAAGGGCCGGGCGGATTTCAAATTTCAGATTTCTTACATTCGAACAACTGTGCTAAGCTGAACGACATGAGCAAGGCAACCGCGATTATTCTGGGACGGGGCGAGGCGCGCAAGGCGGTGCGGCTGCCGCTGGTGGCCGCGCCCATTTCCGCGGGCTTTCCCTCGGGCATGGAGGATTTCATCGAGCGCAAGATCGACTTGAACGAGACGCTGGTCCAGCACGAGGCGGCCACCTATTTCATCCGCGTGCGGGGCGACTCCATGACCGGGGCCGGCATCCAGGACGGGGACATCCTGATCGTGGACCGCTCGCTCGAGCCGGTCAACGGCAAGATCGTGATCGCCGTGCTGAACGGCGAGCTGACGGTCAAGCGGATCCGCCGCCGGGGCGCCCGCATTTTCCTGCTTCCGGAAAACCCGAAATACGCGGCGATGGAAGTCACGCCCGAAACGGCCTTCGAGGTGTGGGGCGTGGTGGTTCACGTCATCCACAAGGTGTGAGGCGCGCATGATCGCCCTGGTGGACTGCAACAGCTTTTACGTCTCCTGCGAGCGGGTGTTCCGGCCGTCGCTCGAGGGGAAGCCGGTGCTGGCCCTGTCCAACAACGACGGCTGCGTGGTCTCCCGCTCGCGCGAGGCCAAGGCGCTGGGCGTGCGGGTGGGGCAACCCTATTTCGAGGTCGCGGCGCTGGTGGCCGCGCATGGCGGCGTGGCGTTGTCATCCAACTTCACGCTCTACTCCGACATGTCCCACCGGGTGATGCTGACGTTGGAGCGGTTTTCGCCGCGGGTGATGATCTATTCCATCGACGAGGCGTTCCTGGAGTTGCCGCCCGGAGCGCAAGCGGATCCGGCGGTGTGGGCGGCCGAGCTTCGGCGGGTGGTGAAGCGCGACACGGGGATTCCCGTTTCCGTGGGCGTGGCGTCGAGCCACGCGCTGGCCAAACTGGCGAACGACCGGGCCAAGAACCTGCCCGACGGCGTGCGCGTGTTCGGCACGTCCGAAGAAACGGAGGCCGAGCTGGCGCGCACGCCGCTGGAGGATGTCTGGGGCATTGGCCCGCGCCTGGGGAAGCGGCTGCGGATGGCGGGGTTCACCACGGCGCTGCAGTTCGCGCGCGCGCCGGATGATCTGATCCGGCGGTTGGCATCGGTGGTGGAACTGCGGCTGGCGTGGGAACTGCGGGGCACGCCCAGCCTGGATCCGGGCGACGTGCGGGGCGAGCACAAGACGCTGCTGTGTTCGCGCACGTTCGCGCAGGCGACCGGCACGCTCGACGACCTGCGCGAGGCGGTGGCGGCTTACACGGCGCGGGTGGCCGAACGGCTGCGCGCGCAGGGCTCGCTGGCCGGCCTGTTGCAGGTGGGGATCCGGACGGGCTATTTCGGGCCGGTGGAGCAGACCTATTCCAACCGGATACTGATGCGGCTGGACACGCCCACCGACTACACGCCGGCGCTGACGGCGGCGGCGGGGGACGGGTTGCGCGCGATTTTCAGGCCGGGCTATCTCTACAAGCGGGCGGAGGTGCTGCTGGCCGAGCTGTCCGACGCGCGCGCGCGGCAGCCCGACCTGTTCCGGCCGGACGATCCCGAGACGCGGGCGAAGCGGGTGCGGCTGATGGCGGCGATGGACAAGCTGAACCGGGAATACGGGCGGGACGCGGTGCGGGTGGGCTCGAGCGGGTTCCGGACCATGGCCCGGCTCCGGCAGGCTCACCGCACGCCGCGCTACACGACGCATTGGGACGAATTGCCGTCAGCCCGGGCGTGTTGAGGGGCGGACAGACCAGGGTTGACATTTGCCCGCCCGGAACACATGCTGGATCGAAATTTCGCCGAACCCCAAACGCCGATCGGAACGCGAATGTCCGAGCCGACAACCGATAGATCGCCGCCGTCTGCCTATAAAGACCCGGAGCCTGACGACGAACCGGCGCTCAAGAAGGACCGAATCAAGTTCGCCGTGTGCGCGATTCTTGACCGCGGCGAGGAGAACAGCCTTGGCGGCATCCCCACCGTCTTCATCAAGTCCCTGGGTGGGAACGATTTCCACCTCGGCCTGTGGAGTTCCACGGCCGGGATCGGGTCACTCGTTCAGGTCTTGGGCTCCTGGATTCTGCGGTGGGCCCGATCCGATCGGCGCGCCATGGTCTGGGCCACCTATTTCGGGGTCGCGGTCGCGGCGCTGGTGTCGGCCGCGATGCTGGGCGCCTACCTCGATATTCCCAGGATGGTCGTGCTGTGGGCTTACCTCATTCTGTCCGTTGCCTTTGCGGCCAGCAACGGTCTGCAACTGAATATCGAGACGGCCTGGATAGGGGACCGGGTTCCCGCGCGCCGGCTGGGTTGGTTCAACAGCTACAAATATATACTCACCACGCTCGGCAGCATGGCCTTTATCCTGATTTTCGGTAAATTGGCCGACCGGCATCCCGGGCCCGCCTGCTATTCCCTTGTCTACGGCATGTTCGTCCTCTCCTCCATGCTCTGCGCCGTCATCTACGCGACCGCGACGGACCGCACGCCCAAGACCGTCCACTTTCTCCGCCCGCGCGGCGACAGCGAACGGATCCGGTATGGCCATCCCGCCATGTGGTGCTACATTGTTTTCTACTGGTGCTGGACCGGCGGACGGACCTCCCTGTTTGCGTTCAGCGCCGCCTACCTGATCGAGCAGTTCCATTTCTCGATGACCGCCATCGCCTGGATGAGCAACGTCCAAATGATCTGCAGCATCGTGGCGCTGCACATCCTGGGCAAGATCGTGGATCGCGGCGGCAACCGGATACCGCTTCTGGTCATCTCGGCGGCGGTTGCCCTCAGCATGACCCTCTGGGTCAGTTCAGCCTGGCTCGGCATCGTGCCGATTATCGTCTACCAGGTTGTCAGCGGGGCGGCCGGAAACACGCACTCGATGATCGCGGTCAACCTGGCGCTGGAGGTGCTGCCGGAGAAGGGGCGCGCCGCCTATCTCGGCTTCAGCCGCCTGTGCATCGGCCTCTTCGTGATGATCGTTCCCACGCTGGCCGGCTTGGCGCTGCGGCAGGTCGGCGGTTTCACGTTTCCCCTGTGGGGCGCGACGCTGAACCGCTATCACCTGCTGTTCACGGCCTCCACCCTCCTGACCCTGGGCTGTGTCATTCCGTTGCTGGTCCTCGGCCGGTTGGACAAAACGTCAAATTTACTTGATCGCAGGCCGAGCCCAGACTAGGGTTGACCGTATGTGCTACGGAGATTGCAGACGATACAAGGAGCCCGATTCATGACACGCGCCAGACTGGTTTTCTCTTCCACCCGACTTGCCGCTTTGCTCGTCGCCGTTTTTGTGGCGGTCCCGCTGTCCGCGCAGGACGCCTTGGATGCGATCGTCAATTCCACGGGCTCCGATGAACAGGTGCTGCTGGAACAACTGAAAACCGCCAAGGCGCTGATGACCGCCGAACTCTGGAGGCCCCTCAAGGATCCGCGGCAGCCGGGCGCGCAGGAACGCGATCCCGAGCGGGAAGCCAAGGCGCAGGAGCAGGGCATCGCCTCCCTGGACGAGGTGGAGGCCCTGCCGACGCTTAGCGACGCCCTGCGCCTCGAACTCTACCAGTTGCGGCAACTGCAGTATTCGAAAATCCGGAGCGACTCGGTTCAGTACGAGAACTATACCCAAAAGCTCATCAAGATCCCGAGTTGTCCCCCCGACATCGTGAAACGGGCGGAATCGCAAATGGCCGACCTCGGCAGCCCGTGGAGCGTCCTGGATGCGTATTACGTGGCCTGCCTTCCGGAGGAGTTGATCAACCGCCGGAAAGGCGTCTTCGAAGCCTACGCCCTGAAACAGATGGCCGCGACCGACTTCATCAAGAATCCGGGTATTGCCGGGATGTACAACGCGCTCGGGCAGACGTACTGGGCGGACGGCCAGAACGACAAGGCCGAACAGCTTTTCCTCGAGGTCATGAAGCAGAAGGATGTGGCGGGAAGCAAGGTGGCGGGCGGCCACATCGGCGACGCCATGATGTTCCTCGCTTCGATCGAACTCCGGCGCGGCAACCGCGAGAAAGCGCTGCAGTACTGCAAGGATTTGCTGGCCAAGAATTACCCGAATATCGGGCTGAGCCCGGGCCGGGGGAACTGGTACTCCATTCCCGCGACCCATGCCGCGAAGGCCGTCCGCTATTGGAAGGACGATTACACGCCGGATCTGGACAACCTGAAACTGCCCTATTTTACGGACTGCAAACCCTATCCGTCGCCGCAGGAACCGGAGTACACCGACCAATACGTTCAACTGAAAAGCGTGCGCATCGAAGGAGGCGCGGATTTTCCTAAAGACCATCCGCTCTTCCGCCTGATCGGCGTCAAATTCAAGCGCTACGGGATCGGCATCTCCGGCGAGGCTCCGTTCACGATCCGCATCAACACGGCAAAGCACCCGAAGACGCCGGATAAGCCCCAGGGCTATTATCTCGAGATTGCCGACAAGGAGGCCGTCATCAGCGGCAACGACTACCTCGGCACCGTCTGGGGCGTTGTGTCGTTCATCCAGTGCGTGGACGGCAAGACGGGGCGTGCGCGCGTCTGCAAGATCCGCGACTGGCCCGCCACGCTCCGCCGCGGGAACTCCGGGTACGGCGACAACCTGATCGAGTTCGGCCTCTTCAACAAGCTCAACTACTTCTTCAACCAGACCTATTGCTTTACCGACGCCGGCCTGCCCGACAAGGAGGTCATCTACGAGAACCTGAAATACATGGCCAAGCCGTTCTCCGATTTCGGCCTGGATTTCTATGTGGCCGACCGTACCCCCATGTTCCCCAAGCTCTGCCTCACCAACGACCGCACCTTGCAGTACCACCTGAACCGGCACCTGAAACTCGCGAGTTACGGCGCCAACATTTCGATGATTCTCGACGACTCGCGCTATCCGCTGAACCCGATCGATGCCAAGGTGGACGGTGGGCATGGCTGGAAGATCGACAACGAGTATGTCCAGAAGCTCTACGCGACCGTGAAGGCGAAATACCCGAAAGTCAAGATGGTGTTCTGCCCCACCTATTACTGGGGGCCGCACTGGAAAGACGCCTACACCGATGATTCCCGCGCGGACTACTTCAAGGGCATCCGCACCTACCTCGACCCGGCCATCGAGGTGTTCTGGAGCGGCAACCAGGTGCTCGGTCACGTCAAGACGCGGGAGCAGGTCAAGTGGTTCCGGGAATCGGCGGGCCGCAAGCCGATGGTGTGGCAAAACGGCATGGGGCCGCATATCCGCATGAACTACGGCTGCGAGGTGATCGACTGGACGTCCTGGCATTATCCCGGGTTTTTCGAAAACGACTGCGAGGGGTACATGGCCAACGCCGACTTCCCGGCCACGGCCTTTGCGCTGGGGCACATGGCCGATGCGCTTTGGCGTCCGGAGGTGTATCGAGCCGCCAGCACGAACCGGGAATTCTCCCTGAAGCGCGCCACCGACCAGTTGTGCGGGGAAGGCGTCTACGACGCTCTGCGGCCGGGCACGCGCACCCTCAATTACATGGACCGGTATCTGTGGGGCAACGGCATGACCTTGAACCAGAATCTCTTCGAGGAGAATCCGGACGAACTCAAGGAGATGATCGCCACCGCGGAAAACGCCATGAAGCAGGCGATCGCGCTCAATCCCGTGGCGGCCCGGTATTCCTGCCATTATTCCATCCCGGTGGGCACCATGAAGGGACTCCTGGCTCAATACGACAATCCGAAGTCGTTCTACGATCTGCCCGAATACAAGGCCGGGCTTGGGGAAAACTTCAAGGCGGCCAAGAAGGAGGCCGCCTTGAACGAGGACAAAGACGTGTTCGGCAACGCCTTCGATTTTCACATTGGCAAGCCGGTGGTGCTCGGGGGGCGCACCTGCGTCCAGTATTTTCCAAAGAGCCCCTCGCGCAAAGGCGTCTGGAAATTCGATGTTCCGGAATTTCCGGAGAACTACGAGTTGTCGGTCTGCGGCCGGCTCGCGCAGGAGGGCGATGCCAAACCCACCCTCCGCGTCACGCTCAACGAGACGAATCTGTACGAGGGGCCCGCCGACTTTACGACCAATGCCTGGACGTTCATGAAGTTCGCCGTGACTTGGGAGGCGATCACGGAAAAGGGCAACGCGTTGACGATCGAGAATATATCGCCGCGCGAGAAAGGCGTCCCGCCGCTCACCTACTACATCGGGTACGCCATGGTGAAGCCGTCGGCCTCGAAGGGAGACGCCAAAAAAGGCGACGCTGAAAAAGACGACGGCCCATCCTCCGACGATTTGTTGAAATGGTAGCGCCCCAACCGGCGGCATGGCCGAATGTCCGGCGGGCCAACCTGGGGGGGGCTCGGAAGGAGTGTCCGGCATGAAGATACGGCGATGGTGGGTGGGCGTGCTGGCGCTGGCGGCGCTGGCCGGCGAATCCGGCGTGGTGGCGTCCCCGCCGGCGCGGTTTCTCCCGCCCGCCCGCGTCTTGACCGATTCGTTCGGGTACGAATACGGCACACCGATGCTGGCTGACGGCGTGCGCGACCCGATTCGGTGGCAAGAGGCCTGGCTGTCGGACGAGCGGGGCGCCGGCCATTCTCACTGGGTGGAACTGGCCTTCACGTCCGACGTGCCGGTGCGGACGGCGGCGATCTTCTGGGGCGTCGAGAACGGCGCTCCGGCCAGTTCCCGCGCGTATGCCATCCAGGCCTGGGTTCATGGCGCTTTCACGAACATCCTGGAAGTCCGGGACAACCCGCCGGCGGCCCGGTCGATTCACACGTTCGAGGCGACAACGTCCCGGCGGTTCCGGGTCTGCCAGCCGGCGGGGGGCGGTTCCGCGCAGCGACCGGACGGAATGTGGATCGCCGAAATCGAGCTCTACGACGGCGTCAAGCCCGACGCGGCGTTCGGGACGCCGGAGGACCTGGCGGATGCGAAGCATCGTCGAGAGGAGATGCGCGACCGCACGATCGGCGTGTTCCGGCGTTCGCGGTACTACCGGGGCCGGACCGGCGCCATCGCCAACCCGTTGATGAGGAGAGGCTGGCGGGTCATTCCCCTGGACTATTTGGACGAGCGCGAGCTGGGCTTGTGCCGGGTCGTCATCCTGTGCGGAACCCGCGCGATCCCCAACGCCAATGTGCTTGACGAGTATGTCCGCAACGGCGGCGGCCTCCTGGCCGCGCACGATTCGTGCGGGCGCGGGCCGGGCTCGGTTCTTCCCGACGTGTGGACCTTCGACTGCATGGGCACGGCCGGGGGCTTTGCCGTGACCGGCGCGAAACATCCGATCACAGCTGGCGTCACGAATCCGATCGAATCGACCTATGGCGACTATGCCGTGATGAAGGCCGGGCGTAAAGGAACCGCGCTCGTGCGGGACGCGGATGGCCGCGCCGTGGTGGTAGCCGGCCGGTATGGCGACGGCAGGGCCGTGGCCATCGGCACATTCCCCGGCCTGTCGAGCGGCACCAACTGGAATGCCTCTAAAATGGTGGAGCCGGGCGCCGGAGAGCTGGCGCTCCTGACCAATGCCGTCCGGTGGCTGGCGCAGGACACGGGCTGGCGGATCCCCGGCAGGCGGCTGTTTCGGGGCCGGGCGAAGGCGCCGGAAAAAACGCTTTTCGAAAACGTGACCGACGCCTGCGGCATGACGTACGGCGGCTATTCCAAGAACGTGTCGATGGCGGACGTGAACGGGGATGGGTGGCTGGATATCTTTGCCACCCAATGCAAGATCGCGACGGCCGATCCCTGCTTCAACCAGTTGTACCGCAACGACGGGAACTGGAGATTCACCGAGATCGCCGGCCCGGCGGGCGTGACGCTCCCCCACGGCATCGGCGCGGCTTTTGGCGATGCGGACAACGACGGGAACCTCGACCTCTTCGTGTCCTGGATGCCGGAGATGGCGGGCACGCGGGGCGTGGGCACGTTGTTTGTGGGGGACGGGGCGTGCGGATTCCGGGACGTGGGCGCCGCGGCGGGGTTTGCGTCGATCGGCCAGGTGGCGGGCTGCCAGTGGGCGGACATCGACCTGGACGGCGACCTGGATCTGTATGTCGCCGGATTCGAGCAGGAGAACCGGCTGTATCGCAACCGCGGGAACGGCACGTTCGAGGAGGTCTCGGCGGCGATGGGGTTGGGCGATCTGGGCGCGCGGGGCGTGAAGGGATACGGCGGGAACATGGCGTTCGTCCTGAGCGATTTGGAAGGAGACGGGTTCGACGACCTGATGGCCTTCAACACGAACGTCCTGCATGTTTTCCGGAACGACCGGGGAAAGGGGTTTACGGACGTGCCGGACTACATGGGGGAGGGCAGGCCACGGCTGGCCGGCTGGAGCTGGGGGCTGACGCTCGGCGATTACGACAACGACGGGGACCTGGACGCGTATGTGGCCGGCCGCAACGCGCTGTTACGGAACGAGGGGCATTTCCGGTTCTCGGAGGTGACGGCGGGCTCCGGGCTTGACCGCCTGGAGCGGAACATCGGCCAGTATGGGGCGCTTTTTGCGGATTGGAACAACGACGGCCGGCTGGACCTGTTCCTCGCCACCGGCGGATTCGATTCGTTCACGTTTGAGAATGCCGGCGGCGGCGCGTTCCGGGATGTGTCGGGGGCGATCGGGCTGGACGCGTTCGGCGTGCATGGGTTTAATTTCGGGGATCTCGACAACGACGGCGACCTGGATTTTTTTGCCACGTCGTGGGCCAAGTTTCCGTCCGTTCTGCTGCGGAACAGGCAGGACGACGGCAACGCGCTGGCGATCCGGGCCCGGGGGCGCCAGACCAACCGGTCGGGCGTGGGCGCCAAGGTGTGGGTGTACGAAGAGCCGGACGGCGCGAACGGAACGCGCCGCCTGCAGGGCTATCGCGAAGTGGCGTCGGGCGGCGGGATCCATTTTGCGGGCGCCAGCCTGCGCCAGCATGTGGCCGTCGCGCGCGGCCGCCGGTACACCGTGGAGGTGTTGTTCCCGGTGTCGGGAAAGCGGGCGCGGGTTACCGGCGCGACCGCCGGCCAGTTCCTGACCATTGACGAACCGGATCCCCCGGTTAATGTGGTGGAGCCTTGAGCCGGGGCAGTGCCTCATGACATATGGCGGAGCGAGGAACACCGATGCCAGGGGCGAGTGACTGTTCCCGCCGATGCGCTTTCCCGTGCGGGCAAGACGGGGTAACTTTTGAAAGTATCCGCGCCATGATGCTCTGAGGACAAGCAGGGGGTATGGAGACCGCGCCAAATGTCGTTGAGTTCCCGAAGAGCCCCGAAATTCTGCTGCATGGCGCGCCCACCGGGAGTCGAACCCGGCTTACTAGGATGAAAACCTAGTGTCCTGACCGATAGACGATGGGCGCAAGAGCATGTAAAAAAGAGTGTGTCACTATACCACAGCGGGCGCGCGGTGCAAGGCTATTTCTTGACAATCGGCGGCGGCGTGCGGCCGAGTTTCGCCAACACGGCCTTGAGATCGGCCCAGGCTTCTTTTTTGGAAGACGGGTTTCGGAGCAGGTAGGCCGGGTGAAAGGTGGGCATCAGGTCGATGCCCTCAAAAGCAAGCCAGTGCCCCCGCATGCGGGTGATCGGGGCGTGCTCCATGGCCATCAGGTATTTCAGGGCCGTGGCACCCAACGAGACAATGACCCGGGGCCGAAGCAAAGCGATCTGGTCCTTGAGGAAATGAATGCAGGCCGCGGCTTCGTCCGGTTCCGGCACGCGGTTGCCCGGCGGCCGGCATTTCACGATGTTGGCGATGAACACCTGGTCGCGCGTGAAGCCCATGGCCTCGATCATTTTGGTCAACAACTGCCCCGCCGCGCCTACGAACGCCAACCCCTGCCGGTCTTCATCCGCGCCCGGCCCTTCGCCCACGAACAGGATCTCCGGCTGGGGATGACCCTGGCCCGGCACGGCTTGGGAGCGGGTTTTGTGAAGGGGGCAGGCCGTGCAGGCGCGAACGGCATCGGCGATCGCCGCCAGCCCGGCTTCGGCATTTTCCGGGCGGGCCGCCCGGGGCCGGGTGACGGCTGGAGTGGCCGGCCTGGCTTTCGCGGGCGGCGGGAGCGGATCGCCCAGCGCGGCCACCAGCGCGGGTGTGGCCGGCAGGCTCGTGGCGCCAGCTTCTTTTTCCGACTCCACGTAGGCCTGAAAGTCGTCGATCAGTTTTTTGAACCGGCCGCGCATGGGCTACTCCTTGCCGGCCGGCGGAGCATGGCGGGGCAGAAACGGGGAGACGCCCACGTACAGGACGCCGAAGACCAGGCCGGCCAGCGCGCTGCCTGCGGAAACGACGGGGGTGGGCGTGAAAAGCAGGATCACCAGCACGATGGAGGGCACGAAAAAGGCCGCGCTCTTGGAGGGCTTCGGGAAATGCACCCGCGAGACCTGGAGCAGGGCCAGCAACGCCACCAGCCACAGGAACGCGGTCGCGAACGGACCGCCGGCCGGATTCACCTTCAACGGTCCCCAGGAAGCGGGCGCCTGGATGGACAGAATCAGGACCAGCGCCACCATGGAGGCGCAGGCGGTAATGGGCAGGCCCAGGTAGCCGTGCTGGCCGCGAAAGGGATCCACGGCCTTGAACCGGGCCAGCCGGCAGGCGCCCGACGCGATCAGTCCGGCGCCCAGGACGATCCGGAGGGTTTCGGAAAAACCGGTCGCGGTCACGTAAATCAACAACGCGGGCGCGATGCCGAAGGCCGTCAGGTCGACAAACGTGTCCAACTCGCCGCCAATGACGCTTTCGGCCTTGAGCAACCGGGCCACGTTACCGTCGAGTCCGTCGAGAATCAAGGCCAGCATGATGAAGAGCGCGGCGGCCCGGTGGAAGGGCTCGGGATTCATCGCCTCCAGGCTTTGAAGCGAGGCATAGATGCTCAACGTTCCGCTGGTCAGCGCGGCCAGGGTGATGGTGGTCGGCAGGGCGCGGAGGGCTGTTTGGATGGAGCCGGTTCTGGTCATGGCGCCTGCGCCGGTTTCAGGGTTGCCACGGCCGTTTCGCCGGCGACCACCCGTTGGCCGGGTTTCACCAGCACCTCCTGAATGTCGTCCGCCGGGAGATAGAGATCCAGGCGGGAGCCGAACTTCATCATGCCGATTCGTTCGCCGGCCAGGAGGCGCTTGCCGGGTTGGTGCCAGAAAACCACCCGCCGGGCAATAGGGCCGACAATCTGGTTCACCACGCATCGGGTTCGGGCGTTTTCGATGAGGATCTCGCTGTGCTGGTTGAGATCCGACGATTTTTCCTGGAACGTGAAATGCCGCTCGCCGGGGAAATACTCGGCGAACGCGACGACTCCGGAGATCGGGGCGCGGTTGATGTGCACATCCATCAGGCTCAGAAAGATGCTGATCCGCACGGCGTTGGTTTTAAGATGCTTCCCCTCGTCCAGGTATTTGACGGCCATGATTTTTCCGTCGGCTCCGGCGAAAACGAGATCGGGCTCATCGGGGGTGAACCGTTCGGGATCGCGAAAGAAGAAAAGGAGATAGGCGCAGCCCAGAATGGCCAGGTTGACACCGAGCAGGACGGGCAGTTTCCAGCCGCGGAAGAGAAGGCGGCCGAGCCCGATCACGGCAATGGCGACGGCCGCCATGACGCCGAGTGACGGCAAAACCTCTGGATGAATGGCGAACATGGGCGCAGGCTCCTTTTTCGGCGGGGCGGGACTCCGTGTGTTTAGCCTCTCATTATTTTCAAATGCGCCGCCAAAGTCAATCCTGTTGCGGGGCCTCCGGCGCGATCGGTTCACACCGGCTTTCGAGGGCGTCGAGCAACGCCCGCATATCCGGCGGGATGGGGGCTGAAAACGCGAGGGGCTTTCCGGTGCGGGGGTGGGCAAAAGCCAGTGCTTCGGCGTGAAGCATCTGGCGGGTGGCGGGGAGCGGCAGAGGCGGGGGTGAGCGGCGTCCGTAGGCCTGGTCGCCCGCGATTGGGTGGCCGAGGTGGCTGAGGTGGACCCGGATCTGGTGGGTGCGGCCCGTTTCGATGTGGACCCGGAGGAGGCTCCAGTCCGCGTAGCGCCGCACGGTTTCGTAGCGGGTCACGGCAAGCCGGCCGCGATCGGATCGGACGCTCATTTTTTTGCGGTCGCCGGTCCGGCGGCCGATCAGGGTTTCGATGCGGCCGGCGGGCGGATTGGGCCGGCCCGCGGCAAGGGCCAGATAGACCTTGCGAACCTGGTGCGCCTTGAACTGGGCCTGCAGACCGGCGAGCGCGGCGTCGTTTTTGGCCGCCACCAGGAGGCCGCTGGTATCCTTGTCCAGCCGATGCGCGATACCGGGCCGGATTTCGCCGCCGATGCCCTGGAGGTCGGGGCAGTGGTGCAGCAGGGCGTTCACGAGCGTGCCCGAGCGGTGGCCCGCGGCGGGATGCACGACCAGGCCGGCGGGCTTGTCGACGACGACGATATCGGCGTCCTCGTAGACGATGGACAGGGGGATCGGCTCGGGTTGGGGTTCGGCGGGTTCGGGCGGAGGAATGGCCACCGTGGCGGTCAGCCCGGGCGCGACCGTGAGGCTGGGTTTGACGGTTCGGCCGGCGACGGTGATGCGGCCCTGCGCGAGGAGGGCCTGGATGCGGGCGCGTGAGAGGCCGGGCAGGGCGCGCGCGAGCCAGGCGTCGAGGCGCAGGCCGCGGTCTTCAGGCTGGGCGGTGAGTGTGGGCATGGCGGGCACGGGAACGGAGGATCCAGGCGAAAAGGAGAGCGCCCAGGAAGAGGCCGAGGCTGACCCATTGGGCGGAGCTCAAGCCGTGGAAACCGAGCCGGTCGGCTCGATCGCCGCGGAGGAATTCGAGGGAGAAGCGGGCGATCGGGTAGAGCAGGAAATACAGGATGACGATGACGCCGGGTGCGGGGTGGCGGCGATAGGCGGCGAAGAGGACCAGGTAGATGAGGAGGTTGGCGGCTGCCTCGAAGAGCTGGACGGGCCAGACGGGGAGGGCGGCACCGGCCGACTCGGGAATCAGGCCGTCTTGAAACTGGCTCCACCAGACCGCGGAGTGACGGGGATAGGTGCAGGACCACCAGCCCGTGTGGAGCCCGCCCTGGCAACAGCCGTTGATGAAGCAGCCGATGCGGCCGAAGGCGTGCCCGAGCGGGAGCGCGGTGAGCGTGTAATCGAACAGGCGCAACGCGGGCTCCCGGCGCGCGCGGGCGAAGAGCCAGGCGGCGAGGGCGGCGCCGAAAAAGCCGCCATAAAAGACCAGGCCGCCCTTGTCCACCCGCAGGATCAGGCCGGGCGCGGCGGCGTATTCCCGCCAATTGCCCAGCACATAGGCCAGGCGCGCGCCGGCGATGCCGCCCAGAATGAGCCAGAAGAGCAGGTCGGAGGCGAAGCCGGCCTGGCGCCCCTCGCGGCGGCCCAGCCGGGCGAGGTGCAGAAAGCCGGCGCCGAAGCCGAGGGCCAGGAAGACGCCGTACCAGTATATGGGACGGCCGGCCAGAGTGAAACAAACCGGATCCATCATGGGCCCAGCGTACAGGTTCGGGCGCGGCGAGACAAGCGCGGAATGTCCGGGTCCGACAGTCGGCGCGGCCCATTTTCCGCATCTGCGCTGGACAAGACCGGGCGGAAGGCGCATACTCTCGCGCACGAAATGAGTGTGGACCAGATAGATATTCTCACCGAACCGGTGAAGCAGATCATCTGCGCCAAATGCGGCAAGCCGCTGGACGTGGCGACACTGGCGCCTTTTTCCAGGTTCCGCTGCGGCCATTGCAACGCGGTGCAGACGGTGCCCGCCAAATTCGGCAACTTCGTGCTGCTCGAACTGCTGGGGCGCGGAGGGATGGCCGCGGTCTACCGGGGCCTGGACCAGGCGCTGGGCCGCCAGGTGGCGATCAAGTTCATGCTCCGGTCGCTGGGGGCCGACCCGGAGTTTTACGCCCAATTCAAGCGCGAGGCCCGCGCCGCGGCCGCGTTGAGCCATCCCAACATCGTCCAGATCTATTCGCTGGGGGAGGAGAAGGGGCAATCCTACATCGTCATGGAACTGCTCAGCGGCGGCCGCCTCGACCAGATGATCGCGGGCCGCAAGAAGTTGGACGAAGCCACGGCGCTGCGGATCGCCCTGGAGGTGGCGGAGGGGTTGAGCGCCGCCCATCGGGCGGGATTGATCCACGACGATATCAAGCCGGAGAACATCCTGTTCGACTCCAAGGGCGTGGCCAAGGTGGTGGATTTTGGATTGGCCCACTTCCGGGGAAAAGGGCCCCAGGCCGGGCAGAACGAGATCTGGGGCACGCCCTATTACATCGCGCCCGAAAAAGTGCTCCGCAAGGCGCCCGATTTCCGGTCCGACATGTACAGCCTGGGCGGCACGCTGTTCCACGCGCTGGCGGGGCGGCCGCCCTTCGAGGGCGATACGGCGGTGGATGTGGTCAAGGCCCGGTTGCAGCAGCCGGTGCCCGACGTGCGCCAGATCCGCCCGGATATTCGGCCGGAAACCGCGGCCCTGCTCGCCCGTCTGCTGGAACGCGAACCGGGGAAAAGACCATCCTCCTATGAGCAACTGCTGGCCGAGTTGCGCAAGCTTGCCGGGGTGGGGCCGGGCCAGACCAGCCCGATTGCGGGGGAGTCAATCACGGGCAGGAGCACGCGTATCCGCATCAAGGGCAAGAAGTCCATTTCCCCTCCCGACGTTGAGGGCGCATCCGCGGCGGCGGAGGAGGGAGCGGAAGCGGAGAAAGAGGAGAGGAACGTCCGGCGCAAGCGGTGGCCGGTCGTGGCGATCGTCTTGCTGGCCGTATTGGCGCTGGCCGGCGTGGTCACGGGAATAACCGTGATGGCGGTGCGCCGCAAGGCGAAAAAAATCGGCGAGGAAAAACGCGCGGCGCTGGTCGACGTTCAGAAGCAGTCTCGCGCGGCGCATGCCGCCATCATGAACGCCGCGACCGGCGTGCTGGCCGAAGCGGAAACGATGTTCTTTTACGATGTGGCGGCCACCGGACGGCTGGCCGAGGCCCGGCAGATTTTGGACGGCATGGGAGAACAGGCGCAGCTGGTGACCCTGCCGGAGTTGCCGGATGACGGGATGGTGGCCCGTCAGGTGGAAGAGCCCGTGGTGAACGGGTTTACCGGCTTGACGAATCTGGAGGCCATCTGCGCCGAGAGTGACGCAATCGCCGCGCGCATCGAAGCCGCAAACGTGGCGGAGCTTGCCGAGAGCCAGAATGGCCTGACCCGGCTGAAGGCGCTTGCCGAAACGGTTTCGCCGCTGGCCATGGCCCTGGAGGAAACCCGGAAGAAGGCGGCCCGGGTGATCGAGGACGCGGAAGGATGGGTGGTTAAAGCGCGGGAATGCCGGGAGGCGGGCATCCAGGAGGCGGCCAAACGCGAGGCCGAGGAGGCGGCCCGGAAAAAACGGGAAGCGGAGGAAGCCGAAAAGAAACGGCTGGAGGAGGAGCGGCTTGCCAGGATCGAGGCCGAACGCGCGGCGGTCCGCGCCGCCTGGGACGTGAACGCCGAACGCATGCGGAAAAACCAGTTTGAGGAGGCAGCGGATGCGCTCAAGGAGGGCTTGGCCAAGCTGGAGACCGTGGAGGGCAAGGCCGATGCCAAGGCGGCCGAGGACCGGTGCCGCCTGCTCGCCGACATGAAGCTGTTCCTGGTCGCGGCCATCCAGGAGAAGCCATTGCGATGGGGTTGGTTCACGACAGCGGGGCAGATCGACATATCGGGGGCCAACGAAGCCGGCATCATGGTGCGGGGCGTGCTGGAGTCCTGGACGGGCGTGGATGCGCGGCAGATGCTCAAGTTCATCGACAGTTATATCAAAAACGAGGATGCGCGGGAGAAGGCGGGCAAGCGCGGCTGGGCCAAGCTGCACCTGGCGGCGGCGGTGTATTGTTACATCCAGGGAAACCGGGCCTACCAGGCGGCGCGCAATTACAGGGCTCTGGCCGTCCAATACGATTCGAAGCTCGAATCCGAGGCGTTGCGGTTGATGCCCGAGTTGCCCAAGGAGTGAACATGAGCGCCCGATCGAATGCTCCCCTTCGCATTATCAACAGCGTGGCCCCGATCCGCATTTGCGACAACGGGGGCTGGACGGACACCTGGTTCGCCGGCCACGGCTGCATTTTCAACATCGCCGTGTATCCGTATGCCGAGGTTCAAATCGATGTGCATCCCTGGGACGGCCGTGAGGAACGTATTGTTATCCACGCCGAGAATTATGGCGAACGGTATGCCGTGAAACCCGAAAAACCCGGTTGGGACCGACATCCGCTTCTGGAGGCGGCCATCGACTACATGAAGGCGCCCCGCGAGCTTGCTTTCGTGGTCAATCTCTTTTCCGAGGCGCCGGTGGGCGCCTCCACCGGCACCTCCGCCGCCGTTACCGTGGCGTTGATCGGGGCGCTGGACCGGCTGACCCCCGGCCGCATGACGCCGCACGAGGTGGCCGCCGCGGCCCAGAAAATCGAGACCGAGCGGCTCGGTCAGCAGTGCGGCATCCAAGACCAGATCTGCTCCGCCTACGGCGGCATCAACTATATCGACATGTTTCAATATCCCCATGCTTCGGTCTCCCCTATCCAGGTGCCCAACTCGGTCTGGTGGGAGTTGGAGCGCCGGCTGGTCCTGATCTATCTCGGCAAGTCCCACAGTTCCTCCCAGGTTCACGAGACCGTCATTCGTGAACTGGAAAATTGCGGACCGGACAACCCCAAATTGAAGACCCTGCGCCTCACAGCCGGTCAGTCACGAGACGCTTTGTATGCGGGGGATTTTGACGCCCTTGGCCGAGCCATGCAAGCCAACACCGAGGGACAGGAGCGGCTCAACGACAATCTGGTCGGCGTTGAAGCCCGACGGATTATCGCCATCGCGCGGGAATACGGGGTGCTTGGTTGGAAAATCAACGGAGCGGGGGGGGACGGCGGCTCCGTGACCCTGCTGTGCGGCTCCCATTCCGACCGGAAACGGGCCATGATCCGGGCCATTGAGGCGGAAAACCCCCTATTCCGGCATATCCCCATCTACCTGAGCCGCCAAGGCCTCCGGGTTTGGGAAGATCACTTGGACAGCGACCGTCGGCGGGTCACCGAAGTCTCCGCTTGACCAAACGGGACAAGCTGTCGTGCCACTTTGTCCGCAATTTCGACAAACTGTCGCACCATTTGAGAAAAAATCTATCTTACAACCGGTTTATACAGTGATTAAACACGCTGGCACGGTCCATGCTTTATATAAAGGCGACCCGAGGTTGGTTTGACAATTAGCTCGCGCATCCACTAACGTGGAACCCTTAATGCCGAGAGTCCTACTGGCCAAAGGGGGTGCCCCGCTGATGGGCAATAACTCAGCATGAAGCCTGACACTTGGTGTCAGGCTTTTTTATTGGTGCGCACAGCTCGACACCTTGCAGGCGCCTACGCCGGCCTTTTGGGTTGAGGCCGCATGCTTGCTGGACTGGAAAAAGGTGTCGCAGCAGGGACGCGTTCCATGCCCGATCAAGTCCGCGAGGGGTGCCCCCTTGAGCGGGAGAACGCCTCCCTGGCAGGGTGTGCAACGCCGGTCCGCAAGTTCGGAAGAGGTCATCGGGCGCTCCTTGTTTAACGCCCGAAGTCTCCCGCTTCTGGGCGGCCGGGGAAATCGGGGCCGACCTGAGGAGGGTGTTCGGAATTGCTTACCGGGGCACGACCGCCTTGCCGCGCGTCAGGACGCGAGGACGACGGTAACGGACGCGGCATTCTGGAGATTTTCGGAGATCGGGCAGCGCAAGTCGATGTCGTGAAGGAACTGCGCCTTTTCCGCGTCCGATAGGTCCGCGTCGATTTTGACCCGGGCGGCGATGGCGGAAAAGCCGACCCGGTTGGCGGATGGCTTGCCGAGCAGGCCGTCGGTGTCGATGTCGCCCTCCACGGCGATGTCAAACCCGCGGACGGGCAATCGCCGCTGGTTCGCGATGATCCGGCCGATGGCCGCGATACAGCCGCCCAGGGCCATCAGTTGATACTCGAGAGGGCTGGGCCCCGTGTCCGTGCCGCCGGCCATGGTTGGCTGGTCGATGAGCAACGTGTGCTTTCCGGCCCGGCATTCCGTTTTAAAGCCTGAACCCTGTTTGATTTCGACCTGAACTTTTTTCGCCGCCATATCGGTTCCTCTATCTGGTTGTTTTGAATCGGGGTTGCGTGTCGTCACGGGCCGGCCTTCTGTTCCGCCCGCCCGCCGTAAATCAGCAGATAAACGGCCGGGATGACGAGCAGGGTGAAGGCGGTCGAGACGAACAGGCCGAAGATGATGGCCCAGGCCAAGCCGCTGAAGATCGGGTCCAGCGTGATGGGCCAGGTGCCGAGCATCGTCGTGGAAGCGGTTAGGAAGATGGGCCGGAACCGCACGGCGCCGGCCTCGTAGACGGCGTCCCTCACCGACTGGCCCCGCGCGACCCCGTTGCGGATGAAGTCCACCAGCAGAATGCCGTTGCGGATGACAATTCCGGCCAGCGTGATCATGCCGATCATGGCCGTGGCCGTGAAGAAGACGGGGTTGGCAAATCCGCCGACCGGTTTGTCTACGATCCGGTTGAGCAGCCAGAAACCGGGCATGATGCCGATGAGGGTGAGCGGAATGGACATCATCACCACGACGGGGAGGGCATAAGAACCGGTTTCATACACGAGCAGGATGTAGATGGCCGCCAGCGCGGCGGCGAAGGCGATGCCAAGGTCGCGAAACACGTCCAGCGTGATTTTCCATTCGCCCTCGCCGCGCCAGTCGATCGAGAGCCCGGCGGGGAGCGGGTTTTTCTTGAACTGCTTCTGCAGGTTCAGCACGGCGTAGGCGGGCCCGCGTCCGGCCATTTCTGCGGTCACGTAAACGACCCTCTCCAGGTTTTTGTGGAAGATCGTTTTTTCGGCGACGCCCTGTTCGAAACGGCCCAATTCCCCGAGTTGGACGGCGTGGCCGGCCCGGCCCTTGACCACAATGTTCTTGAGCAGGCTGATGTCGGAGCGTTTGTCGCGGGGCAGGCGCAGCAGGATGGGCGCCTCGTTCTGTTCGCCGGGGATGTGCAGAATGCCTCCCGGCAGGCCGTTCAGGGCCAGCGCGAGGGTCTGGGCGATGTCCTCGGTCGAGATGCCGCTCAGGCCGGCTTTTTCGCGGTCCG
>CAZSUH010000027.1:21598-24240 GCA_964609905.1 uncultured Verrucomicrobiota bacterium
GTCGCGGTGCAGGAGGTTGATGCGGAGATCGGCCACATGGGGTCCCTGGCGCAGGTAGTAGTGGCGGACGAGTCCGTTGAAATCCATGGGCGAGCCGGCGCCGACGGTGGCGGTGAAGTCGGTCACCTCGGGCAGCATGCGGAGGTAGTGCTCGATGTCGCGGACGGCGGCGTCAGTGGTTTCGAGGGTGGTCGTTTCGGGCATGTCCACGAGGATCTGGAATTCGTTTTTGTTGTCGAACGGGAGCATCTTGAGGGGCACGCCGCCGGTCTGGACGAGCAGGAGGGAGAGGAAGAAGAGCACGCCGGTGCCGGCGAGCATGAGTTTGGCGTTGCGGCGGGATTCGGCGAACGGCCGCATGGCGGCGTGGTAGATCCGGTAGGAAAGGGTCTGGCGGGGATCCTTCGATTCCTCCGTGGGGTGGCCGGTGAAGTCGTCTTTCAGCAGTTTGCTGGAGACCCAGGGGGTGATGGCGAAGGACACCAGCATGGACGCCAGCATGGCGAGGGGAACATTGAGGGCCATGGGCCGCATGTAGGGGCCCATCATGCCGCTGATGAAGAACAGGGGAATGAACGCCGCGATCACGGCCAGCGTGGCGAGGATCACCGGGGGCATGACCTCGTTCATGGCCATGCGGATGGCCTGGAGGCGGGGCACGCGTTTTAGGGCCAGGTGGCGGAAGATGTTCTCCACCGCCACGATCGGGTCGTCCACCAGCAGGCCGAGCGCGAGGATGAGCGCGAAGAGGGTGACACGGTTGATCGTGTAGCCGGCCAGGTAGTTGACGAGCAGCGTGAGCGAATAGGTGATGGGAATGGCGAGGGCCACGATCAGGCTGACGCGCCAGGTCATGGTGAGGGCGATCAGGAGGATGACCGTGACAATGGCCTCGGCGAGACTTTTGACAAGGCTGTTGACCTTGTCGTTGGCGGTGGCGCCGTAGTCGCGGGTGATGCGGGTGTGCACCTCGTCCGGGATGATCGAGCCGCGCATCTCCTCCAGCGCGCGTTCCACGTCGCGGGCCACCGTGACGGCGTTGCTTCCCTTTTTCTTGGCCACGGCCAGGGTGACGGCAGGGAAGGCCGCGTGCCGGTCAAGGCCGGATGCGGGTTCGGCGGCCGGACCGAATCCGAGCCGCGTGTAAGTTCCGATTTCCTCGGGTCCGTCTTCGATCCGGGCGACGTCGCGGAGGTAGACCGGACGGTTGTCGTGAATGCCGACCATCAGGTTGCGCACCTGGTTCGCGTTTTCGAGGAAGGGCCCGGCCCGGACGCGCCAGGCGGCGTTATTCTGCTCGAATCCGCCGCTTTCGAGCTGGGCGTTGGAGACCTTGAGGGCGCCGGCAAGCTCGAGGGGGGAGAGGCCGTAGGCGGAGAGGCGCTCCATGTCGAGATAGACGTGGAGGACCCGCTTCTGGCCGCCATGGATGGTGATTGTCCCTGTATCGGGGATATGTTGGAGCCGGGCGACCGCCTCCTCGGCGACGCGGTAGAGCGTGTGCGGATCGGCGCGGTCGCTGTAAAGGGCCGCGGTGACGACGGGCACATCGTCGATTTCGATCGGCTTGACGACCCATCCCGCAATGCCGGGCGTCGTTTTGTCGATGTTCTGGAAGATCTTGTTGTAGAGCTTGATCAGGCTTTTTTCGCGGTCTTCGCCCACGGTGAAGCGGACGGTCACCACGGCCATGCCGGGGCTGGACATGGAGTAGACGTATTCCACGCCGTCGATCTGGTAGAGCATGCGCTCGAGCCGGGAGGCGATGAGTTTCTCGACCTCTTCGGCCGGATAGCCGGGCGCCATGATCATGACGTCGGCCAAAGGCACCACGATCTGGGGTTCCTCCTCGCGCGGCGTGACGAAGAGCGTGGCCGCGCCCACGGCCAGGGAAATGATGATGAGCAGAACCGCCAGGTTTCCCCGGAGAAAAGCCTGTATGATGCCGCCCACCATGGAATGGTCGCGTTCCGTATCCATGGCTTACTCCTCCCCGGCCGGATGGGTCAGCACCACATCGCCGGCTTCCAGGCCGGCGAGCGCTTCTCCGACGCCATCCGAGACAGGGGCCGTGCGCACCGCGCGCCGGATCGCGCGGCCATCCCGCACGACCTGCACGAATTCGAGCTGGCCCACGCGGGTGATGGCGGAAACGGGAACGAGAATGGCTTGCCGGGGATCGTCCCGCACCCAGAGCCGGCCGAACGCGCCGGGCAGAAGGTCGGCGGGCGGGTTTTCGATGCGGACCTTGACGAGCTGCGTGCGGCTGAGCGGATCGATCTCGCTCACGATGCGACTCACGACGCCCTGGCAGGCGCCCGAGGCGCGGTCGAGGGTGATTTCCACCACGCGGCCCACCGGGAGCTTGTCGAGCAGGCGCACCGGCACGGGGACCTCGAGCTGCAGGTGGACGGGGTCGTAGATGGCCAGCAAGGGCTGGCCGGGATTGGCGTGATCGCCCGGCTCCACGCGGCGGTCCGTCACCACGCCGTCCATGGGGGAGACGATGCGGGCGTAGGTGAGCATGACCCTGCTTCGCTCCAGTTGAGCGCGCGCGGTGGTGAACAGGGATTCCGCGGCCGTGAGCGCCTGCTGGGTGGTGGCCTTGTTGTCGAAGAGCTGGCGGCTGCGGTTGTATTCGG
>CAZSUH010000027.1:24340-27013 GCA_964609905.1 uncultured Verrucomicrobiota bacterium
GTCAGGAAGTCGTATAACGCCGAGACGTTGCGCGTGCGCGTGCCGGTCAGTCCCATTTGTGCGGTCAGCAGTTCGGGGATGTCGGCCGCGCCGGTCTGGTACCTTTCGCGGGTGATGCGAAGGGCTTCCTCCGCGCTTTCGATGCTTTTGCGGGCCGTGTCCAGCCGTTCCCAGGCCTCGCCGGCCTTGAGGGAGGCGGCGGTCAGGTCGAGCCGCAACTGGCTGGCGGCCTTGTCGATTTCGGCCCGGGCGGCGCGCGCCAGGGCTGCGGCGCCCGCCACGCCGGCCGAGCGGCGGAACCCGTCGAAGAGCGTTACCTGCGCCTGCACGCCGACCATGTAGCTGTCCTCGAAATCGGTCGAAACGTCGCTGGCCCAATCCAGGGATCCGAACGCGTTAATGGTGGGGGTGTATTGACGCCGGGCCTTGGCATAGCCGGTTTCGCGAAGCTCCGACATCCGAATGGCGGCAAGAAGTTCGGGACGGTTTTGAATGGCGGCAAGATCCTCGGATTCGGCGGGGCGGCTGCCCGGGTCGTGCACGGCGACGGGCAGATTGGCGGCGGAGACCAGGTCGGCGCCGATGGCGGTGTTGAGGGCCGCGAGCGCGAGCTTGACGCCGTTGCGGGCGCGGATCAGTTCGTCCTTGGCCTGGGCGAGTTGGACCTCGAGATTGAGCACATCGGTTTTGACGGCGCCGCCGGCCTGGAGCCGTTCCCTGGCCACGCGCAGACTTTCCGTGAGGGTTTGCATGGCTTCCTCCTGCACAGTCACATAGGCGGCGGCCTGGAGGACGCCGTAGTAGCCGGCGGTGACCTGGTGGATGAGCTCGTTTTGCAGGCCCTTCAGAACAAGGCCGGCGAGATCCGCGCCGCCGCGCGCCATTTGGGCGTCGAGTCCGCGGCGGCCGAAATCGAAGAGCGTGTATTGAACGCCGAGGCCGAGCGCGAGATTGTCCGTGTCGGAAGGGTTGTTGAAGTCGGATTGCAGGGAGACGGCCCGCTGGTTGAGCAGCATCATGAAGGCTTGCGGGGGATTGTCGGTGCGGGCAACGGCCGCGGAAGCGCCGAGCATGGGGTAGTAGGCGGATTGGGCTTCGCGGATGGCGGCGCGCGCGGCTTGCGCGCGTTCGGAGGCGGCGCGCACGTCGGGATTATCGGCGAGTGAGGCGGCGATGCAGGCGTCGAGCGTGACGGCCTGTGCGCGGGGCAGGAAGGCGAGCAGGGCGCAAGCCAGCAAAGCGGTTTGGCGGAGGCGATGGGACGGAGGCGATGAATGGGACATCCTGGTTGTCCTTTCTGTTGTGGCGGTTTCAGCGTCTTTCGTCTCGCTTTTATAGCAGGCAAAGCACGAGATGAAAAGCCTTACTTGCCGCAGGAACAGGCGCCGATGAGCATCCGAATGGGCATGACACCCTCCTTGCCGCGGTCAGGCCGCGGCTGCTTCGAGTTTCTGTTTAAGGGTTGCGCTGGAGGGGATGCCCACCATGGTGTCCACCGCCTTGCCGGCTTTGAAGACCATGAGGGTGGGCACGCCGCGGATCTGGAACTGGTCCGCCAGTTCCGGCGCGTCGTCCACGTTCACCTTGACAACCTTGAGCCGGCCGTCATAGGTCTTGGCGATTCCCTCGAGCACCGGCGCCAGAGCCCGGCAGGGGCCGCACCAGGTGGCGTAAAAATCCACCAGCACGGGCAGCAACGACTCGAGCACATCGGTTTTGAATTCCGATTCCTGAATTTCTTTGACTCCGTTCATGGCGTTTTCTCCTGTGGAGGCTTTGTGCCTCTAAGGGAATAGACCCGCGAACGGGAAAAAGGTTACAGACTATTGTTTTTTCCAGTGCTGGCGCAGGCAGTCGTGCAGGCGTTTGCGGAAAGCCGGAGGGATCTCGCACGGTTCGTCATTGCGATAGAGCGTGATGGTTTTGCGGATGTTGTCGACCACAACCTTGCAGGGATTGCACGTGGCGAGGTGTTCTTTCAACTCCTCGCAGACCTTGGGATCGGCTTTGCCGTCCACATAGTCGTTCAACAGGGCGAGCAGGTCGTCGCAGGTGGCGCCGTGTTTGCCGCCGAGGGTGTGGGTGGTCTGGCGTTTCTTAGGCATGGAGGGCCTCCTTCCCGGCGCGCAAGCCGGTTGCTCCGTGATCGTGGTTGGCCGGCGCATAACGGTGCGCGGGGTCGCCGAAGGCGCGGGTGAGCTGTTCGCGCAACTGCAGGCGCGCGCGCAGCAGGCGGACCTTCACGTTCGCTTCGCTGAGTTTCAGGGCTTTTGCGGTGTCCCGGACGGACAGATCTTCCACATCCCGGAGCAGAAAGACCGCGCGGTGGCCCGGATCGAGCCGGGCGATGGCGGCATCCAGCAGGCGGCGGGTGTCGGCCTGTTGGGCGAGCCGGTCGGGGGTGTCCCGCCAGTCGGCGATGTAGTCGGGGTGGGGGATGCGGCCGTCGGAGTCGGGTTCCACGGCGGCGTCCAGGGAGGTGGAGGGGAGTCCGCGGCGTTTGCGCACGACCTTGAGCGCGGCGTTGACGGCGATGGTCGCGAGCCAGGTGGCGAACGAGGCATCCCCGCGGAAACCGTCCAGCTTGCGCATGGCGCTGAGGAAGGTCTGCTGGGTGACGTCCTCGGCGTCCTGTTCCGAGCCGGTGATCCGGCGGGCCAGGCCGTAGATGCG
>CAZSUH010000027.1:27113-29676 GCA_964609905.1 uncultured Verrucomicrobiota bacterium
GAGCCGCATGGCGGATGACGGAGCGGTGGGTTGAACAGGTTGTGCCGTTTCGGCGTCAACGAGCGGCCGCTTTCGGGCGGATCCGCCTTCCGGCTGGGGGTTCGCGGCCACCAGGCCAGCTCACCCCGCCGTCAGGCGGCTGCGCCTGGAAATCGGTTCGCTCGTTTCCGCTCTTCGAAACGGCACAACCGGCTTGCCTCGCGCGCCCGTGCCGCTGTCGCGGCAATGGGCGGCGCGCGATGCGGTTCCCGCAGAACGCCCGATTTTGGGCTGCGGCGGCTTGCCTGCCCTGAGCCTGCCGAAGGGCTTGCCCTGCGTAGCTTTAGCGTAGCAGGGACGCCGCTTTCTTTTGTTTATGCTTTGCACGGCCTAAACGCTCTTCCATCACGCAACCTTCTCCCGCCCTGACCACCTGAAACCCGCCAACCCACAAACCGATTTAAAGCTTGTTCAGCATTCCGGCAAGTGGCAGACTAGTGCCATGAGCAAGAACGAGATATTGCTGGAATTGACCCGGTTGCCTCCGTCGGACCGCCTGGAAATTCTGGACCGTCTATGGGCTCTCGAGGAGGGAGACGTGCTGCACGCTGCCCCCTCTTCCGAAGAGAAAGCGCTGCTCGACGAAGCGTTGGCGGCCTACGCGTGCAACCCGGGTGCGGGACGTCCGTGGCGCGATGTGCTTGCCGAGATCGGGGAACGGAAAGCGTCTTGATGCGGGTTCTCCACGGACGCCGGGAGCATCGGCGGGCGCTCAGAGGGGAAGGATTCGCCGATTAGCGCCGATTAACGCAGATGGGATTGATCCATCATAGCGCAGTTCAGTCAATGCCAGACCCCCATAACCCCGGAAGCGCCATATTATTTCATGCCCATGGGAAGCGGCAGTTGGTTGTTGTCCCAGAACGTTCTTTGGTTGACGGGACCGCTCCCGAATAACTCCGCGAACAGCCGTTTATGTAAAATCTCATCCACGTGCGCGTTGTGAAAGCCATATAATTGGTCGGGCACCCATCGTTCGTCATCGTATCTCAGGGCGAGTGTCGCCCTCACGGGTTCCAATACGCGATAGAAGAAGTAACTCCCATCGGCCACGGAATCGATATAGCTGCCCGCGCAGTGCCGCATGGCATCGCCTTCCTCCAGCAACTCGCCGGCCGTTTGGATCGGCTGGATTGTCCGGGTGCCCATGAAAGGCGGGGGCGGAAAGGGCAGGGGGCTATCCAGGATCCGCTTTGCCAACTGGGGGCGGATCCGACGCGTAAGCGCGTCGTGAACGTCATACATGCGGGCCAACGAGGAGATTTGCCTGGGACAATGGCGCCAGCCATCCTGTTCGGCCATTGCAAGGATATCCTTCAAAAAGTCAACGGGCGACTTGCCGGCCTCCTCGTATATTGGCAGTTGGCTCACTTCTTCGAGCAAGCGGGGGGTGACATGGGGGAAGTAGCGGAGATCCGATGCCAGTCTGAGCACGCCGGCATTGATCCGGGGAACATGGGTTAAGGCTTTCCGCACGGCGGCGTCGCGGAGGGCGTCCCGGAGGTAGAGCAGCGCCTCGATGGAAAGGGCTCTCGGCCGGATCTTGGCAAAGATGTGGCGGCCCGATTCCGTGGCGGGGAAGCCCAGCCAGCCCAGGATCTCCCGCTGTTTACGGCGGACGAGGCTCCGGGCGGCCCGCATCGGCTGGAGCACGGCCGGTTTGTGGAACACCCAGTTACTGGCCAGGGCATAGGCGAGGGCGGGGTTGTTATGGATCAGGTCGAACGCGCCGGGGCACCGGGCCAACAGGTTGAGAAGGTGCCATTTGCGTTCGGGAAACAGGAGCAGTTCGGTGCGCACGTCGTCCGGGATGGTGTTGAAGAAATTATCCCAGGCCAGCGTTTCACCCCGAGCGGCCATTTCGTAACGAGCGGCGAGAAACCAGGCGGGGAACGGCAGGAGCCGTTGACCGGCCTGGACATCCGGGGGATCTTCGAACGGTGGAGTCGGGGAATTGCTCTTCGCATACAGCGACCGGGAGAACCATTGGTCGGCGTATTTCCGGGTGTGCCGCCAGCCCTGCGTGGGGAGTTTCCGCCAGGCGCGGGTGTCGGGCCAGGCTTGCAGGACCAGAATCCGGCGTTTGTCGAAATGGTAGATCTTCCCGTTCTTGAAGACGGTACCAGGTTTGGCGTCGATGAAGTCGTTTTTCATAGTCCTTTCCACTACTTGAGAGTACCGTTTTCTTCCGTTCGCTGTCGAGTTTGATTACGGGCTTTTCGAAGGGCGGGAGAGGCGGCAGAACGAGTTGTCGCGGAGAGGCCGCGAAGACACCGGTTCGGAAACGGCCGGCTTGGCGGTCGGCGCTATACGCTCCTGCCCTCGGAGCGTGAGCGCCTTTCGCCCTCGCGCCCCCGCTCGGGCTCATCCGCCGCCGTCCCCTTCCGAACCGGGCGGCCTCTAAGCTCCACCCCGTTCAAGCCGCCTCTCTGACGATTACCTTCTGTCGCTGCCCCCTCCTTCCCGGACGCGCAACTGGGAAAGCTCCAGGGCCAGATCGACCCAGGTGTCGATCAGGGCGCGG
>CAZSUH010000028.1:0-29450 GCA_964609905.1 uncultured Verrucomicrobiota bacterium
TCCGGGCGCCTTGCCGGCACCCGGTCTCCCGCTGAAGGAGCCGGGCCGCGCGCGTGGTCAGGTTGGCGTCGGAGTCCGCCACCTCCACCCCCACAATCTCGGGCAAATCGGCCAGTTCCATCTCGGTGGATATCTCGCCATCCTTCCGGATGTCGAATTCCATCTCGTCGCACAGGGAAATCGGCGTCATCAGGCTGCGAAGCTCGTGATACCCGTCCGGCCTCTTGCCGAGGACTTCCAGGAAAAGATTGATTTTGGCCGGTGCTTCGACCCGTGTCATCACGCCTCTCCCCCATGAGAAAAGGAGCGGAACTTACACCACGGGCGCGCCGATGTCAAGCGTGCCGGAACGGCCTCACTTGACCACGATCACCGCGCCGGTATGCCGCGTGGGGTACTCATACGCTCCGATGTCCGGCGCGTCGAACAACACCCGCGGCCGGCCGTCCAGATCCTCGGCCGTCGCCATCCAATCCTGATACTCGCCCGCATTGAAACCGGGTGACCCGGCGCCCAGCCGGTAGTTGCCCGCCGACGGATTCTTGAGCTGCGGATCGGCGTCCAGATTCCCCGCCCCGTTCAAGCCGTCCGTCGGCTCCGTCAGGCAGTTGGTAAACGCATAACTCCCGGCGCCCGCCACCATCCAGTTGTTGCTCACCGGGCTCGTGTTGCCGTACACCACACTGTTCATCACGAGCATCCCCGGCAACGCCACCGCCGCCACGCCCCCGCCCGCGTTGCTGGCCGTGTTCCCCGCAATCGTGCAGGATTCCAAGGTTCCCGATTTGTTGACCGCCGCGCCCCCTCCGAACCGCGCCGCCGTGTTGCCCGCCAGCACGCAGTTGCGCACCCGCGCCGCCGCGCTGTTGTTCAGGTAGACCCCCGCGCCGTCCCGGCTTGTGTAGCAGTTGCTCACCACGCATCGATTCAACAGGCCAAGCGACACATACACCCCGCCCCCGTCGCTGTTGGCGGCCGTCAGGCTTCCGTTCGCGATCGTGAACCCGCCCAGTTCGGCCGAGGCGTGGTTCAACTGCAAGACCCGGAACGACCCGGCCGACGCCGGCCGCGCGAGCGTCGTCGCCACCGCCCCGTTCACGCTGGTTACCGCCGCCCCCACGCTTAACTTCAACTGGGCCGATTGTTCATAAAATCCCGGGCCCACCGCCACCGTGTCGCCGTCGCTCAACAGCCCGAACACCGGCGGCAAATTACTCGCGGCCACGTTCCAGTTCGTATAGGGATAGATTTCCGGGCCCTCCTTTGCCACATAATAGGTGATCGGGCCGGCCTTGATATAGAGCAGGTTGGTGAAGGAGCAGGTCTGCCCCAACCCATTGCTGACCGTCAGGACCGAGGAATAGTAGCCCGGCTTCGTGTAGCTGTGCGTGACGACGTCCTGTCCCCACCCCGCCCAATCCACACTCCCGTCGTTGTCGAAATCCCATTGATAATGAAGCGCCGCCATGTTCGTTTCGGACGCCAACGCCGTAAACGTATTCAGCGTGGGAGCCAGACTGTCCCGTGGATCGGCTCCGAACGAGGCGTTCAGGCTGCCGTCGGAATACTCGTAGGCGCCCATGTCCACCGTCGCGTTCACGATCCGGCAGTTCGTGCCGCCCAGGTCTTTGGACGCGCCCATCCACGATGCGTTCAGCCCCTGATCGATGCAAGGCGAGTCGGCGGAGAGCCGATAATGGCCGGACAATGCATCCACGAACTTGGGGTCCGCCTCGAGATTATTCGCTCCCACGACCGTGGCGCTCGCGTTGTCGTTGGTGAAACACGAATAGTGAATGCTGAAGGTCCCATTCGCAAAGTTGGCCGGCACATTGCCGTGCACGATGCAGTTGGACAGACTGCCGGTGGTAAACGCCCCGTGACTGGACACCCCGCGCCCGAAGTTGCTGACGATCGTGCAGTTGATCGCATAGACGTTGTTCCACAGCCCATACCCCGTGTTGCGTGCCACAAGCGAATTCATGACGGTCGCCGATGGACTGTTGCCCAACGTGTAATGGCCCGAGACGCCGTGCCCGGTATTATCGATGATCCGGCACCGGTCATAGACACCCCAATAGGCCGCCGCATATCCGTTGTTGCCTTGAATCAAACAATCCTGGGCCAGAAGCGGGTTGTATACGCCCGACCCGGTGTGCCCGTTGTTAAACACGATCTGACACCCATAATACCGACCTGCCGCCGCGCCGCCGCCATTGTAGCCGCTCGGCGTCGAATTGGACACGACGACGCAATCGTAATACGATCCCTGTCCGACTCCGCCGCCATGCAATCCGCCCGATCCCGAAACAAACCGGGAACTGTTGAACAGGATGACGCAATTGCTGATGACGCTCGCGCCGTTATCGCCGCAAACCCCGGCGCCGTAGTAATTACCACTGGTGGCTTCACCGCGATTATTGTCAACCGTGGAATCCCGCAATTCCGAAGCGCCCACCAATCTCACGCCGCCGCCGCTTTGCAGACTCACATTTCTGGATACCGTGCAACCCTCCACCCGGCATCGCGCACCCGCATAAATGCCGCCGCCGGAGCCATTGGCCGCCCGATTCGTCACCAACAGAGACATCCGAACAAGGCTGTCAGAAGCCACATAGACGCCCCCCCCGATCCCGCCGTAGTTGTTGCTGACCACGCAATCGACGATCACGTTGCTCGCGTTCCCATACACGCCGCCGCCGGTATATCCGCGACAGTCCATGACCACGCAATTCGTCAAAACGGCGCCCGTATCGGCATAGACGCCGCCGCCGCGCCCATTGGCCGCAGTCCCCCAAACAGATACATATCCGTTGGACACCGTGAATCCCCTCAGGGTCGAACCCGTCCCCAGATAGACGGCGCGCACGGCCGTCGTGCCGTGGCTGGGTGCCCCGCCGCGCAGGTCCGGGGCGCCGGCGATCGACGTATCCGCCGGGTTCGTGCTCACCGCCATCACCGTCAGGGCATTGGTAACCGCCACCCGGTTCGATCCGATCGTGCTGAAGGCCCGTTCGCCGGTCTCATAGACCCCATTCGTCACCAACACCACGTCGCCCACCCCCGCCGCGTCGATGGCGTCCTGGATGTTCGTGGCCGCATCCGTCCAACTCAGGTAGGGACTGGCCGGCGTCGGGTTGTTCTTGTTCACGTAATGCACGCCCGACAGGGTAAACGGCGTGGCCGCGGACGACCAGTTCACCCCGTGCTCGTTGCTGACCAGGCAGCGATAGTAGTAGGTCCGGTCAGGCCGCACGTCAACCGTGGCGGTAAACGTCCAGTTGGTCACCACACCCACAAAGGTCGAATGCTCCCACAGCGCCGGATCTTCTTCCGCATCGCTCTCGCCCCAATAAATCCAGACCGACGGCGCCGGATACCCCACCAGGACCTCGCCGCTCAAGTCCATATAGGTGTTGCGCGCCGTCACCGCGCCCGTATTGGTCACCGCCGGAGCGCCCGCCGTGGAAAACTGAACCGGACCCGCGTGGGGCCAAAAGCCCCCGAACTCGTTGCTGGCGTAATAGGTGAAGTAATACAGGGTGTCGGGCGCCAGGGGCGTGGCGACATGCGACAGAGCGCCCAGTTCCCGCTCGTTCAGGCAGGCGTTCGCGGCCCAGGCGTTTTTGTTCGTCCCGCCGTCGGACGTGCCCCAGTAGGCCCACACCACTGCCGCCGCCGTTCCGGTAAAGATCAGATCCCCGTTCAGCGTCGCGCGGTCCGCGCCGATCTCGCTGGCGCCGCCATTGAGCAGATAGGGCACCGGCACCGCCTCGTAGGCCCCCATGTCCACCAGTCCCTCATGGATGCGAAGATTGCCGTCCAGATCGGGCACGTCGCTCAGCCATGCAATATTCGTTCCCGCATTGATGCCGAGTGACCCCCGAACCAGGCGAAAGTTTAAAGCCTCCATGTCGACAAAAACGGGGGCGTTAGTGATATTGTTCTCGCCGGTGAGGGGATAAGTCGTTCTGCCGTAGCAACAATAGCCGACGGCGAGCCCCGAAGAACCCAAATCGTTGCCGTTATAATAGATGATGCAATTGGTTGCGCGCGTGCTTTGTTGCAGACCACCGCTGTTGCTGACCACCGTGCAGTTATAGAGATAACTGTCGCGGAACGCGTATCCACCCGTGTTGCGCATCGCCAGGCAATTCACCACACGGGCGCCGCCTTGAACCGCCGAGCCCTGTCCCCCGCACCAGTTGTAGGCAAAGACACAGTTGCTGGCGGTCAAACCGTATCCGCTCTGGCCGTAACCGCCGCCGTACGAAGGCGTGCTGTTGCTGACGATCACGCAATCGACGGCCGTCAGCGTGCCGGCCAACCCGCCGCCGTATGCGCCACCCCGGTTTTCGGCAATGACGCTATTTCCCGCGTAGGTTCCGTACAATCCGCCACCCTGGTTCATCGCGCGATTGTTTCGGATTTCGGACCAGTATGCCCGGACCGAATGCCCGCCGCCGCCGTTGGTAGCCGTATTCCCAGTCAGCACGCATCGAAAAAGAGAAGCGTTGTATGCGCCGCCGCCATTGAACCCCGCCTGGCACGCCACCACAACGCAGTTGCTCAACCAACTGGTCGCGCCGGCCCCATAAACGCCGCCGCCTCGGCGACTAACCGCATCGGCCGTTCCGGCCTGCGTATAACCGTTGGTCAGAGTGAACCCGGCCAGAGTGCACCCGCTTTGCACATAGGCGCACCGCACCGCGCCAACGCCCAGGCCGCCTGTTACCGGATCGGGCGCGCCCACGATCACCGTATGCGCCGGATTCGTGCTCACGGCCTGAACCGTCACGGAATTCGTTAATGTCACCCGGTTGGTCACGGCGCTCCCCGCCGGCCAGTTGGTTTTCCCACCCGTGTCGTAGATGCCGTTGGTCACGAGTATCAGATCGCCGACGCCCGCCACGTCAATAGCGTCCTGAATCGTAACGGCCGCATCCTCCCAACGCGTGAAGGGTGCGTTTGGAAACGGATTATCCTTGTTCACGTACCGGGTCTCGGCAGCCCCAACCAACCCACACGACCACGCCACAACTAAAAAGCCTACGCCCATCATGGCCATCAACCGTCTAGCCCCACTCGTCTTCTTCCGCACGGTGTTTATTTTCATTTTCATCAAAGCATCCCTTCTGCTAGTATGGTTGTAACCATCTCGTATTTATCTTATACAATATCCTACACGAGTCAAAAATAATAAGGCTCCATGTTTTTTTATCCCCTCATTCTCGCCTCCGCCTCCCCGGGCCGCGCGGCGCTGCTCCGAGGCGCCGGTTTCTCTTTTTCCCAAGCGCCCACGTCTGTTCCAGAGCCCGATCCAGAACCGGGCGCCGATCCCGCCGCCCATGCCCGCGCCCTGGCCCGACTCAAGGCCGAAGCCGCGCTCCCCCGCCACCCCGGTTGCCTGGTGCTCGCCGCCGATACCGTGGTCGCCTGCGACGGCCGGATTCTCGGAAAGCCCCGCGATGAGGAGGAGGCCGTCGAGATGCTGGCCTTCCTCGGCGGCCGCCCCCATACCATCGTCTCCGCGCTCGCGCTCGGACTCGCGCGACCCGGCCGTCCCGTCCGGCTGGAAACGGCCGAAGATGGCGCGGCGGTCACGCTCCGGGCCTGGCCGCGCGAGCGGCTTCGCGCCCACGTGAAACAGGTGAACCCCTTTTTCTGCGCGGGCGCCTACGCGTTGCAGGACGGCGGAAGCGCCATCATTGAAAAAATCGAGGGCGACCCCTCCACCGTCATCGGGCTCCCGCTGAACCTGCTCGACGGGCTCCTGGCGCATTTTGCCGCGCCGCCCCGTTAACGACGCCCCTATTGACTTCGCAAGCCGTTCGACTAGACTGAAACGAAATCGGCGATTTCCCTCCGGCACTTTCGCGAGCCCAGAAAAAAAGGCCCGGTATGAAGTTGAGAACCCGTTTTGTCGTGGTGATGGCCGGCTTCGTTTTCGCGTTAACCTGCCTGGCCTCTTTGATCGCCGGCCAGCTTTTCCTGGTTCGGGCGAATTCGCTCGAAAAGGAATTGATGCGAAACGCCTTCGAACGGGGGCGCCTCGAACTGGAAAAGGAGCGGGACCGGCTGGGCAGCCTGGCGGACGACTGGGCCTCCTGGGACGACACCTATGCCTTCATGTCCGATACGAATCGCCACTACCTCGATTCCAACCTCGTGGACGGCATGTTCAAATCGCTCGGCCTGAGCCTGATGGCGTTTTTCGATTTTCAAGGCCGCCCGTTTTACGCCAAGGGCTTCGATCTCGCGGGGAACCGTGAAACGCCGCCCCCCGAACATCTGTGGAACCGCCTCCTGGCCACGGAATCCCTGACGCATTTCTCCGATCCCGCCGCTTCGGCGCTCGGTTTTCTCGCCGTTCACGGCGATGTCTGGCTGGTCGCCTCCCGGCCCATTCTGACCAGCCAGGACGAAGGGCCGGCCCGAGGCGTCCTGCTCATGGCCCGCCGCGTCAGCGGCAACACGGATTGCAAGGGCTCCTTGCGGGGCGACATCGCCGTGTATCCCTGCGAAAACCCCTCTCCCGGCCGGAAAATCGTGATCCGCTATGCTCAACTCAGGACGGTCAAAGGCAACGGATGGATTCCCGATCTCGAAGGCCGGAATACCGTCATGGTCGAATGCACGATCGATCGCAAAGTTTTTATTCACGGCTTGATCAGCCAATTTTACCTGACGGGCTGGATCCTCCTGTGCGGGGCGGGGACGGGACTTTTCTCCTTCTGGGTGGTGGATCGGTGGATCTTGCGGGAGTTGGCGCAATCGCTGGAAAGCCTGAAAAGCGGCATCAACGCCCTGGCCGTGGACGCCCCCCTCCCGTCCAGCCTGAAAACGTCGCGCCGGGACGAGATGGGCGAACTGGCTAACATGCTCTACACCATGCTGGAATCCCGGGCGCAGTTCCGGCAACTGGCGGAAAAGCGGCGCGCCGAGTTGATCCAGGCCCAGAAGCTTTCCGCCATGGGCTCCCTCGTCGCCGGCGTGGCGCACGAGGTCAACAATCCCAACACCGTGATCAGCCTGAACCTGGCCGCGTTGCGGCGCCGGGTGGACGACCTTTTCGCCGCCGGCGGGAGCCCCGCCGGCGGGGGCATGCCCATTCGCCGGGAAATCGACGAGCTCGTCTCGGAAATGAGGGACGCCTCGAACCGGATCGCCGCGCTGGTGGCCTCGCTCAAAACCTTCACCCGGCCCGCCGCGCCGGCCCTGGTGGAGCCGGTTTCGCTCAACACGGTGATCCGGAACGCGTGCGATCTGTTGCGGCATGCGATCGAAAAAAACAGGTGCGCGCTCCGCCTGGCGCTCGCGGACGATCTGCCCCCGATCGAGGGGAATCCCCAGCAATTGACCCAGGTGATGGTGAACCTGATCCAGAACGCCGCTCAAGCCTCCACCCGGCCCGGCTCCGTCATCGAGGTCGCCTCCGCCCGGGATCCGGCGGCGAACCGGGTCCGCGTCACCGTGCGGGACGAGGGCGCCGGCATCGCGCCGGAAAACATCGAACGGGTGTTCGAGCCCTTTTTCACGACCCGTCGCGAGCAGGGCGGAACGGGCTTGGGTTTGTCCATTTCCTCCGAAATCATCCACGCTCACCGGGGGAGGATCGATGTGCGCTCGCCACTCGGCCAAGGCGCCGTGTTCACGATCGAACTCCCCGCAAAAAAGGAAGGCGGCCATGCCTCCTGACACCCCAACGGTCCCCCGTAACCTGGCGCTGCTGGTGGATGACGATGTCACGATCCTGAAAAGCATCGAGCGGGCGCTTCAGGATTCCGGCCTGGTCGATGTCCTCCTGTGCGCCGATGCCCGGGAGGCGGTCGCCGAAGCCGTCGCCCGCGAGGCCGCCGTCGTCTTGCTCGACCTGGTCATGCCCCACCTGCCGGGGGAGGAGGTGCTGGCCCGCCTGAAAGCCAAGACGCCTCTGACGCCGGTGATCATCGTGACCGCCACGGACGAGGTCGCCACGGCGGTGCGCTGCATCAAGGCGGGCGCCTACGACTACCTCACCAAGCCCCTGGACGTCGATCGGCTGATCGCCACCGTCAGCCGCGCGCTCGAGTATCGCCGGCTCCAGGCCGAGAACCGGGAGTTGCGCCATCGGGCGCTCACGCCCCGGTTGAAACGGCCGGAGTTTTTCGAAAAGATCGTGACCCGGTCGCCGGCCATGCTCGCTCTTTTCGCCTACGTCGAGGCCATCGCCGCCTCACCCGAGCCGGTCCTGATCCTGGGCGAGACCGGCACGGGCAAGGAACTGATCGCCGGGGCGTTACACCAGGCCGGAAGGCGAGCCGGCCGCCTCGTTTCCGTGAACGTCGCGGGGCTGGACGAAATCGCCTTCACGGACACCCTGTTCGGCCACACCCGGGGCGCCTTCACGGGCGCGGCCATGCCGAGGGAGGGCCTGGTCGCACAGGCGGCCGGCGGCAGTCTGTTTCTGGACGAAATCGGGGATCTGAAGGTGGAGGCGCAGACCAAGCTGCTGCGCCTCGTACAGGAACGGGAATTCCTCCCCCTCGGCAGCGACCGCCCCCGGACCACCGACTGCCGGGTGATCGCGGCAACGAATCGGGACTTGCCGAAGCGGACACGCGCGGGACAGTTCCGCGAAGACCTGTTCTTCCGCCTGAATGCCCACCTGATCCGCGTGCCCCCGCTTCGGGAACGGCTGGACGACATCCCGCCGTTGATCGATGCCTTTCTCGGCCAGGCGGCGCAAGCTCTGAACAAGCCCAAACCCACGCCGCCCCGGGAGTTGCCGACTTATCTCACGAGCTATCTCTTCCCCGGCAATGTGCGGGAGCTTCGCGCCATGGTGTTCGATGCGGTCGCCCAGCACGAAAAGGGCGTGCTCTCCCTCCGCACCTTCCTGGAACACATGGACCAGGCGGCGGCGAACCCGTCCGCCGCGCACCCCGCGGACTCGTCGAGCGCCGGAGCCGACATGCTTTCATTCGGCCGGGACCTCCCCTCCCTTGACCACGCCACAAGCCTGCTGTTGCGCGAAGCCCTGCGGCGCGCCAAGGGCAATCAATCCGCCGCCGCCCGGATGCTGGGCATCTCGCGCCGAACGATGAATCGCTATTTCACTTCCGGAACGATCGATTTCCCCGCCGTCGAACCGGACTCGCAAGAGACGGAATAACCCTTGCGCCAACCTGTCCAACCGGCAGCCGCCGGCAACTTCTTTTACCTCTTGCATGACAACAGGTTGTGCGCATGCCGGCGAAACCGTGCGCATTTATTTCTCACCCTTTCCCCAGGCTGAATCCGGCAAAACGTGCCTGGTGGAGCTGAAAAGACGGAGTTGGGCCGATTTCTCGACTCGCGGCGCGCCTGTGGCATGAAATGTGCAGTTGACGTTGTTTGTGAATGCGAACCGAACAGGCACGACCCTCGTGGAAGTGATGGTGGCGATGCTTCTGGCGATCCTCTTGAGCATCGGTCTTTTCGAACTGGGCTGGAAAGCCAGAAGGTGGTCGGAACATGCCCGCGTGGCCACCGAGGCCCGTTCCGTGGCCAAACAAAAACTCGAGGAACTGATTGCCGCCGGCCGGGACGGGCTCGCCAAACCCGGCTGCCTGCTGGCGAACGCCGGCACCAACGTGAGTTCCCTGGGCCAGGACATCGTCCTCAGCCCGCGCATCCTCTGGCATGCGGGAGACAAAAGCGTGGTGTCCGCGTCAAGCAACGTCTATGCCGAGCTCCATCTGGAC
This sequence comes from uncultured Verrucomicrobiota bacterium, assembly GCA_964609905.1. GTDB lineage: Bacteria > Verrucomicrobiota > Kiritimatiellia > CAIKKV01 > CAIKKV01 > CAZSUH01. The sequence goes on from CAZSUH010000028.1 coordinate 9,726, forward strand.
GTGACTTTCGTTTCCCCCTTGCAGAGCGGTAGAATCACAAACTCGTTTTCCATGATTTTGAATTGACCCAACCCGCAGGAAGACCGATATGAACGAACACAACCCATCCTGCCGGGAAACGAGAAACCGCCGGGGGTTTACGGTCACCGAGGTGATGATCGCCCTCACGTTGAGCGGCGTGGTCATGGCCACGGTCATGACCGCTTTCATTTGGACCGGCCGGCAGACCAGTCTCTGCTCGAAGATCGCCTGGTCCCAGGCGGAAGCCATGCGCACCTGCAAAAAAATCGAGTCTTATCTCCGCAATGCCTCGGGCATCGCGGCTATCGACGAGATGGAGGGCAACTGGATTCAAGTGCGTTTCCCGGGCGACAGCATCGGCACGTTTTTCTACTCCAACACCTCGGACACTCTGCGGGGCGGGCGGTTGTATCTGATCCATGGCGGAAAAGCCGAACTCCTCGTGGCGCGGGGATTGACCCGCATCATGGATGCCGATGGCGGACGAATCAAATTGTTCACACCAATGGGCAGCCAAGGCATCCGCGTGGCCTACCGGGTGGCCGAGCCGACGCCCGGCGGCACGGAGGCCGCCAATGACGGGCTCTACGCGGCCGTCGTCAACTTTGCGGTCTGTATGCGGAATTTTACGGAGTAATGGCGCCGGAATGGAAACGAAAGGAGGGCTTATGCATCGGGAACGAGAAAAAAAACGTGACAGCCGACGGGGATCCGCCCTCGTCGTCACCGTCGTCATGCTGGGTTTCGCCGGTTTCATCGTGACCTCGTTGCTGACGATGTCCACCTCCTTTGCCTGGAACTGCGAAAAGGCCTACCGTCACGACAAAGCGTTCTTTCTGGCGGACGCCGGACTGCGCGCCGCGCTGGCGAAACTGAACGCGCTGTCCGACGCCAATATCTCCTACTCCGAATCCCGGGACTATTTCGGCGACACCCGGAGCTTTGCGGAATCGGACTGGGGCTTCAATACCCGCATTTCCTCCTCGAACAGCCGGTATTTCGTGCTGTCGACGGGCCGGTACAGCGGCAACACGGTGGATGTGCAGGCCGAGGTGACGCTCGGCGCCGGCCAACGCAGCATCCACGCCCTCTACGCGCATGCCTTGTTCGCGGGCAGTTCCCTCGGTCAATCCAATTACGTGCTCAAAGTCGGCGGCACCGGAACCGGAGCCGATTTCGTCAAGGGCGACGTCTACTCGGGCAACGCCATCGAACTGTCCGGCGACGCCCAATTGCGCCTGCCGGAAATCATGGTCGATACCAACGGGGATCGTCTGTGCACCGGCGACGAAGAGTGGACCAACGCCTACGCCATTCAAACATTTACCAATCCGCTCACCAAAGTCCAATTCGACGCCTATAAAGCGTCCATGGCGCCGTATATGAGCAAGGTGTACAACAACGGCAAATACGATTTCGGCGAAGCCTTTGTCGATACGATCGGCAACGGCGTTTACGATGTGGGCGAGCCGTTCGAGGACCTGAACGGGAACGGCGATTGGGACGAGGGGGACACGTACATCGACCGGAACAGCAACGGCGTCTATAACGCCGGCGTGGACACGGTCGTGGATTACGGCAACGGCCAATGGGATGCCGGCGAAGAATGGGAGGAAGACGCGAGTCATACCCAGCGGCAGAACGGCAAATACGACCCCGCCGGCGGGTATTGGCTGTATAGCAGCAGGCGCTGGAACTGGAAAACGAGCTATACGGTGAACAGGAAAACCTACTATTGCGCAGCCTGGCCCGCCGAGCAGTTCGAGGACCAGGGCGATGGCGTTTACGATTCCGACGGCGAGCCCTACACGGATCAGAACGGCATTTACGACGCGGGCGAAGAATACCTTGACGATCGCAACGAGCTCTACGATTACGGCACCGCCGCAAAAGGGGCGACCTCGGGCATGCCGGCTCCGGGACCCGGACAGAAAGCCGTGGCGGGTTACGACACGGCGATCGATCCGCCCAACCTGACCAATATGTGCTATTCCGTGGACCGGAACGCCGCCAAACCGGCCGGCGCCCTCGAACGCTGGGGAAACGACGTGGTCGTGACGGCCAGCGATTACGGCACGGCCAAGGCGATCACCGACAGCTCCAGGCCCGAGCATATCTTTGTGCGCAATCCGCCCACCAGCGGCTCCACGACCAGCGGCGGCAAAACCATCAGCGGCCGCACGTATACCTATACCTATGCCACCAATGGCGCGCGCATCGACGATTACTTCCTGGAGGACCCCGCGTATTCCGGCTATAACTCCAGCACCGCGCCGTCAATCGACGGCTCGACCGAAACGAGAAGCATGTACATCAATGTCACCGCCGCGGGCAACGACCTGCTGTATTACGTCGACGGCAACCTCTTCATCCACAATCCCAATGTGTATAGCATGCGCTTCCTTCGGCCCGGAACCCACATCACGATCGTCGCGAACGGCAACATCACCATCTCCGACGAATTTTACTACAATGCTTCCTACCCGGCCGGTTTAACCCCTGACGATATGAACAGCACCGTCGTCCAGAGTCCGTCCGACGCACTTTGCCTGATTGCGTTAAAAAATCAGAACGCCCCCACCAACTCCGGCAACATCTACATCGGCGATGCCCAGTTCGGAACCGGGGGGAGCATTCACGCCCTGCTCTACGCCGAAAATAACTTCGTGGACAACAATCTCAACACCGCAAGCCAGCCGTATATCAGCATTTTCGGCAACATGACCGCCGGCAATCAGGTCCGGATCAACCGCAGCGGCTCCTACCGTACGCGGCTCGATGTGACGCTTGACGAACGAATCCGGAGCGGCACGGTGATCGTGCCCGGCCTTCCCCATCCCCTCGGCTCCCAGCGCAGCATCATGGTCGACACCGCCTGGCACATGGTGCCGGGAACCTGGACCTGTTTCACCGCCCTGCAATGACACCAATCCGTCCAACTCCCCGCCCATGCGTGTCGCTCGCGTGCGCCTTTGCGTTCACCGCGTCGGCCACCGCCTTTGGCCAGATCGGAGAATCGTCCTCCGCCCTCATCGCCCGTTACGGCCGGCCCCTGATCGAGTCCGCCGACAAAGCCGGAGTGGAAACCCGGCAGTACACGAACAACGGCATGGCCGTCACCGCGGAAGGCTGGGCCGGCATCGCCCTGCGCGTAAGCTACCGAAAACCGCGCCTGAGCGAAACCGATGTGCAACGCCTGCTTGTCCTGAACCAGGGCGGCAGCATCTGGGCCGAGTGGCGCCCGCCCGGGAAAGGCGCCACGAACGACGGTGTCCGGTTCTGGCTGCGCGCCGATGACCGGGTGATGGCCGCCCTGGAACCCGGCGTGTTCACCGTCACCGCCGGAGAGTGGAACCGCCCCCCCGCCATCGTTGAAACCCAATCCCCATCGGAGACGGTCGCCCCTCCCCCGGCCATAAAACCCGAAGTCCCCCCCGCCATCGCCGAGCCGCCTCCTTCGCCCGTAACCCCGCCCCGGCCGAAACCCAAACCGCCCGCCGTTCTGCCTCAATCCGGAGATTCCAAAGCGGAGTCCATTCAGCTATTGGGCTCCCCCCGCGGTTTCATCGTTTCGGGCTCCCGCGAAATCCTGCAATACGAGTGGGGGCAGGTTTATCTCGAACAGGGCAAGGTCGTCCGGATCGAATGAGGTAAGGCCGTTCTTCCCGCATCGCACGCACAAGGAGGAGATGAAAAATGCTGTTGCGCTCCAAGTTTGACGAAAACAAAACTCCGGCTCTCGATCCGGTGCCCACGGCCGACTACGCGGAGGGGCTGTTGAAATGGATGGTGAAGCAGTCGGTTTTCACCTTCACGGTCACGGACTCAACGCCGCTCCCCCCGATCGGGAAGGAGGGCGGCGGCTCGCACCTCCCCCCGCCGCCCCACCAGGCCGTCATCAACCGGCTGAAACTCGTCGCGGGCCTCGACCCCGTGATCTTCGCGGAACCCGTCCAGGGGCAGACAACGGTTGAACGAGGCCCGCATCGGCTGGTTTACGAGTTCCGCTTCATCGACCGCCCCGCCCCGCCCTCCTGCGTCGTGTCGCTCCAGATCCGTCAGGCCTGACCGCGCTGTCTGGAAAACTCCACCAAGGCGTGCACACTGGCGACCGGCGAACAGGGGGACACTTCGCAGCCGGGTCTCACCATCGAGCGAACGCCCAGGACGGAATAGCAGCGCGCCGCCGCGGCTTCCTTGATGATGGCCGGCGGCTGGTCGTAGGCTCGGCCCGCGACAACAGCCTTGACTCGCTCGATCCCGGTCATCGTGTCTTTTTTCTTCATAGTCCCATCGCCCTGAGCAGACTCCAGTTCCGAATCGTCACCTCGCGCGTGTCGGCCCGACCGCGATAGATCGCCTGGACCTGAAACGCCTGGTCGTGCCGCACGCCATAGACCGTTAAATTTCCGCTCGCGTCGATGACGGCATTCGGCGAATTTTCATGCCAGCTTACTCCGTCGGTCACCGAACTCTGGCTGCCGTCGATGAAATGGGCCACACAGGAATAGACGCCCTTGCCTTTTTCAGGGACGACATTCGTTCCGACAACCTCAATGGCGGTCAGCAGGTCGACCTCGAACCCGGGGGGAGGCGAACACTGCCCCTCGCGGTTCCGGCCCCAGCCCACGATGGTTCCGTCCGACTTCAACGCCAGCGAATGCCAGCCTCCCCCCGAAATGGCCACCACGTTCGACAGCCCCGCCGGAACATTGCACTGGCCGTATCCGTTGTGCCCCCAGGCTGCAACCGTGCCGTCGGGTCTCAGCGCCAGCGTATGGTAACAGCCCGACGCAATGGCGACTGCCGTCAGTCCAGGAGGAATCGTGCACGGACCGTCCTCATTGTACCCCCAAGCTGCAATGGTGCCGTCCTTTTTCAAAGCTAGCGTCTGCAACCCTCCCGCCGCAATGGCCACCACGTTCGACAGATCCGCAGGCACCTTGCACTGCCCTTCGCCGTTGCGCCCCCAGGCCATTACGGTGCCATTCCGCTTCAACACAACCGAGTGAGCCATTCCCGCAGAGATTGCGACCACATTCGAAAGCCCGACCGGCACATTGCATTGCCCGTCGCCGTTCTGGCCCCACGCCAGCACGGTGCCCGATCTTGTTATCACGAGCGTGTGAAAGGATCCGCTCGCGATAGCGCACAGGGCCGGCAAACCGGACGGCACCCAGCAAGAGGGTCCCTCGTTATACTGGGCGAATTTGCCCCAGAGGGCAATCGCGCCGTTCGTATTCAGGCCAATCGACTCCGTTGAGCCCGCCGCCACCGCCATGACTTCCGACAACCCCGGGGGAACATAGCACTGCCCCTCGCTGTTTCGGCCCCATGCCCGCACCGTTCCATCCGCGGCCAGGCCCACGGTATGTTCGCCGCCTGCCGCAATCGGACTATACGGCTGAAGCGGCTGAAAGACGATATCGTCTTTATCGGACATCTCGTTCGTGTCCGAACGCAGCCACCAGGCAAGGGCCAGCCAGGCCACAACGCCGGCAAAAAGGGGGGCTAGCAGGTTCAGCATGCGGTAGGAAAAAAATGCGCGTCCAAATCGCTGAAGTCGGCTCATACGTATTCTTCGGAAATTAAAATGTTCCTCACATCGAGTTGCATCTTTTCAATACCCTGTTCGTCCGTCAATCTTATATTCAGGGGAAAAGCACCAACAGCGCGGGGGTGACATCCGTGATGGAACGGACCGCCTTCAACAGCCGGCCGCTCCCCGCGCCGATGGCCACGAAGGGAACCGGCGTTGCCGTGTGCATCCGGTGGGACATGTCTTCCATGTTCCCGTGATCGCTGGTCAGGATCAGCAGGTCCCGTTCCCGGTCAAGCCCCCGCTCCAACTCCTCGCAAAACCGGTCCAGTTTGCGCGCCACCGCGCGCGCCTCCTCGATCGTACCTCGATGTCCCGTCTTGTCGGACTCGAAAAACTCGAACAGCGTGAAATCGTGATCCCGCGCGATTGACCAGAGATGCCGCGCCGCATCCTCCGGTTTGATCACCGGTCCCTCATACCCCCGCTCCAGCAGCGAGTCCCGCGTTAAATCGTGAAACACGGCCCGGCCGGCCCGCAGGGCCGCGCCGTCCCGCACCGCGCCGAACGCCTTCAGCGCCGCGACCGTGGTGACGGACGGACGGCGTCGTACCAACCGCTCGGGCATCGATTCCAGGAAGTAGGCGTTGGCGCTCGCGGCCCGGTACCCGCGGACCTGCAGACGGTCGTAGATGTTATGTGCCTCGATGATCGCCCGCAGGTCGGGCCCGGGGAAGCCCTGTACATGCCCGCCCACCGCCGCCGCCGCGTTGACCCCGGTCAGCAGCGCCGTCTGCCCCGTCGCGCTCTGCGGCAGCCCGGGCACGCCCATCGTCACATCCATCGAAACGCACGACTCCGCAAGCCAGCGCTCCAGAACCGGGGCTGTGCCGCCGCAAAAAGGATTGACCGCCGGATCCGCAGGGCCGATTCCAAATCCATCCACGAAAATCATCAGAACTCGCCGGGTCATCGTTCCTGTTATAACCCCTTTTTCGGTTGTTTCCAAGTGTCAACCGTGACAAAATAAATCATCAATCGACCCTCGTCATCGCCGTCGCTTCGTTCACTTTCTTTACAGAGCCGGGGGCGGAATGCTATAGTAGACTGAAATCGATGGGGTCGCGGCGGAAAGGGTACGGCATGAAAATTGATCTCCATGTGCATTGCAACAGTCTGGACAAAACGGGTATTCGAAACCTGGCCGCAACCTGCGAGGAAACCGGGACCATCGCCGTTTTGAGTGGCGGCAAGCGTTACGGGAACAGCACGTTCGCGGACGACGAGAAAGTCATGGAACTCGCGAAGAGTCATCCCGGCGTTTTCCTGGCAGCCGCACGATTCGACCTGTGGGAGCAAGTCGATCCGGCCGACGTCGGGCGGCTCGCGGACGCGGGCTTCAAGATGCTGAAGTTCATTTACCCCTACTACGAATACGATCACGACCTGTACATGCCCGTGTACGAGGCGGCCGAAAAGGCCGGACTGCCCGTGTTGTTTCACACGGGCAATTACCGGCCAAGTCCGGCGGACATCGTCTGGAAGCGCCCCGTTCTGCGGAACATGATGCCGCTGACGATCGACCGGATCGCCCGTTCGTTTCAGAATTTGAAAATCGTCATGGCGCATTTGGGCACGACGATCTGGCGTCATGAGACCGCCGAATATCTCAAAATCCACGCCAACCTGTATGCCGACCTTGCGGGATCGGGTTCCTGGGGGACACTTTCCGCCGAGGAGATGATCAAGCTCATGGGCGCGACGCTGCCCCTGCTGGACACCCAGTACACGGGATTCCGGAAACTGGTGCTGGGTTCGGACGCCTACGTCACGAAGCCGGGCATTGTCAAGGAGGCGCAGGACCATTATCTCGCCATGTTCCAGAAAATCGGCCTTCCCGACGACGTCGTGAACGGCATCATGGGAGAGACGGCCGCTCGCTGGCTCGGCTTGAAATGAGCGTCCTGCCGCAGAAAGTCACATGCCATAAAAAGGATCGTATGAAACGGATTGCCCTGCTCGCCACCCTCCTGTTGCCGTTCCCGCTCTCATCCAGCCAGGCCCAGATCACGGTCTCCAAAACCGCCGGCTACTCCATGGATCTTTCCGGCCTCCGCGCCGACGGGCCGCAGGGCCAGCTCTTCAAACACACGCTCGAAAACGATCTGGTCCGCTCCGGCTGGTTCACCGTCGTGCCCGAAGGCGGATCCCACCCCGTCACCGGCTTTTTTACTCCGCCCGCCTCGGTTCAACTCGATGTCAAACCCGCCGCCTTCCGCCGCTCGTTCTCGCATCCCACCGGCGATCCCCGCTGGCTCGCGCACAAGGCCGCCGATGCCATGATCCAGGACATTGCCGGCGGCAAGCCCTATCTCTGCTCCAAACTGGTCTTCTCCGGCAACCGCACCGGCGCCTGGGAGCTGTATCTCTGCGATTCCGACGGCGCCAACCTCAAACAGATCACCAAGGACCGCAGCCTCAACCTGTACCCGGCCTGGGCGCCCGACGGCAAAAAAATCGTCTTCACGTCATACCGCCGCCGGTATCCCGATCTGTACACGATCGATATCGACCGCTGGGAGATGAATGTCCTGTCCAGTTTCGACGGGCTGAACACCAGCGGCGCTTACTCACCCAACAGCCGCGAAATGGCGCTCACCCTGTCGGCCACCGGCAATCCCGAACTCTACATTCTACGCCCTCCCGTCAAAGGCGGCCGCCTCTTCCGCCTCACCTCCACCCCCTCCGCCGCCGAGACCGGCGCTTCCTGGTCGCCCGATGGCTCCAAACTTGTTTATGTCTCGGACTCCAGCGGCTCTCCCCAACTCTACATCCTCAGCCGCTCCGGCGGAGACCGCACCCGCGTGCCCGTCTCCGGCAGCGAAAACGTCGCCCCCGACTGGGGACCGGACGGCCGCATCGCCTTCTCCAGCCGCCGCGCCGGCCGCTACCGCATCTGCGTCTACAACCCGGATAACGGCGAGTTGACCGATCTCACCGGCGACACCGGCAACTTTGAAGATCCTTCCTGGGCTCCCGACGGCCGCCACATCGCCTGTACCCGCACGTCGGGGAGCGAAAATATCATCTATGTGCTTGACACCACGGGCAAACCTTCTATACCGTTCATGAAAGTTGAAGGCAACTGGCGAAGCGCCGCTTGGTCGCCCCTTTTGCCGTAAGTTTTTTTAGGAGATTCGGTCATCATGTTGAAAAACAGTCTGAAATTGGTGGGTCTGTTCCTGCTCGTCGCCATGGTCGCAGCCTCCGGTTGCCGTCCTAAAAAACAACCCGCTGTCGCGCGGGGTCCCGAAACGCTCTCGCCGGAAGATATCGGAGCGCCCGATGCGTTCACCGAGGAAACCGATCTTCCTGAGCGCGAAGCCACCGAGTTCGGCTTCAAGGTCGACGCCTCGCTCGATTCCGTCCTGTTCCGATTCGACAGCGCCAAACTCGACGACTCCCAACTCGCCAAGGCCGACAAGGTCGCCGCTTTCCTCAGCGCCAATCCCGCTTACAAGGCGGTGGTGGAAGGCAACTGCGACGAACGCGGCACGGCCGAATACAACATGGCGCTCGGGGAGCGCCGCGCACAGGCGGTCCGGGCCTACCTCCTCAGTATCGGCGTAGCCGAGGACCGGGTCAAGACGCTCAGCTACGGCGAGGAAAAGCCGGCCGCCCCCGGCCATACGGAATCCGACTGGAACCAGAACCGCCGCGCTGATTTCGCCATCTACGAATAACGCGTGACGGCTAGTCTCACGCACACGGGCGGATTCCTTACATCCGCCCTTTTTTTATGCAAACCGACCTGACCATCGCCTTTTTGGATTCCATCGGGGGCGGTGAAGTGTTCGTCATCTTCGCCGTCGTCCTTCTGATGTTCGGCCCCAAGCGGCTGCCGGAGATGGCCCGCATGCTGGGCCGCGTCAGCGCGCAGTTCCAACGCGCGTTCCAAACGTTCAAGGACCAGTTAATGGAAGCCGACGCCCCGCCGCCGGTTTCGGAAAAAGAACCGGACACCCCACCGCCGGAGGACTATGCCGAATACCCTGCCCCCCCCCCGGACGAACCGCCCCGAGCCGGATGAGGACGACACCCCTTCGCCCTCCATGACCTTTTTCGCGCACCTGGCCGATTTGCGGCGCGCGCTCTTCCGTGCCGCGCTCGCTTTCGCCATCGGGCTCGGAATCGCGTTCCCGATGGCGCCGGCCATTTTCAACTGGCTCAAACTTCCGCTCCTCAAGGCCGGGAAGGATCCCGCCACGTTCCTGAACAGCCTGAACGTCACCGGCGGCATGAACATCGCCATGTCCACCGGTCTCTGGTCCGGCCTGGTGCTTTCCCTGCCGTTCATCGTGGCCGCCCTCGCGGGCTTCGTGTTCCCCGGGCTCACCCGCCGCGAACGCCGGGCCACGGTCTTCGCGCTGGGATATGCCGGCATCCTGTTCGCGGCGGGCGTCGCCGTGGCTTACACGCTCATGCTCCCGCCCGCGATCAAAATCATGCTGTGGTTCAACACCTGGATGGGCGTCTCGGCGCCGTTCTGGATGGCGTCCGACTATGTGCGCTTCGTGCTGCTCGTGATGGCGTCCTTCGGCATCACCTTCGAACTGCCGGTGGGGGTCATGCTGCTAGGCCACCTCGGGGTGTTGACCTCCGCACAACTCCGCGAAAAGCGGCGCCATGCCATCCTCTTTATCATCATTCTCGCGGCCGTGGTCACGCCGACGACCGACCCCTTCAGCCTCTTCATTCTCGCCCTGCCGCTCGGGCTCCTCTACGAGATCAGCATCTGGACCACCTGGCTCACCGAACGCCGGCGTAAGCCGCCGTCACGTTAGCGCGCGTGTGCGTCGCGCCGTCTTCCTTTGGCCCCGCGTTCGTCAATCCTTCAAACCGGCATACACGAGATTGCGCAATCTCGGATGCACATAGGGCTCCTGGTTGTTGAGCATGTGCTGGGCGTAGTAAACGGCAATCCGGTTTTGCGGATCGATCAGGACATAGGCGCCCGCCGCGCCGCCCCAGCCGAATTCGCCGACCGGCCCCAGCGAGCCGCCGCGCGCCCGGTCCATCATCGTGCGCACACCAAGCCCGTAGCCGTAGCCCGCCATCTGTGGCCAGTTGAAGTCGGTCAGCCGCGCGGCGTCCAGACAGTTGCCCCGCATCAGATCGATCGCGGCGCGGCTGAGGATGCGCTCCCCCGTCGCGGCCACACCGTCATTGGCAAGGGCGTCGGCGAATTTGATGTAATCCTCCAGCGAGGAAATCAGCCCCGCACCCCCGCTTTCATACTCGGACGCGACCGCATAGGGATTGGAGGGCGGGATCCGCGCCGCCGTGCGGGTGGCGTCGTTAAACCGGTATTGGGCGGCAAGCCGGGACTGCTTGCCCTCGGGCAGGCGAAAGCCCGTGTCCGCCATGGCGGCAGGCGCAAAAACATGGCCGCGCAGGTATGCGCCGAACGCTTGCCCCGACACGACCTCGATCAGCCCGCCGAGCACATCGTGGCACAGGCTGTAATTCCAGTGGGAGCCCGGTTCGAAGGCCAGCGGATCCTTCGCGATGGCGCGGACAATCTCGCGCGTGGGGCCGCGGCCATCGGTGGCGGCAATCGCGTCGCGGATGGCCGTCGAGCCCAGATTGTAGGTCAGTCCGGCCGACATGGTGAACAGGTCCTGGATCGTGATTTTACGGGTGGCCGGGCAAATGTCCTCGGTTCCGTCGCCCTTTTTACACCGCACCATCATGTGGCCGAACTCGGGCAGATAGTCGTCCAGCGGGTCGGTCAACAGAAAAAGACCCTTTTCAAACAGTTGAAGCGCGGCGGCGCACGTGATCACCTTGGACACCGAATACAGGTTGTAGAGGGTTCCCGGGGCGACGGGGCGTTTGCTCTCGCGATCGGCATATCCCGCCGCGTGACGGAATACCTCGCGGCCGCCGATATGGACGGTCATGTCCACGCCCGGTATACCCCGTTCGGGCAGGCTGTCGAGAAACCGGGTCAGTTCGGAAACGTTCATGGATTTTATCTTTCTTTCACACGGGTTCGGACAATCGCAACCCCGCACCGCACAGCTTCGCCCACGCGTGGATTTCCGCTCCCACATGGCCGTAGCCGATCATCCAGTGGTGGCCCAGTCCCGTTTCGTATACCCAGTCCATGATCTGTTGCACGGGCTGCTTAAACACGACCCGCGCGGGATTGCCGGGGAATACCATGCCGGTGGAAACCGCCTCGCCCTCCAGCAGACCGATCTGATATCCCGCCGGATGGGGCGAGATGTTGACCAGCGTTACCGGCCCCGGTTTCGCCGTGAACAGCGCGCATACGCCCTGAGTCATCAGCCGCACCGGCGCCAGCCGCACGGACTCCGGCTTCTCCGCCAGACTGAGCGAACCGGAACCGCAGTGGGTGAACACCACGCTCGAGCCGTCCACCGGATCCAGCCAGTCGGTATTGTGGGTGGGCCGGCCCGTCAACCGTTGCAGGATCAGTTGCCCGATCGCGCCATGCACATCCCCCTCGCAGGCCATCGGGATACCGTCGTCCGCCAGCAGGGACGCCGCCAAACACACTCGCCCCATCAAATCCGGATAACAGCCGATCGTTAGCGCCGCCAGCCCGTGCTGCGCGATCGCTTCCCGGAGCGACTCGTAAATCCGCATCGAATCCAGCCCGTCGGCGTCTACCGCCTCGCAGGCGCCGGCTCGACCTTTAAGCTGTTGCCAGCGTGCGCGAACCGCGGCCTCCGGCATCTCCGCCGCCCGTTTCAGCAATCGCTCCACCTCCAGCCAAACCACCCGCGGCCCCACGATCTTCTTCAGCGCCATCTCGTTCGGCGCCGTATGCGTCATGCCGTTGACATGATGGCCGGCCAGCCCGATCCGCGCTCGTCTCAGCGCGCCTTTCAGCGCTGCGGCGCGCAGAAACAGCCGCGCGCGTTTCAGGCATTCCCCGTCGTCGATATCGCCGAACACGCTGGCATGCGGCGTCCCGAGCTGGCACAGATAGGCGGTCAGTTGCTGCGCGCCGCACAGCGCGCCCGTCTCCATGCCCGGCCGGGGCCACAGCAACAACGGCACGGAGCACTCCTCGATGAAATCGAGAACCAGGTAGTCCTCGAACCAGCAGACCGGCGCAAAAACGACCGCATCCGGATGCCGTTCCGCCGCCAATCGTCCCGCCGCGGCGGCCTGCGCGGGCGTGCTCACGACTCCGAGATCGAACGCCTCGCAACCGGCCCCCGCCAAAGCGCGGGTTAACGCCCCGGATGTATCCGACGCGCGGTCGGCCCCCACTTCCAGGGGGCTGGAAAGCGCCGCCACGGCCACGCTGGGAACCAGGCTTGCCGTTGTCATAAGCCGACCGTCCTTTCACGGGAATTGATGGGGTACTCTATCGCTTCCCCCCCGGAGCGTCAATTGTTCTGCCGCGTTGCCGCGGTTTGCCGTCGCCGACTTGACGCTCCAGAACCGTTATGGTACGTTGCGCCATTCACACCCAACGAAATCGAGCGCCATGAGTCCGGTCTTCACCGCCATCGCCCCCACTGTTTTCCTGCGCCGCACCGGCGCCGGGCTGGAGCAGCGAATCACGGTCTCGCTACGCAACCCGCTCGTCACGCCGCAGGCGGTTCTCCTGGCCGTGGATGGCGCGCGCCATAACCTGCCCCCCCTGCCGCCCGGCGAATCCGCGCACGACTGTTTCATCCCGGCCATCGAGTCGCCCCGCGACCTGACATTCGAACTTTTCCTGGACGGGCAGCGGATCGATTCCCGCCGCGTTCCCTGGCAGCCGCCCCGCCGCTGGACGGTGCATGTGGTCCAGCTTTCGCACCACGATGCCGGCTACACGGATCTGGCCTCGCGCGTGATTCCGGAACACGACCGCTGGCTCGATGCGACCCTTGAGCTGGTGGCGGCCACCCGCGATTTTCCCGAAGAGGCGCGCTTTCGCGCCGTGATCGAGCAAACCTGGTCGATCGACCATTTTTTGCGCCATGCCCCGCCCGCCCGGGCCGCCGCCATGCTCGATGGGTTGCGGCGTGGCGATCTTGAATTGACCGCGCTCTTCGGCAACTTGACCACCGAATTGTGCGGGCACGAAGTCCTGATCCGCAGCCTGTATCCGGCCTTCCGTCTGAAACGTGACTACGGCCTTCCCCTCGTCTCCGCCGAACATAACGACATTCCCGGCTTCAGCTGGGGTCTTTGCGAGGCACTCACCGGAGCCGGCATCCGCTTGTTCTGTCCGGGCTTAGCGAACTACTACTCGTGGGGCTCGTCCGGCGCGCCATCCTTCTGGGACGAAGCGACCATCTTCGGCGCCGCCGGCATGCCCGGCGCCTTCTGGTGGAAAAGCCCCTCCGGCAAACGAATCCTGTTCTGGTGCAACAATGCCGGCTGCGGCGGCCCCTGCGACCCACGCCTGCCCGGTCTGGCGGAGCGCCTGCTCCAGTTGCAGGATGGCGGATATCCCTACACCGTCCTGCGCTGGCCGGTGCTCGGCGGCGCTCGCGACAATTCGCCCTATATCGACGGCTATACGCACACCGTCCGCGACTGGAACGCACGCTGGGCTTTCCCGCGCCTGATCTGCAGCACCAACGCCCGGTTTTATGCCGATCTGCTTCCGCAACTCCCCGTGACGCTTCCGGTTTTGGGCGGCGAAGTGCCGGGTCAGGATTACCCCGTCGGCGCCGCTTCGACCGCCGCCGCCACGGCCATCAATCGCCGCAACCACGCCGACATTCCCGCTGCGGAGGCGCTGAGCGTTGCGGCCGCGCATCTGACCGATCGGTCGGATCCGACGGACCAGTCCGATGAGTTGGCCGCCGCCTACGAAGAAACGCTCTGGCACGACGAACACTCCTGGGGCCACCACTTCCCGGCCGGACCCTCCGCCTGCGCCGCCGAACTGGAGAAGGCCGTGCATGCGTATCGGGCCGCGGCGCTGACACACGACCTCACCCAAAAAGCCATGGCGCGCATCGCCGACGCCGTGCGCCTCGATGAACCCGGCCTCCATCTGGTCGTTTTCAATGCCATGCCGATTGAACGCGCCGGCCTTGTGCGCGCGCCGTTGCGCGAACTCGACAACTGCGGCAGCACCATGCGCCCCACCGAAGAGGGAACGCTGTGCGGAGTCTTGCTGGGAACTCGCTGGCACGTGAATCCGCCGCCGGAAATCGTGTCCGGCCAGTTCGACCTGATCGACGCGGACACCGGCGAAGCCGTGCCGTTCCAGATCGACGCGCTCGAATCGCCGTTCGACCCCCATCCCTATGCGGCTCAACGCCTCGGCCTGGCCGCGGGCGGCAAGCGGTTAGGCCTCTTTGAGAATCCCTCGGGGATCGCCCGCGATCTCCTGTTCCACGCCAAAGGCGTGCCGGCGCTCGGCTACCGTACGTATCGCCTCGAACCGCGCCCGGACCGCCCGGCGTTCGCGGTTCAAGTCACGGCCTCCCCCCCCGCGCTGGAGAATGCCTTTTACCGGCTCGAACTCGATCCGACCACCGGCTTCGCGCGCAGTCTCTTCGACAAGGAAATCGGCCGTGAACTGATCGATCCGGCGGCCGAACACCCGTTCGGCGCCATCCTGGCGAGAGCGCCTTCCGGACCCCTGGAAACAACCGCGTTGACCCGGCTGCGAGCCGGCCCGGACGGCCCGGTCGCCTCCTCGTTGCGTGCGGCGTTCACGGTCAAAGGCCATCCTCATGTCGAGGTGACCTACACGCTGAATGCCGCTGAAAAACGGCTGGAGCTGGCGGTGGCCATGCTCCAAGATCCCACCCCTCTGCTCGAAACCTATGTATCCTTTCCTTTCCTCCTGCCCCAGGGCCGATTCCGGTATGAAGGCCCGTTATGCGTCGTGGATCCCGCCCACGAGCTGATGCCCGGCGCCTATGCCGACCGGCTGACGGTGCAGAACTGGGTCGCGGTCTCCGATGGCGCCCTCTCCGTGCTCTGGAGCAGCCACGATGCGCCGGTCGTCAGCCTCGCCCGCCTGTGGCCCGGCCGCGTCTCGCCCGCCCATTCGGCCGTGATTCGCGCCGACCTGGTTCATCCCCGGCAAACACCGGAGGACCTGCTCGGCGCCGCCCTCTACTCCCTGCTGACCGCGAACAACTTCGGCACCAATTTCTGCGTCTCGCAGAGCGGCGCGTTGCTGTTCCGCTATTCGCTGACCAGCCGCGCCGGAGACGTGCCCCATGCCGATGCGGCGCGGTGGGGCGCCGGCGTGCAGACACCGTTCGGCACGATCTACACCCGTGATCCCGGGCCGCGATCGCTTCCGCCGACCGGCGGATTCCTGTTCCTCGACAACCCGGCGATTCGGTTGGTGGCGCTGAAACGCGCTGAAGACGGCAACGGCCTGATCGTGCGCCTGTGGAATCCCGGCCGCCAGCAGGCGCAGGCCCGCATCGCCTTGCCGCATCTGAAGACCGCCGCCGCCCGATTGGCCAACCTTGTCGAGGACGACGCCGGCGCACTCGGTATGGAAGCGAACTCCGTGACAGTCCCTCTGGACCCCGGATCCGTCGCCACCGTGCGGTTGATCCTCAGCACGTGAAATGATTGCGCGCCGATCTCTCTTTATGATATAAAGACACCCTTTGAACGACCCCGGCGCGGCCTCCGGAACGGTGCGCGCCGTCGTTCGTTTCCGCCGAGACAGAAAGGCTTCCCGTGTATCTGAAAAGCCTCGACATGACGGGCTTCAAAAGCTTCGCCGACCGGACACGGCTCGAGTTCACCCCCGGTATGACGGCCATTGTCGGCCCCAACGGCTGCGGTAAAAGCAACGTGTCGGACGCCGTCCGCTGGGTCTTGGGCGAACAGAGCGCCAAGGCGCTCCGCGGCCACAAGATGGAAGACTGCATTTTCAACGGCACGGACACCCGCAAGCCCCTCAATCTCGCCGAGGTGAGCATCACGTTCGCCGAGTGCGAGGGGGTGCTGCAGACCGAGTATGACGAGGTCACCGTCACCCGCCGCGTGTTCCGCTCCGGCGAAGGCCAATATTTCCTCAACAAGGTGCCCTGCCGGCTGAAGGACATTCACCGGCTCTTCATGGGCACCGGCATCGGCACCTCCTCCTACTCCCTGATGGAACAGGGACGCATCGACCAGATTCTCAGTTCCCGCCCCGAGGACCGCCGCGAGGTGTTCGAGGAAGCGAGCGGCATCACCAAGTTCAAGGCCGACAAAAAAGAGTCGCTGCGCAAACTGGAACAGACCGACCAGAACCTGCTCCGCCTGCAGGACGTGATCCGCGAGGTGAAACGGCAAATCGGCTCGCTGCAGCGCCAGGCCGGCAAAGCCCGGCGCTACAAGGAATTCCGCGAAGAGCTGAAAAAGCTGGACGTCTTCGTCACCCGCGACCGGTTGCAGACCATGGATGCGGAGATCCTGGACCAGGCGGCGCGGCTGGAGTCCATGGCCGGCACGCTGCAGGCCCTGCATGCCGACCTGGAAAAGGCGGAAGCCGCGGATCACGCCCTGCGTGAAAACATGGCCGACACGGACCGGAACATGGAGCAGCAGTTCCAGGTGTGCAGCGAAACCCGGGCCCGGCTCGAGCAAACCCGCGCCCTGATCCGGATTAACGCCGAACGCATCGCCGAAATCAAAACCCTCGCCGAACGGGATTCCGGAGACATTCACCGTGCCAATGATCAGATCGCCCGGTTGAAGGAGTCCCTGGTCTCCCTGGCCGCGGAGATCGAAGGGGCCGACGCCGCCCGCGCCGAGTCGGAAGCCAGTCTCCAGGAGCAACAGTCGCAACTGACGGCCGTGGAGAGCCGGGCCGAGGCCGCGCGCCGCCGCGTTCAGGAATTGCGCAACGAGTCGATGGAGCTTGAAAGCCGCGGGTCCAGCCTTCAGAACGAACTGATGCAGCTGGAAACCCGCGAGCACGCCAACGTGCTGCGCCGGGAACGCCTGACGGTGGAGCACACCCAACTGGCCCGAGTGGCGGAAACCTATCAGGAGCGCGACCGTCAGCTCGCTTCCGAACTGGAGATTCTCCAGGACAAGGTCGCGCATTACGACGGCATCCTGTCCTCCCTCGCGGGCAACCGCGCCGAAATGGCCACACGCGTCGAATCCATCCGCGCGGAACTGACCCGCTTGCGCACCCAACTGGCCTCCCGCCAGGCGCAGATCGACCTGCTCAACGCCCGCGAAGCGGCCGGCGAGGATTTTCCCGCCGGCGCCCGGCTGATCCTGGACGAGGCCAATCCCCTCACGCTGGACCGCACCCGCATCCTCGGCTCCCTGGCGGCCCAGATCGACGCGGAACCCGACTACCGCACCGCTCTGCAAGCCGTGTTGCGCAGTTGGTCCGACGCCATCGTCATGCGGGATCCCGCCGCGGCCCTGCAGGCGATCGCACGGTTGCGGGACAAGCCGGAAGGGCCCGTTCGGCTGCTGAGCGCCGCGCTTCCCCCGCGTGAGGCTCGTCCGGTTACCCCCCCTCCGGCGGACGGCGAACCGCTCGCACCCCGCACCCGCTGCGCGGATGCCCTGCGCCCGCTCATCGACGCGTTGCTGGAAAACGTCTTCGTGTGCGCCGATGGAACCCGACTTCCCTCCCCCCTGACGCCGGGCGCCACGTTCGTCACCCGCGACGGCGCCATTCTGCGGGAAGGCTGGATGTTCGAATTCTGGAAGCCCGACACCGCAGGCGCCAATCCCATGTCCCGTAAACTCCTCAGCGCCCAGTTGCAGGAAGAGACGGACGTGCTCGCGAAAGAGCTGACCGATCGCGAAGAAATCCTCCACGCCCTGACCGCGGAAGGCGCGACCCTCGAGCAATCCACCGGAGAAGCCCGGTCGGCGCGAGACGAATGCCGGCGCCTGCTGGCGCAGAAGGAGGGCGAAGGCCAGATCGTGCGGCAAGAGGGCGCCCAAGCCCGCAAACGGCTTGAGACCGTGACGTGGGAACTGGAGGAATTGAACAAGCAGACCGCCGGCAGCACGGCGGAACAACAGGCTTTGGCCGAAAAACTGGCGGCCGTCTCCGACCGCCGCGCCCAGGTCCGGATCGAGGTGGAGACGGTCTCCCGGCAGTGGCAGGAACTGGAACAATCGCGCACGAATCTGTATGAGGTCGTCTCCGGGCGGCGCGTGGTCTTCACCGAATGCCGGCAGAAGGCCGATTACCTTCGAAGCCAGCAGGAACCGTTAAGCAACCGGATCGAGGAGTTGTCGGCCCTGGTGAAGGGGCGCACCGAAGGCTTGTCCACGCACGAGACGGCGCTGGCTCGCCTGGCCGCCGAGCGGGCGGATGCGGAGGAGCAGGCGCCTGAACTGGAGGCCGACCTGGAAGCCAAGTCGGCCGGATTGGACGCCGTGCGCCGGGTCAAGCAGGAGCTGACGCAACGCGCGCACGAAATCGAGGGGGAGATCGCCCGGCGGCGCCAGGGCGTGGACGGCGTGCGCGACGAACGGTCCCGCCTGGAGGTCAGACACACCGAGACGCGGATGCACCGGGAAAACCTGGCCGGCCGTGTGGCGGGCGAATATGCCATGACCATCGACGAGATTCTCCGCTCCCCGGAACCTTCGTGGGAGGGCGGCCAGCGCCCGGCGCCCGACGCGCTCGACACCATGATCACCGAACTGCGGGCGCGGATCGATGCCATGGGACCCGTCAATCTGGTCGCGATCGAGGAATATCAGGAACTCGAGGAGCGCCACGCTTTTCTGACCCGCCAGCACGAGGACTTGGTCACGTCCAAGGATCAGCTCATGGAGGCGATTAGAAAAATCAACGAAACGACCTCGCAGATGTTCGCGGAAACGTTCGCCAAGATCAACGCCAACTTCGACATCATGTTCAAAGAGCTGTTCAACGGCGGCACCGCCAAGCTCGAACTGGTCGAGGGCGAGGACGTGCTCGAATGCGGCATCGACATCATTGCCCGTCCCCCCGGCAAACGGCTTCAGAACGTGTCGCTGCTCTCCGGCGGCGAACGCACCATGACCGCCGTGGCGCTGCTGTTCGCCATTTACATGATCCGCCCGAGCCCCTTTTGCATGCTGGACGAACTCGACGCCGCGCTGGACGAATCCAACATCAACCGCTTCGTCAAGGTGCTGAAGGGGTTCCTGGAGCAGTCCCAGTTCATCGTCATCACCCACAACCGCCG
>CAZSUH010000029.1:0-29067 GCA_964609905.1 uncultured Verrucomicrobiota bacterium
TCGCCACCGCGCCGGCCGCGAACGATTGGAGAAAAGCGGAATGGCGGCCGGCCGCATTTCGCGCGCTGGGCCGCATCGGCGACGAGCGCGCCATCGCCGGCCTGGAGAAGGAGATCGCCAGTTCCAACGCGGTCGCGCTGCAGATGGCCGCGGCGATTCGAGATGCGAAGCTCCGCGCCCGGCCGGCGGGTATCGCGCAACCGGCCTTCCTGGCGTCCGCGGACAAGTTTTACGCGCTGACCAAGCGGTTCAACGCGCTGGGGGGCCGGCCGGGCACGGGCACGGGTCTTTTCAAGGACGATCCGGTCGCCTATTTGGCCTATCTTCGCGAGGCCGGCTTCACCGGCATTCACATGGATCACGGTAAGTTGTTGTGGGGCGATCCGGAGAAGGCGCTCCCGACGCTTCGGCGGTGCGACGATCTGGACCTGATCGTGGTGGACACCTGGCCGGCTACAGGGCCGCAATTGGCGCTGGACAAGGCGATGGGGGACCGGCTGGCGGAGCGGTTCGAGAACGAGCCGGCGTTCGCCGGGCTTTGGTACGAGGAGGTGTATCCGCAACCCGGCGTCACCATGGCGGATTTCGAGGCGTGGTACAAGACCGCCTATTCCGGCAATCCCCGCCAGCGGTTCGGGTACACCGACGAGAATAGTTTCGCGGAGCTGATTCGGAATTTCGACAACGCGAACCGGTGGAAGGACATCGGTCCGGAGGAGCGGAAGAACAACCCGATTGTCGAGGCGCTCGAATGCCGGGCGTGGAAGATTCTGGAGGATTGGCGCGAGTCGCAGGAGTGGCTGAGCGGCCTGCGCAAGGCCTGCGGTTTGACCTGGAGCGAAAGCCATCGCCTTTTCAACTGCGTCGCGGCGGGTATGACCCCGTTCGGGGGCGACGCGATCGCGGTGAACGGGCCGGAGGCTTATCAGTCGTTCGGCCGCGACAACGCCTTCATGATGGAGTGTTATAAGGACGGACGAGCCCGTCCGGTGATGTGCGAGTATTACAACTGGTATACGCCGTCGGACGCGCACGCGGTTCGCGGTTTTGCCCAGCACCTGATGCACGGCGAATGTTTTTACAATTTCCATCTCGCGCATATTTTCAAGTATTCCGGCGGCGGTTGGATTTGGACGTGGGGGCCCGGCCGTTGGGGAAGTGCGCGACGGATTTTTCAGAAAGCGTTGAAAATCAAGGACTATCTGCAGGTGCCGGAGTCGGCCGCCAACGTGGCGCAGTTGTGCAGCGAGCGGAGCGGAGCGGCGTATTCGACGCCGATCATGGCGGGTTGCCGCTGGTATCAGCAGCAGTCGGCGCTGTGGACCGCCCTGGAGCAATCGCAGATTCCGGCAGACGTGATCTGGGCTGAATCTCTGAGCGCGGAGAAGCTGGCGCGCTACAAGGTGATCGTGACGCTGGACAACAAGCTGCTGACGGACGGGCAGGCGGACCTGCTGCGCGACTGGGTCCGCCAGGGGGGCGTGCTGATCGCGGGCGGCACGGTGTCGCTGATGGACGCGGTGGAGGCCCCGCGTTCCGATTACCGGCTGGCGGACGTGTTCGGGGTGAGCTACGGCGGCTTCGCGGGCGTCACGGATTCGGCGAAGAACGACACGCTCCGGTTCCGGCCCGGGCCCTTCCTGCCCGCGCCGGTCGAGTCCGTCATGACGCTCCCGGCGGTGATCGACCACATCCATCGCGACATCAAGCCGGTCAAGTCGATCGGCCTCTACACGGTGAAGGCGAACGCGGCGCTGCCGGGCATGGCGGCGGGAGCGGGTTGCGAATACGACATGCCGCTGGGCTACGACAAGGTCAAGTTGGCGGAGGGCAGCGAGGTGCTGGCCGCGTTTGCCAATGGCGATCCGGCCGTGACGCTCCATCCGTTCGGGAAGGGCGCCTGTTACTTCTGGACGCCGCTCTATCCGGCGCTCTGCTACGTGGGGTCGGAATTCGAGAACGACGCCAACCGGAAGGATTTTTGGCCGAACGTGCGCGAACTGCTGGCCGCGATGGTGAAGGGCGGGCTGGCGCACGCGCAAGCCACGCTGCCCGTGGACGTGACGGGTGTGTCGAAGGAAGTGGAAGTGACCGTGCGGCAGCAGCCGGAGAAGAACCGGATGATGGTGCATTTGCTCGATTACGACACGAAGTCGACCGGCGTCAAGGGGACCGTGCTGACTGTGCATCCGCCGGCGGGGAAGACGGTGAAGCGGATGTTCTATCCGGACACGAAGACGGAAATCGCATTCACGGCGGGCGAGGGCGGAGTTGCGGCGGCCCTGCGCGACTTTGACGTGCACGATATGGCGGTCATCGAGTGGCAAACCAAGGAATAAGGATATACGGCAATGACTGAAAACGCGTTTACGGATTACGGGACGTTGGTCCAGTCGGACGAGCAGCGGGGCGCCGCGTTGGTGCGGGCGAAGGATGGCGAAACCTATTTCGTCATCTGCGGCAGGGGGTATGTGCTGAGCGTCAATATCCGGACCCAGGAGGTGAAGCAGGAGCTTTACCCGGAACGCTATCGCGGCGGGTCGTCCTTCGCCGCGCTGGGCTCCAGCGGCGGCCTCTTCTATACCGGCGCGGGCAAGATGTTCATGGAATACGATCCGGCCGCCAACGCGTTCACCTATTTTTCCAAGGATTGGCCGGACGAATTGAACGTGGGCTTCCGGTTGGCCGAGACGGCCGACGGACGGATCCTGATCGCCTCGCATCCCACCTGCCGGCTGTCGATCTTCGATCCCAAAACCCGCCTCATGACCGACTGCGGCCGCATGGACGCACAGGAAAAATACATCAGCTATATCGTCGAGGATGCCCAGGGCTGGATCTACATGGGTATTGGCACGGAACGCCGGAACATGGTGGCGTTCAATCCGAAAACGGGGGAACGGCGGCAGTTCCTGGCCGAGTCGGAGCGGGTGCGGGGGAGCGGCTATTTTCACAAGGGGCAGGACGGTCAGATCTATGGCCATGTGCAGGACGATCTGCATCTCTGCGAAGGGACATTCGAATGGAAGCGTTACCTGGGGGGCGAGGGGACGCCGGTGGCCGAGTCGGACGTGTCGCCGTTGGCGAATTATTATGGCCGATACGTGTACAGTTGGGGCGTGAACAGTCCGGGAACGGATTCCACGCTGATCAAGAAGCTGAACCTCAAGGAGCACGAGCTGGTCTACACGCATCCGGAAACCGGGCGCGAGATTGCGATGCGGCTCGAGTACTTCTCGTATGGCGCGGGGCTCAACCGGTTGACCGCCGGACCGGACGGCAAGCTGTACGGGACCACCACCCATCCCTCCCATTTCTTCATTTTCGATCCGGCGACCCGGCAGGCGACCGATTACGGCAACATGCGCGCCGTCACCTGCTTCGCGTCGCAGGGCCCCATCATCGCGTGCGCCAGCTATCCCGGCGGCTATATCCTCCGCATTGACACCCGGAAGCCCATCACGCCATTCCCCACGCCGGGTGAAAACCCGGCGGTGATTGGCCAACACGAGGAGGTTTACCGGCCGCGTTCGGCGGCGGCCCATCCGGACGGGAAGCGAATGGTGTTTGGCGGATTCGCCGGCTATGGCGCGGTGGGTGGCGGCCTTTGCGTCTACAACGTGGAGACGGGCGAGCAAACCATCATCCAAAACCAGGAACTGGTTCCGTACCAGAGCACCGTCGGCATGCGGTTCCTGAAAAACCGCGATCTGCTCTGCGCCAACAGCATCGAAACGCCGGGAGGCGGGGCGCCCAAAACAAGCGAGGCGGAATTCTGCCGGTTCGACCTGGACACGCGGAAGCTGGTCTATAGGGCCGTGCCCGTGCCCGGCGCGCGGGAGATTTCGGTGTTCGAACTCGACGACGCCGGCCTGGTGCACGGTATCACGTCGGATTCCATTTACGTCAGCGCTTTGAACGCCGGGTTTGTCGGCACCTCCAATGCCGTCTATTTCGTGTTCGATCCGGAAACTCGCAAAACCCTGCATGTGCGCAAGCTTCCCGAATACGGACTTCCCGTTCTGGACGGCATGCTGAAGAACGCGGACGGCATGATCTACGGCATTCTGGGCAAGGCGATTTGCCGTATTGACCCGGCCAGGCGCGACTTCGAGGTGGTGGCCGTTCCGCCGAGGGGAATCGGAGCCGGCGTGGCCATCACCGATGGCAAGCTGTATTTCGGATGCGGCCCCAACCTGTGGAGCTGGCAACTTCCCACATAAGGATCCCGCATGAATCCCGGCCTCCCGGTGACCGCCATCGATGACTTCGTCGTGCTGGCGGGCCGTTCGTCCGATCCCGCGGCCGCGGCGCGATCGCAAGCCTTGGCGCGAAGCACGACGGAGATCCTGGCGAAAGCCGGCGATTTCCAGCCGCGGGGAACGCTCAGCGGATCCTTCATCTACGCCCATCCGCCGGATTATCGCGGACGGCCGTCCCTGCATTTCGACGTCGCGGCCTGGCGCGCCGTGTTCCGGGAATTCAAGGAGATCGGCATCGACACCGCGATCTGGCAGGCGTCGGCGTGGCTGGAATTCGAGGAATGCTATTACCCATCGAAACAGCTTGCCGGGTTCAAGCAGTGGAACGTGGTGGAGCCGATGCTGGAGGCGGCCCGCGCCGAATCGATGACGGTGTATCTGGGCACACTCGGCTTTTTCAAGGGGGAACTCGCGCTGGGAATCCGGGATGGCGACATCCGCAAGGCGCAGGAAACCGCGCGGCTGGAACTGGCCTGTTTCCGGGAGTTGCGGGATCTCTACGGCGGTGGATTCCAGGGTTACTATGTGAGCCACGAGGTGGCGTACTGGCCCGGCCGGCCGCCTCACGTGTATAAGCACGGTGGCGCCTATTTCGAACGGCTCACGGCGGGAATCAAGGAAATGGAGCCGGAACTCCGGATCCTGGCCTCGCCCGAAACCTATTACTCGAAGGGGCGCGAACAGGAGTCCGTCGATTGCATGATGGAAACCTTTAGCCGGGCACAGATTGATATTTTCGCCCCGATGGACTGCATCGGCCAGATGCAGCAACTGGACACGCTCGAGACGGAGCTGGGCGTCTGGAAAGAAGTAAGCCGGGCGAAAGGTTCCGAATTCTGGGTCAACTGCGAATCTTTCCTGATTGCGGATCCGGTGGGCGCCGTCATCCGGATCGAGGCCGCGGAGCCCGCGCGATTTCTATACCAGATGACCGTGGCGGACAAGATGGGCGCGCGGAAACTGATCACGTGGGAAGCCATGCATTTCATGGATCCCGCCGGCGAGCCCAAGGCGCGCGCGCTCGGCCAGGCCTATCGGGATTATTATCGACACCTGCCGAAGATCACTCCTTCGCAACGCCGAGGCGGAGGAGGGGCAGGATGTCGTGCTCCAGCGTGTGGTTGAGGTCGAACAGGATGAATCCCGTGGCGCCGGCCCGGCGCGCGGCCAGGATCTGGTCGAGGGTTTGCGGGCCGTTCAGGCGCGACTCGTTGGCGGTGGCGCCGATGCCGGGAACGATCCGGGCCCGGCTGGCCGCCAGCGGCAGTTGAGCGCTCAACCAGCGGGTGAACTGGGCCGTATCGTCCGTGTAATTCATGGGGCACACGAAGTCCACATCATTCCGCTTTAACCACTCTCCCCAATCCTGACCCAGGCTATCGATGCAACCGGGATACCAGCCGTAGACGGCGGCGGACAGAGCGGCATCCGGCCGCGCGGCGCGCAGGCGCTGGGCGGCCAGTCGTACGAAGCGTGTGATCTGTCCCGCGCGCCAGCGGCGGAATCGGGAGGCCAGAGGGCCGGACCGGACGTCGCCGGGCCACGCCTTCGTCTTCACCCGTTCCGCCTTCTCGAAGGCGGAACGGCAGGAGCGGCAGAAGCAGGTGTGCTTGTCAGGAAAGCGGATGTAATCCAGATGCACGCCTTGCACGGGATAGCGCGTCGCGATCTCCTCGATGACGGCCAGTTCTTCTTCCACGTTGTCCGCCCTCGAGGGGCAGAGCCAGTTGAGCGTCTCGCCGGTGTCGCTGACCTGCAGCCGGCCGGCGGCGCGGCACCGTTCCACCCGCGCCGCCGGCGCGCCCTCGAGGCTCCAGCAGATTTTCCAGGCATGCACGGCCAGACCGTATTTTTGAGCGGCCGCGCAACAGGCGGCGAGCGGGTCGCCGGCGGCCTGGCCCGCCTCGGACTGCGGCAGGAACTCGCCGGGGTAGAGCGTCACCCCGGCCCGCGCGACGTTTGGGAAAACCGCGTGAATGCCGTGGGCGGCCAGTCGTTTCGCGGTGCGGTTCCAGCCGTCGGGTCCGGCATACAAGCCCAGGCCGGAGTGATTCCACACGGCGTGAAACTCGCCCGGAACGCCGGGGACGGCGCGGGCGCAGGCGGCGGCGAGTTTGGCGGCGAGCGCCTCCTCCTCCTCGATCACCTCCGCAAAGCGGCCCTGATCGTACAGGCGGGCCAGACGGGAGCGGGCCGCCTCGAAGCCGGCGGCAGACACCGGAGCCGCGCCGGATTTTTTGCTCCAGGCGGCGAGCATGGCCCCGCCTGTATCGAAGGGGGCGGCGGCGCCGCAGCGCGTGCGGGCGCGCCAGGCGCCGGCCGGAATGGCGCGAGGCTCAAAATGCGCGACCAGCGCGAGGAGCAGGCGCCGGCGGGAGGCGTCGTCGCCGTCCTGCAGGACGTGGCTCATCCAGGCGCCGCGGTCGGAGAGGGTCCACGCGGGCTGGGGTTGGAGCGCGCCGGCCTCGTCCTCCCACCAGGCGATGACGCGGGCGCGGTCGTCGGCGGGGCGGGCGGGCCGCAGGATGCGGGAGTTCTGCCGGACGCGGAGCGGGAGGAGAGAGAGCCGCTCTTTTCCGAACGTGAAGGAAGCCCACTGGCCGTCGGGGGCCTGGATCGTGGGGCGGAGCGAGAAACCGAGCCTGGCGGCCAGGGCGTCACTCCCGGAATAGAAGACGATCAGGCGGCCGCCGCGGTCGAGATGGGCGGTGAATCGCTGAAGCAGGTCGGGCGGGGGAAGCGGGTTGTAGGCGAGGAGGGCCACCCGGTCCCGCAGGCCGTCGCGGATCACGTCGTCGTCGGTCACGCGGCGGACGGTCAAGCCGGCGGTCGCGAGGTGGCGCGCCACGAGTTCGGCGGAGCGTGCGGCGATGCGGCGGTCGGCGGCCTTGGGGACGGAGCTCGTGCCCTCGACGACGGTGACGGTGACCGCGGGCGGGGGGGAGCCGGCGCCAGGCGCGGCAAGGCCGCGGCAACCGGTGGCGGCGGCCAGGAGCAGGGCGGCGAGCAGGGTGAGCGCCTGGTTCATGCCGTCAGAATGAGGCACAAAGGGCCTGCTGGTCAATGCCGGATTGCGCTCCGCCGGTGTGAAAAAGAAAGCCGTATCATCCATTCCAGCCGGCTGGAAACGCGCTTGCGGCGGGAGGCGCGAGTTGCCATACTGGAAGACGCTTCCAAGAACGGGGTGTGCGAATGGACTGGCATGTGCTGTATGTCAAGCCGCGGTGCGAGAAAAAGGCGGGCGCGCATTGCGAGCGTCATCAGATTGAGCAATACCTGCCGGTGCGGCGGGAGACCAAGATTTACCAGCGCCGCCGGGTGACGGTGGACAAGCCCGTGTTCCGGGGCTATGTGTTCGCGCGGTTCGCGCCCGCGGGCCGGCCCGACGTGTTGCGCAGCCATGCGGTGCTGCACATTCTGGATGTGGAGGACCAGGCCCGGTTCGAGCGGGAGTTGGAGCAGATTCGCCAGGCGTTGAGCATTGATCCGACCCTGAACGTGGAACGGGGATTCAAGCCGGGCAAGCGGGTGCGGATCACCACGGGGCCGTTCATGGGGTTGGAGGGAGTGGTGAAGACCGTGCGCGGCGCCACGCGGGTGCTGCTGGCGGTGGAGATGATCGGCCAGGCGATTGTGGTCAACGCCGAGACGGCGCTGCTCGAACCGCTGGATTGAGGAGCGGCGGGCGCGCCAGGAGGATGAGATGCGTATAGCGGCCATTCTGTCCACGGTGCTGGCGGCGCTGGCCGTGTTGGGCGGGCCCTGGCTGTTCGGGGCGTGGGAGGGCTGGTGGTTCTGGCCCTTCGCCGTCGTGTTGTTCGCCGCGCTGGCGGCTTTTGGCGTTGTCTTGTTCGACGCGGAGACGGCGCTGGCCGGATTTGACCCGCGCCGGTTGCGGCGGGATGTGGCGCCCGCCTTTGCGGCGGGCGGCGTGTTCCTGCTTTACGGGGTGGCGCGTCTGGCGCAGACGGCCGTGCATGCGGACGCGATCCGCAGTTTCCTCCTGTTTCTGCTGCCCTTCGGCGTCGCGGGCGTGGCGGCGCTGGCGGCGGGGGCGCGGGCCCGGCGGATCGGATTCGGCCTGCTGGCCGTGAACGCGCTGGCGCTGGGGCTGTACGGCATCGTCAACCATCGGCTGACGGGAAGCGAGCGGGTGCTGTGGATGCCGGGCTATCCGATGTATATCGCCGCCGGCCGGGCGACGGGCTCGTATTATTGCCCCAACCATTTCGCGGGCGCGCTGGAACTGGGCGGCGCGCTGGCGCTGGGCCTGATTCTGGACCGTGGCCGCGCTCGCAGGGCGCGGTTGTTCGGCCTGGCGCTGCTGGTTGTTTGCGGCTGGGGCGTGATACTCAGCCGCTCGCGGGGCGGGGGGTTGACGCTTCTGGCTCTGCTGATCGTGGCGCCGCTGCTGGGGCTGGGCCAATGGCAGCCTCGGTTCCGCTGGGCGCTTCGGCTGGGCCTGCTGGGGCTGGCGGCGCTGGCGGCGGGGCTCGTGGCGTGGCGGGGGGGCGGCTACGTGGAGCGGTTCCGGAATTACCCCTGGGCGGAGCTGAAGAATTCAGACCGGGTAGTGATGGCGGGCGGCGCGCTACGGGCCTGGCGCACGGCGCCGGTGGCCGGGATCGGGCCGGGCATGCACCAGAACCTCTGGCCCCATTTTGCCGCCACGGCGGACGGGGATCGCGAGAAGAAAATATGGCCGTCGAGGGCCAACCTGGGCTTTCATTCCTACGAGGTGCACAGCGACTGGATTCAGTTGCTGGAGGAATACGGCGCGCTGGGGCTGGCGTTGTTCCTGGCGGCGTTGTTCCTGGCGGCCCGCATCCTGTGGCGCGGCCTGCGCCGGGAGGCGGCGGCCTGGCGCGCGGCGGCCTGGGCCCGGCCGGACGGGGGCGGCTTTTACGCGGCTATCCTGGGGGGCGCGCTGGCCATGGTTGCGATGATCCTGCACGAAGCGGGTGACTTTAATCTGCAGATGCCGGCCACGGGTTGGATGCTGGGGGCGATACTCGGACTCGCGGCGGGCGAGGCGGCCCGGGCGGATCAGTAGGCGCCCTTGGCGAAAAGGATGCTGTTCACGGTGCGGGCGATGATCTTCAGGTCCAGCGACAGGCTGGCATTGTGCAGGTAATAGATGTCCAGCACGCACATCTGTTCGAACGTGAGATCGCTTCGGCCTGAGACTTGCCACAGACCGGTGATGCCCGGCAAGCCTTTATGCCGGCTGCGATGCCAGGGTTCGTAGTAGAGCCGGCAATCCTCCACGGGCAGCGGGCGCGGGCCCACCACGTTCATCTCCCCGCGCAGCACGTTGAAAAACTGGGGAAGCTCGTCGAGGCTGAATTTGCGGAGCAGGCGGCCGAACGGGGTCACGCGCGGATCGCGCCGGATCTTGAACAGCGCCCCGTGTCCCGCGTCGTTGCGGCCGGCCATGTCGGGTTTCATTGTTTCCGAGCCGGCCGTCATGGTCCGGAATTTGAACATGCGAAAAACCTGTCCGTTCCGGCCCACCCGGTCCTGGATAAAAAACACCGGCCCGCGGCTGGTCAGCTTGATGAGCACGGCGAGCGCCAGAAAAAGAGGGGCGGTGAGGAGAAGAAAACCGGCGGAAAACAGGACGGAACCGATGCGCCGGAGGCGCTGGATGGCGATAAAGTCGGACGTGGGCGAAAAGTGGATCAGCGGGCTTGTCTGGAAAACGTCGGCCTCGATCGCTCCGGGATGGATCAGCATGGCCAGGCGGGGGGAAGCCAGTTTGACGGTGAGGCCCGCGGCGTCGGCGCGGTCGAGCAGTTCCATCAGGGCGCCGACCGATGGGCGGCGGTCGGCGGCGCAGAGCGTGTCGGCCCCGCACGCGCGCGCTTCCGCGAGGAGCCGATTCGCGAACTCCGACGGGGAACCGGAGGGGTCCACGGCGGTGCGGCGAGCGGGAAATATCCCATGGGGCCGGTTTTCCTGGAGCCAGGACTCGATGGCGTCCAGCGGCTCGGATTCGCCGGCCAGAAGCGCCGGATGAAGGTCCAGCCCCCGCCGGGCGCGCAGGCCGGCCATGAGGGCGGCTGCGGCTTTCCGGAACAGGACGCTGAAGATAAACTGAAGCGTCATGAGGAGGAGGAACGTGCTGCGGGGATGGAACTGGTTGTGACTGAGGTAGAGGTAGGAAACGAAGAGAAGCAGGGCGAGGGCGGCGGAATGGAACAGGCGAAGCGCGACGAAATCGACGTTGAGAAAACGGCGTCCGGAATACAGTCCGAAGAAGGCGTTCAGTGGCACCAGGGTTAGGGAGAGGAGCAGGATGATGCGAAAGGCATGGACGGGATTGCAGTAGAAATCGGCAAGACCGGGCGCGGAGACAGGGCCAGCCCCCAGATTGAGCCCGGCGGCGGCGGCTTGAATAAGGCCGGCCACGGGAGTTTGGAAACGCAGGTAATACGCGGCGAAATAGGCGGCCAACACGGCCGCCAGATCGGCGGCCATATCGAGCAGAAAGACGGGGAAAGGGCGTTTGGGGGCGTCCATGTCGGAAGTATGGTCCAGAGACGGGGTTGGCGTCAATCTTGTTGGCGGGAACGCTTGACAACCGGGGCGGGTATTTTTAATCTCTGAATTGTGCAAAATCGGATGCCGAAGCCTATAACGAACTTGAGCCTCTGGACGCGTGCGGCCTGGGTTCATGTGTTGATTGCCGCTTCGGTGGTCACGTTTGTTGCGCTGATCTCGGTGTTTACGGGGCGTTACTTGATGCGGGAGATGGAGAAGATCGAAACCGTGGCGATGGCGCGGGATGTGAACCGGCTTCGGTTGGGCCTGAACTACGAAGCCTGGAGCCTGGACACCACCTGCCGGGATTGGGCAACGTGGCAGGAATTCCATCGGTTTGCCTCGGACCGCAACGAGGCGTTTATCGCGGAAAATCTTTACGATTCCGCGCTGCACGACACACTGGATCTCGATTTATTCGCCTTGTTCGATCGGACCGGCAACCTGGTCTGGGGGCGCCGGTGGCTGCCTGGCGCCGAACCGGATGGGGACGTGGAGGCCATGCTCCTCGGCCCGACCGGCGTCAATCCCTTTCTGGTAGACACGAATGAGGCGCTTGGCCAGGGGCGAGCGGGGATCCGGCTGACCCCCGCCGGGCCGATGGTGCTGGCGGTTCGTCCTTTGCGGGCGGGGACCCAGGAGTCATCTCCAGCCGGGATGCTGTTCATGGGACGGCTGCTGCATGCGCGCCGGACCGCCTGGCTGGGGCAGCGAACCGGTCTGACGCTCCGGCTGTACGATTCCCGGCGGGATGTTTTTTCGTCCCGCGAAACGGCGCTCTTACGGGACCTGGACCGGGCGCCTTTCGCGGTGGAGGCGCGGGAGCAGGACGCGACGATTTACCTGCGGGTGCCCGACGTGACTGGAGAAGGTTTTCTGCTGGCATCGATCGTCTGGCCCCGCGAGCAGGTGGCGCGTGGCAGAAATGCGGCGACAACCGTGATGTTTTCGCTGTTTGTGGCGATTTTACTGATGTTGCTGGCCTTGGGCGCCATGTTAAGAACCCATGCCCGGGTGCTGGAACAAAGCCGCCAGGAGTTGATGCGCGAAGTGCAGGAACGGACGGCGGATCTCGCGCAGTCTCGGCAGGAGGCCCTGGCGTTGCTGGAGGATGCGAACCAGCAGCGAGCGCGGTCGGAACGAGCGTTGGCCAAACAGAAGAGCACGGCCGAAGCCTTGCGGAAAAGCGAGGATCGGTATCGGAGCCTGTTCGAAGGCTCGCGCGATGCGATGGTTCTGTATAACACGACGGCCGGCGTGTTCACCGCCTGCAACACGGCGGCCCAGAAGCTGTTTGGCGCCGCGCGCATGGAGGATCTGTTGAGCCAGTCCCCGGGCTCGCTATCCCCTCCCGAGCAGTCGGACGGCCGCTCGTCCAGGGAACTGGCGGACTCGATGACCGACCTCGCGATTCGGGAAGGCAGCCATGCATTCGAATGGGACTTCCGCAAGCTCACCGGCGGCGTCTTTACGTCCTCGGTCACGCTGTCCCGCTTTGAGGCCGAGGGGCTGTACCTGCAGGCGACGGTGCGGGACATCACGGCGCAGAAGCGGCTTGAGGCGGAACGGGAGCGGGCGCGGGATGCGGCCGAGGCCGCAAACCGGGCGAAGAGCACCTTTCTGGCCAACATGAGCCATGAGATCAGGACGCCGCTGAATGTCATCCTCGGGTATGCGCAACTGCTTCAACGGGATCCGGAACTGACGCTTCAGCAGCGCGAATCGATTGGTTTGATCGCGCGGAGCGGCGAGCACCTGTTGCGGATGCTCAGCGATATTCTGGAAATGAGCCGCATCGAGGCGGGGAGCCTGGTCCGGCGCGAGAACCTGTTCGATTTTCACGAGTTGTTGCACGCTCTGGAGAAAACCTATCGGTTGCGGGCGGCGGGTAAAAACCTGGCCTTCCACTGGGACGCCGCGTCGGATCTGCCCCGGCTGTTGCGCGGTGATGACAACAAGATCCGGCAGGCATTGGATAACCTTCTGGACAATGCCATGATCTACACGGACCGGGGATCCGTGAGCGTGCGGATCCGTCTGGCCGCCGCCGGCGCGCCCTGCCGCCTGGCCGTGGACGTGGAAGACACGGGACGGGGAATTGCGCCGGCCGACCAGGCGCTGCTGTTCGAGCCGTTCGGGCCTGCCAGCCGCCCGGTGGGGGTGAACGAAGGCTCGGGTCTGGGCTTGGCCATCAGCCGGACCTTCGCCCGACTCATGGGGGGGGACGTTACTGTGACCAGCGAGCCGGGGCGGGGCAGCGTGTTCCGGCTTCTGTTCGAGGCGAACCCGGCCGGACCGGATGAGGAGTCGAGCGGCGGCGGACCGGGCCCTGACCCCCGGCAGGTGCTGGGGCTGGCCGTGGACCAGCGTGCGCGCCGGATTCTGGTGGCGGAAGACAACGCGGCCGGCCGGCAGATGTTGGCCCGCCTTCTGGAATCGAGCGGTTTCGAGGTCCGGCAAGCGGCGGATGGAAAAGAGGCGCTGGCCCTGTTTGAAACCGAAGCACCGGATGCGGTGTTGATGGACCGGCGGATGCCGGAGTTGGATGGGTTGGAGGCGCTGCGGCTCATGAAGGCGGCGCGGCCCGGGACGCCGGTCCTGATCGTTACGGGGGGTGGCCTGGGGGATGACCGCGCGGAGGCGCTGGCAGCCGGAGCGGACGGATATCTCTCCAAACCCTACCGCGAAAGCGAGCTGTTCGATGCCATCCGCCGCGTGACGGGCGTGACCTATCGGTATGCCGAGAGCGCGCCGGCCGCCGCCGCGCCGGCCCCGGTTCCGGGAGCGGATGCCGCGGCCTTCCGGGCGTTGCCGGAGGAGTGGCGGGACGCGTTGCGCCTGGCCGCGGGGACGGGAGATATTGAACGGCTGGGGGAACTGGCCGATCAGGCGTGTGGCGTCGATCCCGCGCTGGGCGCGCGGCTTCGCGTCCTGGTCGAGGCGTTCGATTACGAGGGCATTTTGAAACTCCTGGTTTGACAGGGAGCGATCGCGCCCGGCCGGCGCGCCGAATCTGCTTTTGACAGCGCGGCACCCGATTTGATAAGACAGAAACCGGGAGCCGGCCGCGACACCGGTCCCGGAACGGAAATCGAGCCAGGCAAGGATGGGTTGTGAAAGCATTTGAGTATCGATCGGGAGAACTGCATGCGGAAGGCGTTCCGGTCCGCGAACTGGCGGAGCGGTACGGCACCCCGTTGTATGTCTATAGCCGAGGGCACTTGACGGCGCAGTATCGCGCGCTTGCGGAGGCGATGGGCGCCATTAAGCCCCGGATCGCCTATTCCGTCAAAGCCAACTCCAACGGCGCCGTGATCCGCGCCTTCGCGGAGCAGGGCGCCGGTTTCGACATTGTCTCGGGCGGCGAGTTGTACCGGGTGCGCCGCGCGGGGGTCGAGGCTTCCCGCGTCGTGTATGCGGGGGTGGGCAAAACCCCGTCCGAGATCGATTACGCCCTGCGGGAAGGCATCCTGTTTTTCACCGTCGAATCCGAACCTGAAGCGGCTCTGATCGCGGAGTCGGCGAAGCGGCTGGGGGTCAAGGGGCGCGTGGCGTTCCGGGTCAATCCGGGCGTGGATCCCAAGACGCACACGTATATCTCCACGGGCAAGAAGGAGAACAAGTTCGGGCTGGACCTGGAACGTGTGCGGCACGCCTGTGAGGCGGCCGCGCGGCTGCCGAACCTGGAGGTCGTGGGGCTGCACCTGCATATCGGCTCACAGATCCTCTCGGCGGACCCGTTCGCGGAAGCGTTGAACACCGTGGCGGGTCTGGCCCGGGAACTTCAAGCGAAACATCCCGGATTCCGCTATATGGACATCGGCGGCGGAATCGGCATTCAGTACAAGCCCGGGCAGGAGCCGCTGGCGCCGGAAACCTATGCCGCGGCCGTGGCGCCGTGGTTGAAGGAGCTGGGCCTGGAGGTCGTCGTGGAGCCCGGCCGGTACCTGGTGGGGAACAGCGGCATCCTGGTCTGCCGCGTCCAAGTGGTGAAGGAGAGCCATTTCAAGAAATTCGTGGTGGTGGATGCGGGCATGAACGATCTGATTCGCCCCGCGCTGTATCAGGCGCACCACGAGATCCAGGCGGCGCACGAGACGGCCGGGCGGCTGTTCGGCGACCTGGTGGGGCCGATCTGCGAATCGGGCGATTTCCTGGCGGCCGACCGGGAACTGCCGATGGTCAAAGCGGGCGATCTGCTGGCCGTGATGAGCGCGGGCGCCTACGGGTTCAGCATGGCGTCCACCTACAACAGCCGGCCGCGCGCGGCCGAAGTGATGGTTGAGGGGAGCCGCCATGCCTTGGTGCGGGAGCGGGAAAACTGGCCGGATCTGGTGCGTGGGGAACGGTTTTTCGATTAAGAGCGAGGAGTGCAGGAACATGTTCGAGGGCACCTATACCGCGTTGGTAACGCCGTTCACCACGGCGGGAGCCGTGGATTATCCCAAGATCCGGGAACTGGTGGACGGACAGATCGGCGCCGGCGTGGACGGTCTGGTTCCCGTCGGCACGACGGGTGAATCGCCGACCCTGGATTATGACGAGCACAAAAGGGTGATCGAGACGGTTGTGAACGCCGTGCGTCGCCGCGTGACCGTGATCGCGGGCACGGGCGCCAACTCGACCGCGGAGGCGGTGGAACTGACGCGTTTTGCGATCGATGTCGGCGCGGACGCCACGTTGCAGGTGACGCCCTATTACAACAAGCCCAGCCAGGCGGGACTGATCAAACATTTTTCCGCCGTGGCCGACCTGGGCCTGCCGGTGGTCCTCTACAATGTGCCTGGCCGAACGGCCCGCGAGATCGATGTGGCCACCGTGGCCGAGCTGGCGAAGCATCCGAAAATCGCGGTGATCAAGGAGGCCGGCGGAAGCATGGAGCGGGTCAGCCGCATTCGCGCGGCCTGCGGCATCACGATTCTTTCCGGCGACGATCCGCTGACCCTGCCCATGATGGCGTGCGGCGCGGAGGGCGTGATCAGCGTGGCGAGCAACATTGCGCCGGGTCCGGTGGCGGAAATGGTCCGGGCTGCCCGGGCGAACGATTGGCTTAAGGCCCGGGCGATGCACGACCGGCTGTTTCCCCTGTTCACGGGCGTGTTTCTGGATACGAACCCGATCCCGATCAAGGCGGCCATGGCCATGGCCGGCCTGATCGAAGAGATCTACCGCCTGCCGCTCTGCGAAATGGCGTCGGAACCGCGCGCGAAGCTGCGGGCCATCCTGGAGAAGCTGGACCTGCTGAAGCGCTGACGGAGGAGGCAAGGATGATCACGGTGGCGATTTTGGGCGCCGCGGGCCGCATGGGCCAGGCGCTGGTGCGGTCGGCCCGCGGCATGGAGGGGGTGGCCGTGGCGGCGGCGGTGGAGCTGCCGAGCCATCCGGCGGTCGGCCGGGACGCGGGCCTGACGGCGGGGATCGGCGAGACGGGCGTGGCGATCGGCGCGGACGCGCGCGCGGCCGTGGCCGCCGCGGATGTGGCGATCGATTTCACTTTCCATACGGAAGCCCCCCGGAATGCGGCCCTGTGCGCGGCGCTGGGCAAAGACCTGGTTCTGGGTACCACGGGGCTTGACGCCGGGGAGGCGGCCGGGATTCGCGAGGCCGCGTCGCGCGTGCCCGTGGTCTGGGCGCCGAACTACAGTCTGGGCGTCAACCTGCTGTTTTCCCTGGTCCGCCAGGCCGCGCGGACGCTGGGCCTGAATTACGACATTGAGATTGTCGAAACGCACCATCGTCTCAAAAAGGACGCCCCGAGCGGCACGGCCCTCGGGCTGGCCAGGGCCGCGGCGTCGGGCCGGGGCCAGGATCTGGACAAGGTGGCGGTCTACGGCCGCCACGGAATTACCGGCGAGCGCCCGGCTGGGGAAATCGGCATCCATGCCCTGCGGGGCGGCGATGTGGTGGGCGATCACACGGTCCTGTTCGCCGCGCCGGGCGAGCGGCTGGAGCTGACGCACAGGGCGTCGGGCCGGGACGTGTTCGCGCCTGGCGCGCTGAAGGCGGCCCAATGGGTGGCCGGCCGCAAGCCGGGCCTTTACGACATGCAGGACGTGCTGGGTTTGAAATAGGTGCGCGATGGAAGCGGGGCTCAGTCTGGGCTCCAACCTGGGCAACCGGGTGGAGCACCTGCGACAGGCGGTGCGGCATCTGGCGGCGCTGCCGGGGGTCCGGATCCTGGCGAAATCCCGGGTGTATGAGACCGAACCGGTCGAGGTGCCGGACGCGTATCGCGGTCTCTCCTTTCTGAATGCCGTGGTCATTTTGAGATGGTCGGGTTCGGCTCGCGACCTGCTGAGGGAGACGAAATCCATCGAGGCGGAAGCCGGGCGGACGCGCGGGGAACGGAACGCGCCCCGGCCCCTGGACATCGATATTATTTACGCAGGTTCCGAAGTGGTGGACGAACCGGATTTGACGGTGCCGCATCCGCGCGCGCGGGAACGTCGTTTTGTGCTGGAGCCGCTGGCGGATGTGAGGCCGGCGTTGGTGTTGCCGGGTGGTGACACGACCGTGCGAGAAGCGCTGGCGGCGCTGCCTCCCGGGGGGGCGCGGGCATGCGAGGATGAGCTGTAACAAACAGAACGGGTGATGAGATGACGGAACCTAAAAAATGGACGGCGTCGCGGATCCGAGCGCTCAAGGGGCGCGAGAAGTTCGCCTGCCTGACCGCATTCGATCATTATTCAGGCCGCCTGGCCGACGAGGCGGGACTGCCGCTCGTGCTGGTGGGCGATTCGCTCGGCACGTCGGTGCTGGGGTATGCGAACACCCTGCCGGTGACCTTGGACCAGATGATCCACCATGCCGCGGCGGTGTCGCGCGCGGTCAAATACGCGCTGGTGGTGGGGGACATGCCGTTCATGACCTACCAGGCGAGCCGCGAGCAGGCGCTGTTGAACGCGGGGCGGTTCGTGCAGGAGGGCGGGGTCGGCGCGGTGAAGTTGGAGGGGGGCGCGCTGCGCGCGGAGACGGTGGCGGCGCTGGTGGAGAACGGGATTCCCGCGCTGGGCCATATCGGCCTGACGCCGCAGAGCTTGCACGCGATGGGCGGGTACAAGGTGCAGGGCCGGCGTCCAGAGGAGGCTGAGCGGTTGTTGGCCGACGCGCAAACCCTGGAGAAAGCGGGCGTGTTCGCGATTGTGCTCGAAGGCGTGCCGCGCGCCCTGGGCGAGGAGGTGTCGGCGGCGGTCCGGGTTCCGGTCATCGGCATCGGCGCCGGGCCCGCGTGCGACGGACAGATTCTGGTTTTCCACGATTTGTTCGGCATGACCCCCGCGGAGGCGACTCCGAAATTCGCCAAGCGCTATCTCGAACTGGGCGCCGTCATGCGGGAGGCGCTCGCGGCGTACAGCGAGGATGTGAAAACAGGCCGTTTTCCCTCGGACGCCAACTGTTATTCGTGAAACGGCCCCTTAGCGGGCTTCGCGCTCCAGGCGTTTCATCTCCGCCAGGCCGCCGGACAGCGCCTGGACGGTCGTCGGTTCGGGAATTTTTCCCTCGAACGACAGGCGGCCGGTGTAGCCGCCCCGCGCGAGCGCGCGGAAAAACGGCGCCAAGTCGCCCGGCTCCGCGCCCGGCAACAGCCGTTTTTCCCGGGTTGCCACATGGGTGTGGACGAAGAACGGGCCGTTGGCCTCGATGTCCGCACGCGCGTTGTCGCCGTTCAAAAAGTGAAAGGCGTCCACCAGCAGGCGCACGGCGGGGTGGTTGACCTCGCGCATGACCGACGCGCATTCCGCCACGGTGGTGAGGAAGTTGCATTCCTTGGGATTCAGCGGCTCGATGGCGATCGTCACGCCGTTTTCCGCGGCGATGGGCGCGGCCATGTTCAGGAACGCCACGAGTTGGCGTCGCGCTTCCGCGCGGTCGAACCCCTCGGGCACGGCGCGCGCCCCGCCCGAGCCGAAGACGATGTGCGTCACCCCGGCCCGTCGCGCGCGGGTAAAGGCAACCGTCACATAGCCACGCAACAGGGCGGGATCGACCGCCGGGCCGGTGACCTTGTGGGAACCGGGCAGGAAGCAGTTCACCACGGGGCAGGGAAGCCCGGTATCGCGCGCCTGCCGCAGCGCGGTGATGAACGCCGTTTCGTCTTCCAACGGTTTAAGCAGGCCGGGAACGGACCATTCCCAGTAATCGTAGCCCGCCTGTTTGGCCAGCGTGGCCAGTTCGGGTCCGCAACAAACGCCGAATTTCATGGGTGATCTCCTGTTTCCGTGCGGAGGCGACTATACAAGCAAAGGCGGACGCAACACAAGCCGGCGTTTGCGCGGGACGTGAAGCTGGCGCTCCGACGCGGGAAGACCATCGAGAAGTTCAAACGCATGGGAACCCATGCGGACCTGTTCAAAAAATGATTTCAAAATCGGTCGCGTCAGGCTATCGTCCGTCGTTCACTGGGTCAGCGCGGGACGTTCCATCCAGGATTAAAAACGGCATGAAAAGAATCGGGACGCTTTCTATTTGGGGGTCCTGCAGCGGAACCGAGCCCATGCCGGGACGGCATCACACCGCGGTCACCATCGAACATGGCGGAAACGTGTTCTGGTTCGATGCGGGCGAAGGATGCTCCTACAACGCGTACCTGGCCGGCTTGGACTTGCCTGCGACGGAGGCGATTTTCATCTCGCATACGCACATGGATCACATTGGCGGTCTGCCGAACCTTCTCTGGACATTGAGAAAACTCACGACCGTGTCCAGCGAGGCGCGTCAGCGGCTGATGGATCGCCGGATCGATCTCGTGATCCCCGACATGGACGTTTTCGATGGTCTGCACCGCATGCTTCTTGGAACCGAAGGCGGGTTTTCAAACGTGTTTACCATCACCGCGAGACCCTGCGCGGACGGTTTGATTTACGATCAACACGGAGTGCGGGTCGTGGCGCTGCGCAACCGCCATCTTGGCGCGACGGAGCCCTTCAAGTCTTATTCCTTTCGCATCGAAATCGGCGACACCCGCATCGTCTACTCGGGAGACGTTCAAAGCATCGAGGAGTTGGAGCCGCTTATCGAGGGCAGCACATTCTTGCTCATGGAAACGGGGCATCACGAGGTCGAGGCCGTTTGCCGCCATCTGAAGGAATCGGGGAAGCGGTTTGGCCAGTTGGTGCTGATGCATCACGGAAGAGCGGTCTTGAAAGATCCGGACGGCGAGAAACGGAAGGCGGAAGCGCTTCTGGGAAACAGAGTGATTGTGGCCCACGACGGCATGAGGTTGGATCTATAAATGGAGAACGGGGATACGACAACCGGGAATGACACGCATGCACGCAACCGAAACACGACGCGAATTGACCGGTAAAGAACACCGCCGCCGGACTTGAGCGGATTGTGCCGGAGCTGCAGGTGTGTGTGGGGGGGGGGGAGTTGCGTCCCGGCTGATCGATCCTGCTGGCGATGGGTGTCGATTTCTGTTACATCTATCCGATGTTTTTCAACAAGGAGCGAAAGCATGAGCCGGAAAATTGGGATGGACACGATCTGTCTGCGTCCCACGCCGCGGCTGGCGCACACGGAATACTCGATGGAGTACCACACGGAGTACCGGAAGAAGCTCGGCAAGCCCATCGCCGAGGCGTGGGAGTTCGATTTCGCCTGGAACACCAATGACGGCCCCGTGGAGTGGGCGAAGCTCGGGCGCGTGACGGACATGGGTCATGCCGTCTATGCCGCCGACGGGAGCGACCAGCGGCAGGCGCAGAAGTGTCCATTCGAGGACGTGGAAGAGGTGTTCGAGTTCGATCCGTTCAAGGAATACGGCATTCCGGATCACCGGGAACTGGTCCGATTTTACGAGGATAACTACCAGTGGGCCCAGGCGGGCAACCCGGAGCAGGTGGTGACGGGCGGGCGATACAGGACCGTGGTGTCGGGGGCCATCGCCATTTTCGGCTGGGACATGCTGCTCGAGGCGGCGGGCGCGGATCCGGCCCGGTTCGCGAAAGTGCTGGAGCGGATCGGGGCCTACAGCATCCGCCACGCGGAGGCCTGGGCCGAGACCTCGATCGAGGCCTACATCCAGCACGACGACATGGTCTGGACCGCCGGCCCGTTCATGAACCCGAAGATCTATCGCGGCGTCATCTTCCCGCTGTACAAACGGATGTGGGAGCCGCTCCGAAAAGCGGGCAAGAAGGTGCTGTTCTGCTCGGACGGCACCTTCGACATGTTCATGGAGGATGTGGCCGCCGCCGGCGCCGAGGGTTTCATCTTCGAGCCCACGAACAACCTCGACTGGGTATGCGAACGGTTCGGGAAGACGCACTGCATCGTGGGCAGCAAGGCGGACTGCCGGACCCTGGCGATGGGCACCTGGGAGCAGGTGAAGGCGGAGATGGATGCCACGCTGGCGCTGGCTAAAAAGTGTCCGGGCTTCATGTGGGCGGTGGGCAACCACATCCCCGCCAATGTGTCCGACGAGATGTGCGACAAGTATATGGACTACCTGAGGAAGAACTGGAAGCGGTAAAGGGATTTATGAGCAAGCTGAAAGTGGGCATTTGCGGGTATGGCGGACTGGGGCATGTGCATGGCGGCAACCTGGCCCGGATGGAGGACGTGGAGGTGGTGGCCATTTGCGACAAGCGGCCCGAGCAACTGGCCGCCAAACAGGTGGCCATCAACATCGACGCCGGCAATCGGTCCTCCGAACCGACCGCGTTCCGCGCCTACACCGACTTCGGCAGGATGTTGAGACGAGAAAAGCTGGACGCGCTGATCACGGCGCTGCCGACCGATCTGCACGCCCGGCTCGCGATTCAGGCCATGAACCGGGGCATTCACGTGTTCTCCGAAAAGCCCATGGCCCTGAACGCGCGGCAGTGCGATGCCATGATCGCGGCGCGCGACAAAAACAAGGTCCACTTGATGGTCGGCCAGTGCCTGCGGTTCTGGCCGGAGTATCGCGTCCTGAAAAAAGCCGTGGACGAACAGACCTACGGCAAGCTGGTGGCCCTGACCATGACCCGAATCGGCGGGTATGCCGGCTGGGACCGCGACAACTGGTTCGGAAATCACAAGCGGTCCGGCGGCGCGATTCTCGATCTGCATCTGCACGACGTGGACTGGGCGCTCCACGCGCTCGGCCAACCGCACGCAATGACCGCCGGCGGAACGGTCGGCCGCACCGGGGGCATTGACGATGTGACCGCGCTCTGGGAATACGAGAACGGCCTGGTCACGATCAAGGGAAGTTGGAAGTACCAGGCGTTCGCCATGACGTTCCAGGCGTTCTTCGAGAATGCCTCCATGGATTACGGGATTCATCCCGATCCGGCCCTGCGCGTGCGCAAGGCGGGCGCGGCGAAGGACGAGATTCTTCCGGTGGAAGGCGCGAACGCGTATCACGAGGAACTTCGTTATTTCCTCGGCTGCGTGCGCGGCGAGCATGCCAACGAGTTGTGCTCCGCGGACAGCACCCGCGACAGCGTCCGCCTGATCGAGCTCGAGCGCAAGGCGATCCGGACACGCCGCTGGCTCACGGTGGCGTAAAATCGCGCCGTTTTTCTCCTTGAGCCAGCCGGCCCTATTCTATATAGTATTTCCATGAAAAATACGTATTCCATTTCACAGGCGCAGAGCCGGTTTTCGCGCCTGGTGCGCGAATCGGCCGAGAGCGGCGCGATCGCCATCACGCGGCACGACGACACCGTGGCCTATGTCGTGTCGCGGGAACGGATGGAGGCCATCGTGGAAACCCTGGAAATCCTGGCGAATCCGTCGGCCATGCGCGCCATTCGCGAGTACGAGAAGGGGGCACTGCACTTCCATCCCCTCGAGGCGATCGGCCATGAGGATTGAGCTGGCCGATCAGGTCGTGGCCTTTGTGAAAAGCCAGCCGCCCGAACCGCGCCGGCGTATTCGGCTGGCCTTGCGCAAGCTGGAGGGAGAGAAGGGCGATATCCGGGCCTTGGAAGGGCCCTTGCGCGGCTACTTCCGGTTGCGGGTCGGGCCGTATCGAATCCTCTATGCGACTGTCGCCGAACCCGGAAAGCCGCCGTGCATCCGCTGTCTGTTCGCGGAACGGCGCGATGTCGTTTACTCGGTCTTCAGCGATATGCTGAAACGGCGCTTGCTGGAGGATGCCTGATCGGACCGGTCGCTATGCCGGAACCATCCGCAGCGCGATCGCGGGCTGGCCGGCCGTGACCGCAGCCGCAAGCCGCACGGCGAAGCCGTCGTCCAGCGCGCGCCAGGCGACCGGCGCTCCGGTTTTCAGCAGCCGCACCTCGGAACCGGCTTGCGGACGCAGGCCGCGGATTTCGATCTCCCCGTCCGCCGCGTTTTTCCAGGCTTCCGGCAGGAGGAAGGCATAGGCGTAGGAACCCCGGCGCGTGAAACGGACCGGACCCGAAGCATACGGCGGACGCGCGCGCGAGCCGAAGATGCCTTCTCCGTTGATCCGCAGCCAGGCGCCGATTTCGCGGAGCCGCGAGACCGCTTCCGTCGGAAAGGAACCGTCCGGACCCGGGCCCACGCCCAGCAGCAGGTTGCCGCCCTTGGCGGTCGTTTCGATCAGCATCTCGATCACCTTGGACGCGGGCTTGAACACGTCCGAGGACCAGTATTTCCAGCGGTTTCCGAGCGTCATGCAGGATTCCCACGGCACGCCGAGCGGCTTATCGGGGATCTCCTGTTCCGGCGTGACGATATTTTCGTAGGGTCCGCCCACCGTGCGGTCGGCGATGATGAGGCCGGGCTGGTGTCGGCGGGCCATGGCGGCGAGGTCGGCCATGCGGATATCCTGGTCGGGCGGCCGGACCTGGCCGCCGTCGAGCCAGAGTACGTCGAACGGCCCGTAGCCGGACATCAGTTCCTCGACCTGGCGATGCGCGAACGAGACAAACTTGTTCCAGCGGCCGGGATTTTCCCGCGTGTTGTAGTTGGGGCTGCAATTGACCGGCGGCGAATCGGGCGACCAGTAATACGGGGAGTTCCAGTCGGACTTGGAGAAGTAACAACTGGCGGCCAGGCCTTTGCGGCGGAACGCGTTGAACACCTCCCTGGCCACGTTGGCCTTCGGGTTCCGGTGGTACGGGCAGTCGGGGTGGGTGATACGGTAATCCGTGGTGGCGGTGTCGAACATGCAGAAGCCGTCGTGGTGCTTGGTCGTAAAGGTCACGTACCGGAAACCGGCCTCGACGGCAATATTCGCCCAGGCGTCGGGATCGAACTTCACGGGGTTGAAGGTGCGGTTGAGTGCCCGGTAATCCCGGCTGAACCGGGCCAGGTCCTTGCCGCGCCCGGTCCAGCAGGACATGTCGTCGGTCCGCGCCCACAAGGCATCGGGCACGAGGGGCCAGGACTCGCAGCAGTCCCACTGGGCATAGGGGCCCCAGTGGAGGATGAGTCCGAAGCGGAGGTCCATGAACCACTCGAGGCGGTCGTGGAGCCAGGCGGGTTGTTGGAAATCGGCGGCGGAATCGGTCATGGGTTCAATCCTCCAAAGCGGCGCGGGTCATGGCGAAATATTTGGCGTCCTCGATAAACGGCGGCACGCTGTTGCCGGTGCCCAACGCATACCCGCCCTTGGCGGCCGTGCGCTGGAGCATGGCGCGGCTGCGTTCGGTGATGGCCTCGGGCGAGGAGCGTATGATGAAGTCCACATCGATGCCGCCCATAATGGCGATCCGTCCGCCCCAGCGCGCGTAGGCCTCCTCGACGGGCATGATGACGTCCTCGTAGGAGTGCTTGCCGTCGTAGCGCATGACCGTGATGATGTCCTCCATGATCTCGCGCGCTTCGCCGCAGGAGTGGAGGATGGCCGGCTTGCCGGCCTTGTGGATAGCCTCCACGATCTTCACGTGCCACGGGAAGACGTACCGGCGCATGTCGGCCACGGACAGCATGGTCTGGGTTTTGAAGCCCCAGTCGTCGTTCGAGATGCAGGCGCCTACGGTTTCGTAAGCGGCCGCGAGTTCATAGTGCCGGACCAGGCGGCGGCCGACCGCGGCGAAAATATCCTCGGCCAGGCCGGGATCGTCGGCGAGCAAGTAGCACAGGTTGTCGAAGCCCACCAGGGTGATCACGTTTTCCAACACGCCGCCGGGTCCGCACACGATCAGTTTCATGCCGGGCGGCAGGGCAGGCGCGATCGTGCGGAGGGTCGAGTAATCCAGCGCGTCTGGATCGGGCCAGGGGTATGCGTTGAAACTGGAGCGATTCGTGATGCGGGCGCCCTGGTTGAGCGAGATGGTCTGCGCCGCGTCGTGTTCGCCGCCGGGGAAGCGGAGGGTGGAGCCGTAGACGGT
Source organism: uncultured Verrucomicrobiota bacterium (assembly GCA_964609905.1). Lineage (GTDB taxonomy): Bacteria > Verrucomicrobiota > Kiritimatiellia > CAIKKV01 > CAIKKV01 > CAZSUH01. The sequence continues at coordinate 25,061 of CAZSUH010000029.1, forward strand.
GGCGTAGTCGTAGCCGGCGGCCTTGAAAGCGGCCACCAGGTTTCGGTTTTGCGGCAAGGGCGCGGGATCGTCCGACCAGGCTTGGCCGGCCAGCTTGCGGTACAGCGGGCCGTTCAGGAAAAACTCGAACAAGGTGGGGCGGTCGGGTTTGCGGCACTGGAGCACGGCGAGCAGGTTGTCGAAGCGGGGCGGGCGGCTATGGCGCATGGGGCTGTGTCTCAGGGGTGGGTTAGAAGTGGACGGACAGGCCGGCGTAGGGGCCGTTCAGGGAGCGGCCGGGGCTGCGCAGCCACCGGTAGCCGGCTTTCAGGGAAATGAAGTTCCAGCCGGCCAGCAGGGCGAGATCGTATTCCTCCACGTTCTCGGACCAGGCGGGCCGGAACTCGATGCCGGTGCCCGGGAGCGGGTGGTAGAGAATCGGGAGGGTGAACGAGAAGCGGCCGGTCTGGTCGTTTCCGTCGAGGATCAGGGATCCGAAGCCCATGTCGATTTCGACGCCTGCGCCGAACGACATCCGGTAGAGGCCGTGCCAGCGGGTCAGGATCATGGTGTCGTCCGGCTCTTGTTCTTCGAACCGGGTCTGGGTGAACTGCGCGGCGAAGGGGCCGTAACCGAGCTCGGCGGCGATTTCGACGGCGTGCACGTCGGATTCGATCCAGTGGTAGGAGGAATCGACTCGGACGATGGGGATCAACGCCTCGCCGTAGGCGCGAGGTTCGACGGGCAGGTCCATGTAGTCGCCGGCGTCGGGGAAGGTTCGGAACCAACTGCAGGCGCCGCCGTAGAAGACGCCCTCGACGCAAATCCGGGCCACAAGATCCATGAGGAAGGGATCGTAACCCCAGTCACCGCCGTGGCCGCCGGACCCGGAAACCGCGCCGGCTTCGAAGCTGGCCAGCGCGCCGGCGCGGGCCGGACCGGTCGGCAGGAGGAGGATGGCGGCCCCAAGTAAAGCGGCGCCGACCCTTGACGGAATTGGTTTCATGCGAGCGCTTGGAGCAGTTCCTTGCGGGCGGCGCGGAAGACCGCGACGTTTTTGGTGTAACGATCGAAACCGCGGATAACTTTGCCGATAATGCGGGCCGCCCGTTTGGGATCGCGCGCCTGGAGGCGCCGGAGCAGTTCGAGATCCTCGAACCCTTCGCGATGCGCTTCGAGACGCACGCTGGACCAGGGCGCGCCGCGGCCGGGATAGACGATGTGGGTATCGCCGGGCGGGAGGGAGTTGGTGCCGCCGTGTTTGACCACACTTTGCCGGAACGGATCCTGGTCGGACTTGTAGTGGTTGAGTCCCCAATGGAGGAAGCCGTCGAGGCCGAATCGCGCGGCGCCCCAGCCGACGAGCGCGGACCGGAGCAGTTCCATGTCCAGCAGGCGGTTCAGCCACGGCCCGCCGGGGAAGCAGCAGGTGTAGAACCAGATCGAGTCGCCCAGCGCGCGCTGGGCCTCGAATTCGGCGCGGTTCTTCTGGTATTCCTGGGCCTGCGGGCACCAGATATCGACGGAACCGACGAGCTTGGGGTCCATGGTGGCGTCGAGGATGGGCAGACCGGGCATGAGTTTGCGCATCATGCCGGTGAGGATGCGGTAATCGGTGGCGTTCTCGGCGATGGGCTCGTCCGTGACGTGCTGGATCCAGCGGTCGCGCCAGCCATTGCGATCGATTTCTTCCACGAGTTGGCGGGCAATGGCGGCCAGGACCGCGTTGCCTTCGGGCGAGGTGGCGCGCTCCTTGACCAGAACGGTGTCGAACGTCTCGGCTTTCCAGTCGCCATTGTGCCGGCCGGCCACGTGGCCGCCCTCGATATAATGCATGCCCGCGTCCGTGAAGGTCTTCACGATCCGGCGTAGGCGGAGCCGGTTAAGGACGGGCGTTTTGTCCTTCACGGAGAAAATCGAGCCGAGCGGGAGCCAGAAGGTGTTCTGTCGGCCGTGGACCATGAGGTCGGCGTAGCGGCGGATCATGCGCCAGTGGGCTTCGCTCCAGGGCTGGAGGCCGTGTCGTTTGGCCATGCCATCGAACGTGAACCAGTTCGTGTAGAAGAAACTGCGGCGACCGACAGGCGGGATGGCGGCGGCATGAACGCGCACGGTCAGGGAAAGGGTTTGTTTTTCCGCGCCGGCTTGAACGAGGATGGTGAACGTGTGGCGGCCGGGCTTGTTGGCGGGGAGGTGAAGGCGGAGCGCGAGAATGGGGCCGGCTGGGCGGACTGTTTCGTCCACCGGTTCCATGGCGTCGAAGACGCGGAACGGCGCGCGGCGGATGACGAAGGGATTGCGCTGGCCGTCCTTTTCGATGAAGCCGACGGGCCCGGTGTTGGATTCCACGGGCACGTCGATAAGCCGGAACCAGTGGGCGTCGCGGACCGGCTTGCCGGCCGCGCGGACGGAAAAGCGGAGAGACGCGCCGGGGGTGAGGGTGTTCAGCAGGACATGAATCACGGCCGTGCCGTGGCGGGCCACGTCGAGGGTGACGGCGGAACGGGGCTTTTTGGAAACGGCGGAATCGGCGTACAGAAATTCAAGCGCATCGCGCAGTTCGGCTTGCATGGAGCCTCCTGTTTCCGCCGGTTATAAGAGAAAGGGCGGTTTCGGACAAGAAAAATGCGCGCAGGAAAAGGCGCTCCGCCTCGCGATCTCTATATGTCCCCGCCTTTTTCAAGCCACTGAGCGCAATCGAGCGAGAGTATACGCGCCTTGGTTTCCGCATAGAGGGCAAGATCGTCTTCGGAGAGGATATCGCGCCAGCGGCGATAACGTAGGCTATTTTTCGCACTTTCAAAAGGGGAGCCCTCAAGCTAAGAAGGGGTTATCTGACGACCTCAACCTAACAAGAGGGACACCCCATGGCAAAGACTGTATCAGAGGAAAAAGTCGGGATAAAGAACGCAATTGAAGTGAACGAAACGGAGATCAAGGCGCACCTGGGGAAGTTGGTGCGTCAGTCCGTGGAAGAGACCTTAAACGGGCTGTTGGACGCGGAAGCCCAGAAGTTGTGCCGGGCCAAGCGCTACGAACGGACCGAGGCTCGGCAGGACACGTTGGCCGGGCATTACTCCAGGAAGCTTGATACGCAGGCCGGAGCCGTCAACTTAAAGGTGCCGAAATTGCGCAGCCTGCCTTTTGAGACGCAGATCATCGAACGGTATCGCCGGCGGGAAAGCTCCGTAGAGGAAGCCCTGCTGGAGATGTATTTCGCGGGTGTTTCCATGAGACGGATCGAGGATATCACGGATGCCTTGTGGGGCACGCGGGTGAGCCCCTCGACCGTCAGTGAACTGAACCAGAAGGTAGCCGGACGGATCGAGGAGTGGCGGAATCGGCCGTTAACGGGCACCTATGCGTATGTGTGGCTCGATGCGATCTGGCTGAAGCGCAGCTGGGGCGGAGAGGTGCAAAACGTCTCCGTCCTGGTGGCCGTGGGAGTGGATGAGGATGGCTATCGGGACGTGCTGGGCGTGGAGGAAGGCGCCAAGGAGGACAAGGCCAGCTGGCACGGGTTCCTGCGCCACTTGAAGGAGCGCGGGTTAAAGGGTACGGAACTGTTCATCACGGATAAGTGCTTGGGCCTGGTCGAGTCGGTCGGCGAGATCTTCCCGCAAGCCAAGTGGCAGCGTTGCATGGTGCACGGGTACCGCAACGTGATGGCCAACGTGCCGCGCAGCAAGCTCAAGGAGGTGGTCGCCATGCTCAAGGCGATTCACGCCCAGGAAGACCGCAAGGCGGCCCTGAAGAAGGCTCTGGACGTGGAGAAGAAGCTGCTGGCCATGAAACTGGCGAAGGCGGCGCAGATCGTCCGGGAAGGGGTGGAAGAAACGCTCAGCTACATGAGTTTCCCGCGGGAGCACTGGATCCGGATCCGGACGACCAATCCGTTGGAACGGATCATGCGGGAAATCCGGCGGCGGACCCGAGTCGTGGGAGCTTTCCTAGACGGGAATGCGGCCGTGCTGCTGGTCGCGGCGCGGCTACGCTACATCACGGGAACCCGATGGGGCACGAAGATG
>CAZSUH010000030.1:0-28776 GCA_964609905.1 uncultured Verrucomicrobiota bacterium
TACGCTGAAATCCGCCGCAGACGGCGTCTTCCAGCGCCGGTCACGGGCAGCGTTGTGCCCAAGGAGAGATAGATGGAAACACTCGACAAAATCCCTTTCTCAGTCGACGCTGACCAGATTATGAAGCAAGCCCATGTTGAAGTCGGATCGGACGACGCAGCGGAATTGCGTGCTTTGATCGATTTGGCGCACAAGATTGGCAGCCCGAAGGCTGTTTACACTGTCTCATTTGTCACAGGTCGGGACGGTGACGGAATTCAGATTGAGAATGTCTGGTTCAGAAGTCGAGCCCTGTCACATAATCTGAAGTCGGTCGAACGGGTCTTCCCGCTTGTGGCCACCTGCGGACACGAGATGGATCAGGCGTTCACCGGAAAAGGGGATATGCTGAAGGAATTCTGGTGGGACTTGATCAAGGCCTTTCTACTTGGTGCAGCCAACAAGCATCTGAGTGACCATCTGCATCGCAAGTTCCGTCTTGGCAAGACGGCCACCATGCGCCCGGGTTCTGGCGATGTTGCCGTCTGGCCAATTGAGCAGCAGAAAATGTTGTTCTCTCTGCTGGGCAGTGTAGAGAGTGAAATCGGAGTCCAGTTGACCGAGTCGTTCCTGATGGTGCCGAACAAGACGACTTCGGGCCTCATGTTCCCGACAGAATCGGATTTCCGAAGCTGTGAAGTCTGCCACCGAGAGAATTGTCCGTCACGGCACGCACCGTTCAACAAGAACCTGTGGGAAGACATTGAACACGACTGAAAGGCACAACACGGCGTCGCACGGTACGGCGCTGCCGCGCCGCCCCTGACCGCTGACGTTCAGCAGTCACGAGTGGAAGTACATCGGGAGTTTTTGATGCCAGAGAAATTTGTATCCGTGAATGACAGATTACTTTGGAGTCAATCTGTCGGCTCGGAGGAAGGAGAAGCGATACTATTGGTTTCTGGTGCGAATGCATCCGCTTTGATGTGGCCGGATGAATTCGTTGAACTGCTCGTGTCCAGGGGATATCGCGTGATTCGGTATGACCATCGTGATACGGGACGCTCTACCTTCATCGAGTTTGATGATGCCCCCTATACCGTGGAGGATCTGGCGTCAGATGCGGTATCGATTCTCGACGCGTGGGAAGTGGATAAGGCACATGTTGTAGGCTTATCGATGGGAGCGACGTTAGGGCAAGTGCTTGCGCTAGACCATATGGATCGGCTCCACAGTTTGACCCTCATGTGTGGAGCAGCACTTGATGTGGACTTCGTCGGTAATATCGGACGCGCGTTTTCAGGTGAGAGCTCTCCGGATGGTTTGCCCCTTCCAAAGAAAGAGGTGCTTGAAGCGCTTTCTGCGCGAGCGACGCCCTCTGAGAGCATGGAAGAAGAACTTGATCGTCGCGTGAAAGAGTGGAGCCTCCTTTCGGGAGCGAAGCTTGAGTTTGATGCCTCGGATTTTCGCCTGCGTGAGCAACGATGTATAGATCATGCCGGAACTTGGGCACAACCTGGTAATCACGCAATGGCAATGCCAGTACCTCTTGCTCGGGGGAAAGAGCTGAGAAAGGTCAGCGTTCCGACCTTGGTCATTCAGGGTTCTGAGGACCCGCTCAACCCGCCGCCTCACGGCAGGCATATTGCTGACTTGCTGCCAAATGGCCGACTGATAGAAATTGACGGGCTTGGACATTGCCTACCCAAAGCGCTCCTGTCCCGGCTAGCGGATGAAATCGGCAACCATGCTGAACAAAGCCATGCAGCCGACGCTCGTGCCTCGCGCGGCTGATGGCGGCGTTGTGCCCAGGAGAAACGATTGACAAGCATAATGCGTAATGCATAATATATCTTTATGAGAATAACGCTATCCATTCCTGATTCTGTCGCTCACCGGTTCCAGGTGGTCGTGCCGCCCCGGCAACGTTCACGCCTTGTTGCCCGATTGCTGGAAGATGTCTTGTCGAAACATGAAAGTTCGCTGGCTACGGCATGCCGCGCGGCCAATCGAGACAAGGCGCTCGAACGCGAGATTGACGATTGGCAGTCGATTGAAGACGGGGTGGTCGAATGAGTGATCCCGCTATTGCACGTGGTGACGTTTGGTGGGTCTCGCTCGATCCGACGCAGGGATCGGAAATAAAGAAGACGCGGCCGTGTCTGGTACTTACGCACAACACACTCAACGAACTGCGTCGGACCGTCGTTGTGATTCCTCTTTCCACGGCCGCCAAATCCCACCCTCCGATTACCGTTTCGGTCACTTGCCAGGGGCAGCCGGCGGTGGCCGTGATCGATCAAATCCGGGCGGTTGGGAAGCACCGGCTCAAGTCAAAGATTGAGACCATGCTTCCTGCCGATCTGGATGTCGTCGGCAAAGCACTTTCAACCGTTCTGGAGATTCGATAGAGGCGCCGCACAACAACCGGCTCGTGGGTAGCTCAGCCCGCGGCGGGCTTCGCACCCACGGCCCAAGCTTGCGATTGTGCTTGCGGATGGCGGCGGCGGCGGCCTAAGATCAATTCGTCAAGCGGAGTGGCTTCGGTGAATGCCGCGGACGCAAAAACAGGCGCCGAGGAAAGGAGGAATGGACATGGCTGTAGGGTGGACACGAGACAATGCGGTTCAGGATCAGATCGATGCGACGGTTGCCGAGGGCGTGCAACGGGCGAAGAGCCTGTTGCCGTCGGGGGACAGCCTGACCCATTGCGAAACCTGCCGGGCGCCGATCCCGGAAGCCCGCCGCCAGGCGATTCCCGGCGTGCGGTTCTGCCTGGGCTGCCAGGCGAAGCTCGAGCAGGTCCAATGACCCCCTTGCCGGTAGATGAGCACAGGAGACCCGGCGCGACCGCTCTGGATCGTTTCAGGGCGTGTATGGAGTATCAGCCGTGCGCACGACCCAACCATGAACTCGGCCTCTGGGGCCAGACCCGCGCGCGATGGGAAAAAGAGTCGCCGGACCGTGTGAGGAACTTCACGTGGGATTGGTTCGTCGGGGAACAGGACCTCGGGCTCGACCATCGGGAGTACGTCGACGTCAATTACGATTTCATCCCTGCTTTCGAGCACAAAGTCGTCGAGGAAACGGCGGAGTACGTCATCGCGCGGAACAGCAAGGGCATCATCACCAAGGCGCTCAAAGAAGGGACGGCGTACGGCACCCGCATGTCAATGGACCAGTACCTCGAATTTCCGGTCCGCGGGCCGGAGGACTTTCCGGCAATCAGGAAACGCCTGGTCGCGGCCGTGCCGGGGCGCTACCCGGCGAACCTGTCCGACCGTATCGCCACTTGGAGACAGCGGGATTTTCCCCTGGTCCTCGGACAGAATTGCGCTGCCAACGGCTTCTACTGGCGGGCGCGGGAGTTCATGGGTACGGAGGCGCTTTCGTTCGCCTGGTACGACTGTCCGGCGCTGATGCACGAGATGATGGAGTTCTTTGCAGACTTCATCATCGAGACGAGCCGTCCCGTGCTCGACCAGATACAGGTGGACTACTTTGTTCTGAACGAGGACATGGCGATGAAAGGCGGACCGCTTCTCGGTCCGGAGACGTTCCGCACCTTCATCTTTCCGCACCTGAAGCGATTGGTGGAGTTCTTCCGGTCGCACGGCACGCGATATGTGGCCGTGGACAGTGACGGCGACCCTACCGTCTTGATTCCGCTTCTTCTTGACGCAGGAGTGGATACCATATGGCCCATCGAACGGGCCTCTGAGGTTACTCCCCAGCAGTGGCGAAAGCGGTTTGGCAGGTCCCTTCGCCTTTGGGGCGGGGTCGACAAGCGAATCCTCTCCCGCGGTCGGGACGCCGTGCGCCGACACCTTAAGGAGTTCATTCCGTTGATCGAGGAAGGCGGCTTCATCCCCACTGTTGACCACACGGTTCCGCCGGACGTCTCCTGGGACGACTTCAGAAGCTACATGGACCTGAAGAACGCACTGCTCCGCGGAGATTTCAAAGCGTTGGATTGAATACAGGAGCCGAACAAGACCGGTGGACGGCACGGCTGGTAGGCGCCCGTCACCGCCGCCGATGTGCCGGAGGAGAGTCGCGCGATGCCCATTGAGTTTGACAACCGTTTCCCGGGTGGGAACATCGTCGTGGAAGGCATGGATGGTGATGAAGTGCGGATGCATCAGGATCTGCGGGACTCTTCATCGGATTGGTTCTACTGGTGCTTTCGTGTGCGCGGCGCGGAGGGAAGGACCCTGCGCTTCACCTTCACCCAGAGCCGTGCGCTGGGGGTTCATGGTCCGGCGGTCTCGCGCGACGAGGGCGAAACCTGGAACTGGCTGGGAAGCAAAGCCGTCAACGACGGATCCTTTTCATACACCTTCCGGGAAGACAAGGCGTGGGTCAGGTTTAGCTTTGCCATGCCCTACCAGGAGTCCCACTGGCGGCAATTCCTGAAAGGAGTGGGCGCCAACACGGTCTTCTCGACCCATACGCTCTGCAAAACCGAAAAAGGACGCACGGTCGAGTATTTGCTGCTCGGCGGCCAGAACCCGGAACCCCATCACCGGGTTGCCATTACCTGTCGCCATCACTGTTGCGAGATGATGGCGAACCACGCACTGGAAGGACTGCTCGGGTGGGTGCTCACGGGGAACGATGCCGATGCGCAGTGGGTTCGTGAAGAGGTCGCGATGCTGGTGATCCCGTTTGTAGACAAAGACGGGGTGGAAGAAGGCGATCAGGGAAAGAACCGCCGTCCCCGGGATCACGCCCGAGATTATGAGGGAAAGAGCCTTTATGCCTCCACGGCGGCCATTCGCAGACTGCTGCCCGGATGGGCAAGGGACCGGCTGCAGGTGGGCATCGACTTGCACTGCCCATGGATCGCAGGCCAGCATAACGAAGTCATCTATGTGGTGGGTTTGGACGATCAACGGAATGCCCATAAACAGAACCGTTTTTCCGGGATTCTCGAATCCTTGAGCGCCGGTCCGCTGCCGTTTCACGCTGCGGACCTCCTGCCTTTTGGCCAAGGATGGAACAATGCCGACAACTACACCGGCGGCCGAACATTCACTCAATGGGTTGTCGCTGAAGTCGCCGGCGAAGCGCTTGGCCTCCCAATCGAAATCCCCTATGCGAACGCTGGCGGAGCCGAGGTCAATCCAGCGTCTTTACGTTTGTTCGGAAAGGACTTGGGCAGGGCCCTGGCCTCGTATCTGCGGACACTGCCAACGACGGAGCGCAACGGGAATACTTGAATCCCGCAAGCGTTTTATCGATAAAGCCGTGACTCCACGCTTGCTTTTGCCTCCCTTTTATTCTAACTTATGCCGCTCAAACCCAAGGAGAATCAGACATGGCCACCATCGTTGACATCATCGCCCGCGAAATCATCGACTCCCGCGGCAATCCGACCGTGGAAGTGGACGTCCAACTCGAATCCGGCGTCAAGGCCACCGCCGCCGTCCCCTCCGGCGCCTCCACCGGCGAGAACGAGGCCGTCGAACTCCGAGACGGCGACAAGAAGCGCTTCGGCGGCAAGGGCGTCCTCAAGGCCGTCACGAACGTCAACGAGCGGATCAACCCGGAACTGGTCGGTCTCGATGTGCGCGACCAGGCGACGATCGACTCGGCCATGATCGCGCTCGACGGCACCGCCACCAAGAGCAAGCTGGGCGCCAACGCCATGCTCGCCGTCTCCCTGGCCGCCGCCAAGGCCGCCGCCGAATACAGCGGGCTGCCCCTCTACCGCTACATCGGCGGCGCCAACGCCAAGGTGCTCCCCGTCCCCATGATGAACATCCTCAACGGCGGCGCCCATTCCGACGCTCCCGTGGACCTGCAGGAGTTCATGATCATGCCCAAGGGCGCCCCGTCGTTCTCCGAGGCGCTCCGCATGGGTTCCGAAACCTTCCACGCGCTCAAGGGCGTGCTCAAGGCCATGAAGCTCAGCACCGCCGTGGGCGACGAGGGCGGCTTTGCCCCCAACCTCAAGAGCAACGAGCAGGCGCTCGAAGTCATCGTCGAGGCCATCAAAAAGGCCGGCTACAAGCCCGGCAAGGACATCGTCATCGCCCTCGACCCCGCCGCCAGCGAGTTCTACGACACACAGAAGAAGCGCTACATCTTCAAGAAGAGCGACGGCTCCGCCCGCACGTCGTCGGAGATGGTCAAGTTCTACCAGAACCTGCAGAAGAAATATCCCATCTTCAGCATCGAGGACGGCATGGCCGAGGGCGACTGGGACGGCTGGAAGCAGATGACCGACGCCATGGGCGCCAACACCCAGCTCGTGGGCGACGATCTGTTCGTGACCAACGTCAAGTTCCTCAAGCGCGGCATCGATACCGGCACGGCCAACGCCATCCTGATCAAGGTCAACCAGATCGGCACGCTCACGGAAACGCTCGACGCCATGGAAATGGCGTTCAAGGCCGGCTACAAGGCCGTCGTCAGCCACCGCTCGGGCGAAACCGAGGATACGACCATCGCCGACATCGCCGTGGCCACCAACGCCGGCCAGATCAAGACCGGCTCGCTCTGCCGCACCGACCGGATCTGCAAGTACAACCAGCTCCTCCGCATCGAGCAGGAACTGGGCGACAACGCGATCTACGCGGGCACGCTCTGGAAGTAAGCGCCTCCGTTCAGTCCGGCCGCCGGCCAGCCCGGCGGCCTTTTTTTCGCTTGCACGTCCGCCGCGGCACGCTAGACTTTGCCGGGAAAGGTTGAACATGCGCGCACCCGCCGTCCGCAATATCTGGTCCTACGTTTTCACGGTTTCGCTCGTCGTGGTCATCGTGGTCAGCGCCATCGGGCTCCTGTATATTTTCATCCCCGAATACACGCGCATGAATGAGTTGCAGCGGAAAAAAGAGGATCTGCAGGCTAAAAACGCGGGACTTGAAATGCGCATCCACGACTACCAGACGCGCCAGGCCCGTTTTCGCTCCGATCCCCGCTTCGTGGAACGTCTCGTGCGCGAACAGTTCGGCATGGTCCGCGAGAACGAACTCATTTACAAGGTCATTCACGACACGCCTGAAGCCGCTCCCGTGGCGGTCGAAAAGCCCTGATCCGCCGCTCGCTTCCCGCAGCCCTTACGCCACCGTCCACCACGGCGGCCGCCCCTTTCAATCAATTGTCCAGGCGGACTGGTTCGTTGCCTTTTTCGATGCGCCCGATCCGCATGGGGTGCGCGTGGCAGGCCTTGAGCGCCGCCAGGGCCCGGTCCGCGTCCGCCTCGCGCACGATCACCACCATCCCAATGCCCATGTTGAACACGCGGTACATTTCCTCGCGGTCCACGTTACCCGCCTGCTGCAGAAACGCAAAGAGGGGCGGCACTGTCCAGGCGGCCCGGTCAAACACCGCCGTCACACCGGCCGGCAGGATGCGCGGCACGTTGTCCGGGAATCCCCCGCCCGTGATGTGCGCCAGGCCCCGGATGCGGACCTTTTTCATGAGCGCGGTCACGGGGTTCAGGTAGCTGCGGTGGACCGCCAGTAGCAGGTCGCCCACGGTTTTCGTCGTGCCCGGCAACCGGTCCTTGACCGTGAGCCCGGCCTTGTCGAACACGATCTTGCGGGCCAGGGAATAGCCGTTCGTGTGCAGGCCCGTGGAAGGCAGACCGAGAATCGCGTCGCCGGGCCGGATGGTTTCGCCCGTGATGACCGCCTTGCGGTCCACGACACCCACGATCGTGCCGACCAGGTCGTATTCGTCCGGCGGATAGACCCCCGGCATCTCGGCCGTCTCCCCGCCCAACAGGGCGCAGCCGTTCTGGCGGCAGGCCGCGCAGAGCCCCTTGACGATGTCGGCCATGACCCGGCGGTCCACCTTGGAGGTGCCGATGTAATCCATGAAAAAGAGGGGCCGGGCGCCTTGCGCCAGGATATCGTTGACGCAATGGTTGACGATATCCTGCCCCACCGTGTCGTGCCGGCCGGTCAGCGCGGCAATCTTGAGCTTGGTGCCCACGCCGTCCGTGCTGGCCACCAGAATCTGGCCCTGGCCCGGCGACCGAAACATGCCGCCGAACGAGCCGATACCGTTCAGCACGCCGGGGGTGGCGGTGGTTTTGACCATTTTCTTGATCGCCTCGATGCCGGCCATCTTCTCATCGATGTTGACGCCGGCCGCGGCGTAGGCGGAAACGTTTCTTTTCTTCATGCGTGCTTCCTTGCGTGTCGATCAGCGGATCAACCCGACGGCCTTGAACGTGCGCTTGACGTCGCGGAAATGAACGGACACATCAAACACCTGGTCCAGTTCCGCGGGCGTCACCTTGCTCATCAGTTCGGGATCGGCCGCCACCAGCGCCTTGAGTTCGCGGCCCGTCTCCCAGGCGGCCATGGCGTGCTTCTGCACCATCCGGTAGGCGTCCTCGCGGGAGAACCCCTTTTCCGTGAGGAGGAGCAGCACCTGCTGGGAGTGGATCAGGCCATGGGTCATGTCGAGGTTGGCCTGCATCCGTTTCGGGAACACCCGCAGCCCCTCGGTCAGCCTGACCAGGTTCGTGAGCATGTGGTCGAGGGCAATCGTGCTGTCGGGCATGATCACCCGCTCGACCGAGGAGTGGGAGATGTCGCGCTCGTGCCAGAGCGCCACGTTCTCCAGGGCCGCCACGGCGTTGCCGCGCAACAATCGGGCGAGGCCGCACAGTTTCTCGCCGGTGATCGGGTTCTTCTTGTGCGGCATGGCAGAAGAGCCCTTCTGCTCCGTGCCGAAGAACTCCTCCACCTCGTGCACCTCGGTGCGCTGGAGGTGGCGGAACTCCTGGGCCCACCGCTCGATCGAGGCGCCGACGATGGCGATGGCGGCGATGTATTCCGCATGCCGGTCGCGCTGGAGAACCTGGGTGGAGATCGCGGCGGGCTTCAGGCCCAGCTTGCGGCAGACATAGGCTTCCACCTTCGGATCCAGGTGAGCATGCGTGCCGACCGCGCCGGAAAGCTGGCCGACCCGCACAATCTCGCGGGCCGCCTCAAGCCGCGCGAGGGCGCGGCCGAACTCGTCGTACATGAGGGCCATCTTGAGGCCGAAGGTGATGGGCTCGGCGTGGATGCCGTGGGAGCGGCCGATCATGGGGGTGTACCTGTAGCGGCGGGCCTTTTTCGCCGCCGCCTTCCGGACCGCCTTGACGCCGCGGATCAGGATATCCGCCGCCTGCACCATCTGCACGGCGAGCGACGTGTCGAGCACGTCGGAACTGGTCATGCCCTTGTGGATAAAACGGGCAGAGGGGCCCACGTGCTCGGCCACGTTGGTGAGAAAGGCGATCACGTCGTGATTGACCTTCTTCTCGATGGCGTTGATGCGGTCAACTTCGAACGCCGCCTTCGTGCGGATGGCTTTCAAATCCGCGGCGGGCACGAGCCCGAGTTTGTGCATGGCTTCACAGGCGAGAATTTCGATCTTCAGCCAGATGGCGAAGCGGTTCTCGTCCGTCCAGATCGCGCCCATTTCCGGGCCGGTATAGCGTGGTATCATGGCGTCTCCCCGTCGGAACGCGGGTTTTCGCTATCCGACAATCAGCCCGCATTATAGGGGGCGCCTCTCCGCCTGTCAGCAAAAAGCTGGGCGTTATCGGATCGGCCCGTTCTTGCCTTCAACTTCCAGCTTCATGGAACAGCGCGACAATTTCGTCTTCCCCCAGCGCGCGACGATAAAGACGCAGCTCATCCATCACGCCGCGAAAGAGAAAACCGCCATTCCAGGAACCGACCGTCATGGGCCGTCCGGCTCCCGCGCTCCTGCCTGTGCCAGGGCACTCAAAGGATAGCTGCCCATTGATGTACTCGCGCATCGCCGTCCCGTTGTACACGACCACGAGATGGTTCCACTCCCCCCTGTGAAAAGAAACGCGTCGTTCCCAGCCCGTTCGGATATCCAGCCCCCCCTTCTGGTTGTCGGCCCAGAACTCGGAATAGTGCGTGCCGATATTCCAACCGGAAGCGTTTTTGCCTCCCGACCACCACGCCGCGGCGGCGAGCTTGTAGTTGGCGGTGGGGCTCCCCGTCTTGAACCAGATCGAAATGGTGAAATCGCGGGTGTCTTCCAGCGGATTCCGTTGGGTCTCGAAATACGAGCCGTCCAATAACGCGGCTTTGCCCGAAACACCCGATATGAAACTGACCGGTTGGCCCCGGACCTGGAGGTCGTGGCCGTTGCCGGACTCGTCTCGCACCAATCCCTCGGCCGTCGCCGCTTTCTCAAAGTCGTAATAGGCGACCATTCCCGCGGGATCCGTCGTCCGTGTCGAATCGGCGGATCTCCTTTCGACGAGCGTGTTCGGCGGGGAAGCCGCCGGCCCGATGGCCGGGCTTGGGGGCTGCGGCTTCTTCTGGCTGGTCCCGCGCACCGCCCGCACCACCGGGTTCTCGGGGCTCAGCGGATCGCCCAGCGTCCGCGCAAGGGCCAGCAATTCCCCAAAGTCGCCTTCCGCTTCGCTCAGCACCGGGGTCAACACGACTCCATGAATCTTGACACGGCCGGAGATTCGGCGGATCACGATCCGGCTGGCGCTCGGATATTTCATCAGCGGAATGATAAACGTATGCGTGTTGAACCAGGTCGATTCCTCGATGACGTTCATGAAAAGATCGACGGCCACGACGCGGCTTGTGTCGTCCCACAACTGAACGGCAACATCCGTCTCCGTCGTCGCCTCAAACAGCAGCGTCAGCCCCAGGTCGGCGCGCAATGCGTTGCGATCAATGTCGATCCAGCATTGCCCCCGGCCGGGGGGAAGCGCCTCATCCGCAACCCAACACCTTTCCTCCCGGTCCAGTCGGCCGTCCTCCGTCCCGGCCTTGCGGACCCACGCTGGAAATCGTGAGGCGTCCCACGAGGATAGGACCGCCGGATCAAACTCAATCGTGGCCGTCTCTTGCACGACGTCGTCGGCCCATCCCCCCAAGGCGAAAAGCACGACCCCAAACACGGCCAACCGCCTCATTGTTTTTTCTGTGGTCTTCATGATTTCCTCCTGCTGCAGACAGGTACGCGCGATCGATATTGATCATATGTATATACAATACTTTTATCTACTTTCTTTTTTACGCCGCACTACTAGGTTTGTCAAGCTTTATTCGGGAGCCCTCGGCGCGCTCGCGTTTCGGGCTTGGACGGAAAGGGGGAAGCCGGTATTCTAAGCCGCATGAAAGCAATCGCCGGGATCGTGCTGTCTCTGGCCGCCATCCTTGCTGCGGGCTGCGAACTGGTGGCGACCACCGACAACAGCCGCGTGACGGTCACGGACGGAGCCGTCACGTCCCTCCGCACCCAGCAGGGCAATGTGGTGGTAGACCTCAACCCCAACGGACAGCAACGCGAGCTGAATCCGTGAATCAGAACCAGAAATCGGCGCGAACCGCGAAGCCCGCGCTCTCGGCATAGTTGCCTTCCAGCGTCAGGATAAACTGCTCGCCGGCGTCAATCGCCACTCCCACGTTGATGGCCGGATTGGTCGTGTCCCAGTCGTCGTCATCGCCGAAGCCGGAGACATCCAGTTCGGATTTCATGATGCCGGCCCGCAAAAAGGGCTTGGCGATGCCATAGCCCGCGGCCCGCACCACGGCCTGCCCCACCAGCCGCGTGTAGTCGCCGTTCACGGCCGGTCCCGCATCCGCTTCCAGATCGCACTCGCCGGTGTGAAAACTTCCATACACGCCCAGGTCCAGCGGGATCATCAAATCCTCGGCCCGCAGCAGCCACAGCGTGCCGCCCAACCCGAAAAAGCCGCCGTCATCAACCTCGTACCCGCCCCACTCGGCTTTCTGCACGCCCAGATCCACAAAGCCCTCGAACCACCGCTCGTCCCGTAATCCCAGCCGCACGCCGTAATAGTCGAACTCCAGATTCTCGCCTCCCACCTCGTTGTCCGTCCGGTTTTCGTAAAAGCCGCCCAGGGCCAGCCCCGGCCGATCCTGCGCCAGCGCCGCATCCGTCAGACACCAGGCCACTGCCGCCGCCACGCCCATGATGATTCGCTTCATGTGAATGCGTTCCTTTCTTTTTCCTGATTACCGGCCAAACCACCGCTTCTCGCCCACCTTGCGGATCTCTTTCTCGTCCGCCCAGTCCAAAATGCCGCTCCTCAGGTTCTTCAGATTCATCGTGAACTTGTACCACACATCCGTCTTGTTGCCCGCCTTCTGGGCGATCTCCGCGAGATTCGCGGTCAGAATGAACTCCGCCCCCGCCTGCGTGCCCATCGGCACGGCCTTCGCCGGATCCACCAGCCCGCTCTCCTGCTGCGCCGTAAACTCGTCCAGCGCCTCCTGGTCCGTCGTCCGGTCGATGAACGAGAACTTGCCCGATTGGATCAGCTTGGTCCGGATGGAATCCGTGAGCGATTCGGTGTCGATGTGCTGCATCGTCTTGTTTTTAACCTTGGCCACCAGCATCACCGGTTTGCGCGACGTCGTGGCCGCGCGCACGTCCGCGTCCGCCAGCAGCGAATCCACCATCGCCGCCGCGATCTGCTGCAGATCCGACGATCCGAAATCCGTGCTCAACGGCTCCGAGGCGGTCGGATCGCCGTATCTCACCTTCGTGCTTCTGCAGCCGGTGGTCAACGCCAGCGCGCCCGCCACTACGATCAGCCCGATGCCAGTCCCTCTTTTCACCATGACCTCCTTGCGTTCGAAATTCACGCGATCAGTTGCGAATCTTGACTTTGAACGCCTTGACTTCCGCGTTCGGAGCCACGCCCTGCACGGTCCGGGTCTCGTTGCCGTAGAGCACAACCGGGGTCCACGCATCCGTGTCGGCATTCACTTCGAGTCCCGCGGCATTGAACCAGCCGAATTTGTACTGGAACGGCAACGTGCCCGCATATTTCGAGGCCACCGTGACGCTGGCCATCAGCAGGTCTCCCTTGTACTCGTGCCGCACGTCCACGACCTGAATGCGGCGGGCCAGCTTGGTGTTGTTGATGATCACGGCCCGGCTCAGCTCGTCCTGGCCGTCCGGCGCGGTCACCATCACGCCCGAGACTTCCGTTCCCGAGGTCTTGACGCATCCCGTCCCCACCGCCAGGCAACCGGCCAGCGCCAGACCCGCCGTCATTCCCTGAATCAGCCTGTTCATGCGAACCTCCCTGTATCGTTGCCTCTTTTGACGCCGCCAGAGCCCCAAACATTCACAAGGAACAAGCTTATCCCCCGCCCAGGCAGGGTCAATGAAAAAACCCTCACGGCCGCCCGTCCGCCCCAAACGCGATGACGCGCGCGGTCATCCGGCCGCCCGCCCGGACCGCCACCACCACCGTCTTTCCGCCCGGCCGGATATCCGCTTCCACGATCGCGGTCGCGCCCGTGCCGGCATGGGTCAAGGTCACCGACCGCCGGCCCGGCGGACAGGCCAGCTTCAGCACCTCGGCGTGCTGCGGCAGGCTGACCCAACCGCGCAAATCGGCGCGCTCGGAAATCATGTTGTACAGCGACAGGATGAACACCGCCAGATCTCCTTCCCGGGACCGGGTGTAGGCCAGGTGGGTAGCCGCCCCTTTCGCCACCGCCCGCAGCGTCTGACGGATCAGGATCGCCGGCATCCGCTCCCGCAGCGCCCGGGCCGCCAGCGCGCCCAGGTCGCACACCGGCGCCGTCTGCCCCGCCGGCCCGTCCGCCACCCGCACCGAGAGCGGTTGCTCCGGAATCCACGGTCCGTCGTAAACCGGCAGCGCAATGGACGTCCACCCGCCCGACCCGGTCAGCGGAATGAACAGGGAAATCTCCCGCTTGGCGGGCAGAAAGCCGTCTTCGAAAAACACAATCAGTTCCCCCTGCCCCGCCGGCACGGGCGCCGCCACGCTGTCCGGCCACATGGCCCGATACCGCGCCGCATCCTCGCGCATGCCCAGCGCCTCGGCCAGGCGCAACACGTCAGCCCGGATCGTCGGATTGCCGGGCGCGATTTCGGCCGCTTTTTTGTAATCGATGAAGGCGCCGCCGTCGTCCCCCAGCAGTTCCCGCACCACGGCGGACATGGCAAAGGTATAGGCATTCTGAAACGAGTTTTTCACACGGCCCGCCGCCTGATCAAGCTTGACGTATAGGTCGCCCAGATTCCCGGTCACCGGCAACCGACTGCGCCGGGCCCGTTCCTGCACCGCCTCGAGTTCGCGGGCGCGTTGCTTGAGCGCATCGGCTTGCGCCGCGGCCGCCAGGCGCACCTCCACACCCGCGCCCTCCGCGTCCCCGGCGAACAGGTAGTTCAACGCCTGTCCGTGGTGGAGCATGACGCGCTCGTAGCCATCCGCCGCGTAGGGAATCGCGTTGTCGTTGATCACCAGGGCTGTGGTCTTGGCCGCCAGGTCCGAGGCGCTGATCACCGCCCGTTCATCCCTCTCGCGCAGGGCGGTAATCGCGTCGGCATACGCCGCGCGGCTCGCGGCAAAATCGCCCTGGATCTGGGCCATCCGCCCCTGCTCCATCAGGTAAAGGATGCGGTCCTGGCCGAGCACGCGCCGTCCAAAGGCCTTGTTGACGGAAACCGGCCGGCCGCTTTCCAGATTCCGCAGCAGCGGCCGCACCTGGTCGGGATAGGGCCGCCACACACTGCTGGTGGCGCAGCCGGAAAGGGCCAACCCCGTCAGGATACACGCGAGTCGGGCAAACCGGTGAACAGAACACCGCTGGGCTGTGATCGGCATATACCCCTTTGACGAGAACGCCGGCTCCTTTATTGAGTGGTTTCCCGCGACGAAAAGAAAACGACGCTTCCCGCACGCGTCGCGCGGCGCACGACCACGACACGCGAACCCTTTCTCCATGGGCGGCGGGGTCTCCTCATTCCTCGAAACAATGGTACTCCGTCAGGATCTGTTTCCCGATTTGATAAAGGAGCGCGATGGCCTGCCGTTTGAGCGCCAGCGGGACGTTCATCAGCCGGGTGACCTTCTCGTCCCGATAGTGCCATTCCCGCCGGAAGTTGGGCCAAGCAGCGCCGTTCCGCAGGATGTGGCTCGCCTCGAAGGTGAAATACCCCGGGTAGCGGATGTCCAGTAATCCCTGCATGACCGCATCCATGTTCGTGGTCCCCTGGAACGGGGCGACATGGGAATCCATATCCCCATAGTTATCGGCAATATGGACGGCCCGCAGACAGTCGCCCAGTTCGACAATGCTTTGGTACTGGTCAACGCCTTGGACGTTGGCGTGCCCGGTGTCCCAGCAGGCCTGGATCAACGGGTGGCGGAGGGCCTCCACCAGTTCCAGCAACTCCGCGGACGTTGAGGGGAAATGCCGGGTGTTCGCCTTCGTCGGCGCATGCCGGTCGCAACTGTTTTCGACAAGGACATGAACGCCGGTCTTCTCCATGACCGGGAAAAGCCGGGAAAAGAACTCGCGATTCCGCTTCAGGTTCAGCCCCGGGTACGCCCGGGAAGGGAATCCGCCGATGTCCTGCTGATGGACCACGATGTGGGGGATTCCCAACCGGCCGCAGGCCTCAATCGAACGGAGGGTGGCGCCCAGAAACACGTCAAACTCCTCGCCGGACGCGAACAGGTTGCCGGACGGCGCATGGGCTTGGCAGAAACGGATCTGGCGTTCGGCGGCCGCGTCGCGCGCATCCTCGATCCACCGTTCCCACCGCGCATCCAGAAACGGAGAACCCGGATAGATGCTGCTGTAGAAGTTGAAATCCAGATAACGGAATCCCGTTCCTTCAAAATAACGAATGCGATCGGACGCTCGGCCCGAATAACCTTGAAAATCGGCGGTTGTGGTGGCCAGTTTCATGAGACGCTTTTCTCCCGACGGCCCCTCAATAGCGTTTCAACACCTTGAAGTCCGCCGGCGTCAGGCTCGGGTAATCGAACAGCGAGATCCCGCCGACGCCCAGTTCGCCCATCAGTTCGAGCTGGTTCCGCAGATCCTTCTCGCTCTTCATGAAAATCTTGCCCAGCCCCTCCCAGAGCGTGACCGGCGCGCCGCGCAGGAAGGCGAGATGGGACTGGGTCAAGCCCCGGACCACGGCCACGGAACTGTTGTAGGACATGGGGAACACATGGTCCAGCTGCCCCTCCTGGCACCAGCGCGGCCAGTCCTGCCCCTGCCACACGAGGCAATCCGGATAGCCGGTATAGACCGCCGCGGAGAGTTCCTTCTTATATTTCCGGGTGATGCTCCGCATGCGCTTCACCAGTTCCATGACACGCTGGCAGCGCCATTCGAGCCAGGCCTCGTTGATCTGGCCCCACCCCGACAACGGCCGCACCGCTTTCTCGCCGGTGACCTTGAGGTACATCTCCCGGCAATATTTGCAGAAGCAGACGTCGTCGCCCAAGCGAATGTAGTCCAGGTGAATGCCGGCCACCGGATATTTTTGGGCCACCTCCTCCATGAGTGAGGCCTCGTAGTCCTGGCTGGCCTTCTGCGCCAGGCAGATGAAGTAATAGTCGGGCGGGTTGCCGCTGACCTTGCCGCTGAAGGTGCGCGCCACCAGTTCCGGGTGCTGGGTGAGCAACGGCTGCCGGAATCCCTCGTGGGCCACGCAGAACCACGCGTGCAGCTTGATCTTTTCCCGCTGCGCTTGTTCCGCCACCGCCAGCAGCGGATCCCATTTCTTGAAGCAGTCGCGCACGGGCGCGATCCGGCTCCGCCAGTCCGCCATGCCATCCGGATTCTTGATCGCCGGAATAAGGAGATCAAAGCCCTGGTCCTTGCACCGTTTCACCCAGTCTTTGGCCTTCTGCGGAGTCTTGAATGCCGTCAGACTGTGAATCCACACCGCTTTTTTCAGCTTGGCCATGTTCCTGCCTCCGGTTTGGGTTGTCGTTTTATACCCCCGCACCAGGGGAGTAGCAAGGAGAAAGCGGGACGTCCGGGCCCGTGATGGCGCGCATCTTTGGGATTGTGGAAACCGGGCCTTTCGGACACAATGCGGAGACCAATTCGGAAATGACGGGACCGAAATGCCGAAGCACGACTCGCACCGAGGAGGCGCCTGAATGAACTCGAACGACTACGAAAAACTCGGCGTTTTTTACCTGGGCCGCTATCACGACCGAACCGCGCGGCAGACTCTGCCCGATCCGCTCCTCTATAACGCCAATGATCTTCTCACACACGCGCTCTGCGTCGGCATGACCGGCAGCGGCAAGACCGGCCTCTGCTTCGACATCATCGAGGAAGCCGCCATCGACGGCATCCCGTCCATCCTGATCGACCCGAAGGGCGACCTGGCCAATCTCCTGCTGACCTTCCCGAACCTGAGCCCCGGGGAGTTCGCCCCGTGGGTCAACCCCGACGAGGCGCGCAAGAAGGGAATGTCGGCCGATGCGTTCGCCGCACAGCAGGCCGACCTGTGGCGGCAGGGCCTGGCGGCCTGGGCCCAGGACGGCGACCGCATTCGGCGGTTGCGCGAGTCGGCGGATTTCGCCATCTACACCCCCGGCAGCAACGCGGGCCTGCCCGTCTCCATTCTCCGCTCGTTCGCCGCCCCGCCCCCGGCCATCCTCGACGACAGCGAACTTCTGCGGGAGCGAATCCAGACCACCGTCAGCGGCCTGCTGGCCCTTGCCGGCATCCCGTCCGCCCCCTCGACCGGCCGCGAGGCCGTCTTCCTGGGCAACGTCCTCCAGGAGGCGTGGCGGAACGGTCGAGACCTCGACCTTGGCGGGCTGATCCAGGAAATCCAGTCCCCCTCCCTTTCGCGCATCGGCGTGATGGACGTGGAATCGTTTTATCCCGCCCGGGAGCGGTTTGTCCTGGCCACGGCCATCAACGGACTGCTGGCTTCACCCGGCTTCGGCATGTGGCTCGAGGGCGAGCCGCTGGACATCCAGCGGTTTTTCTACACCCCGGCCGGGAAACCGCGCGTCGCCATCTTCTCCATCGCGCATCTCAACGACGCCGAACGGATGTTTTTCGTGACCCTGCTGCTGAACCAGGTGCTGGGCTGGATGCGCACCCAATCCGGCACCACCAGCCTGCGCGCGCTCCTGTACATGGACGAGATTTTCGGCTACTTCCCGCCCGTGGCCAACCCCCCCTCGAAACAGCCCTTGCTCACGCTTCTCAAACAGGGCCGCTCCTTCGGCCTCGGCGCCATTCTCGCCACTCAGAACCCCGTGGACCTGGATTACAAGGGACTGGCCAACATCGGCACCTGGTTCCTGGGGCGCCTGCAAACCGATCGCGACATGCAACGCGTGCTTGACGGCCTCGCGGGTGCCTCCACCGCGCAGGGGGCCGCGTTCGACCGCAGCGCCATGGAACAAACGCTCGCCTCGCTTGGCAGTCGCGTGTTCCTTCTCCATAACGTCCACGAGGAAGGCGCCGCCCTCTTCGAATCCCGCTGGGCCCTCTCCTATCTGCGCGGACCGATGACACGCGACCAGATCTCGCTCGTCATGGATTCCCGGCGCCCCCGTCCGGCGCCGGACGGGATTCCCGCCGGCGAATCCCCGATCGTGGCGCGCCCGTCGGCGGCGCCGTCCGGCGCCCGCCTTGGCGCCCCCCTCAAACCGGCCCCGCCACCCGCGCCGCCACCGCCACGGGCGGAATGGAACACCGTGCGCCCCGCCCTGCCGCCGGCTATTCAACAGTTTTTCATTCCCGTTCGCGGGGACCAACACGGCGCAACCCCGGTCTACCAGCCGATGGTGATCGGGGCCGCGTCGGTGCGCTTCGCCCAAGCCAAGATTCGTGTGGATGTGACACAGTCCGTTGTCCTCCTCGCCCCGATCACCGACAGCGCCGTGCCGGTGGACTGGACGGAGGCCGTGGAAGCACCGATCGACCCCGACCACCTCGAACGACAGGCCGACGCCGCCACGTTCGCCCCGCTTCCCCCGGCGGCCGCCCAGCCTCAAAACTATCCGCGCTGGCAACGGGATTTCGTCGACACCCTCCACAACTCGCGCACGCTCACGCTCCTCCGGTCCGCCACTTACGGCCTGGTCTCACGCCCGGGCGAGAGCGAGGGCGATTTCCGCGTGCGCGTCAGCCTGGCGGCGCGGGAACTCCGCGACCGGGATGTGGCCCGGTTGCGCTCCAAATACGAGGCCAAAACAAACACCTTGCGGGAGCGGTTGCGGCGGGCCGAACAGGCCGTGACACGGGAGGCGGTCCAGGCCAAACAGGCAAAAATCTCCAGCGTCCTGTCGTTCGGCAGCACGCTGCTCGGCGCCTTCCTCGGACGGCGAGCCGTCACGGCCGGCAACATCAGCAAGGCCGGAACCGCCATGCGCAGCGCGGGACGCGCCGCGCAACAGGCCGGCGATGTCCGCCGCGCGGCGGAGACGGTCGAGGCCGTCAAGCGCCAACTGGCCGATCTGGACCAGCAGTTCCAAGCGGAGTCCACCGTCATTCACAATCAATACGATCCGGCCAGCGAGAATATCGAAACCCTGGAGCTGCGTCCGGGGAAAACCAACATCAGCGTCAAACTCATCGCCCTGGTTTGGACTCCGGTTCCGGCCGAGGCTCGCCCCTGACCAACGTATCACTCAGGACTCCTTCTATGAAAAATCTCTTTCCTGCCATGTTCGTGGTTTTGATGATCGGGTTGAACGCGATGGGAGAAGAACTCATGAAAAACGTACTCCAAGACATTCCATTCACGGACGGCCAGATGGGAAAACGGCAGCTCGTCAACGAAAAGCACCTGCTGGTCATGCAAGTCGCGTTAAAGCCCGGTCAGCAGGTTCCGCAACACAACGCCAATTCCAATGTCCACCTGTTGATTGTCGAAGGCCAGATCGTTGTGACTCTGGACGGCAAGGACACCGTCGCCGCCAAGGGAGCCCTTGTCCCCGTCGCCTTCAAGACGCTCATGAGCATCCGTAACGCCGCGCCGGAAAACGCGTCGTTCCTGATCTTTAAAAGTCCGAATCCCAGCGAGATGAAACCCTAGTTTGTGTTGTTCTCGGAAGGAGTTGCCCATGCAATCGGAGGACGTTGTGCGTTTTGTCTGGCCGGAGATTAGCAATACGGCGTCTATCGTTGCCCTTGCGTTGGCGCTGGCGATTTTCGTTTTCGGGGCGTTTAGTGGCGCTCGGGCAAATAAATTCCGTCTTGCCTTTGCTGTATGCCTTTCCACGGTGATCGGTTGGTTCGTCATGCCCTTGGCTGTCAAGGCGGCCTCCGCATTACACATTGTGGACACGATGGCAGGCGCCGTGTTACTCGTCACGGTAATGATGGTTCTTGTGGCTGCGGTTGCGACGAATATCTATGAGATTATCACGGTCACCCTCCCGGACATCGGCGTGACACCCAAAAAGTGAGACGGGGAAAAAGACGTCTTTTCCGGCATTACCAAAACCTGTCCAAGGGATGGGGGGACGCTCATTATGCCTTATGAAAATCAACCGTCTCCGTTGATCAACAAGACTTCTTGCTCCAACCCACAGCCTGTCTCATCAAGTATTTCGACGACTCTGAGAACATCCGGGTCGGCGGAGTCGCGAAGACGCTTGAGTATCGATGCTGAATCGCAAAGAAGATCGGGGCGACCATACGTGGCCACGAGTTCGCGAAGGTTTGCCGGGATGTGCAGTCGGGCACGATCGCCGACAACCCTCTTCAACCTCAGAAACTCGTCCAGTCCAACCGGGTCATAGTCGCCGCAGTGAATGAACTGGCACCGGGACAGTTCGGGCGAACCGAGCCACTGCAGCGCGAGTTCAGACAGCCGTCCTGATGCGTATAGGGCGATGTCGGCTGCCACGTTCATCTTCTCGAAGTGCAGGAAGCACTCCAGGTTCTCCACGATCGCAATGCTGGCCGTCAGTGACCAGAATCGGCCCGATTCGAGAATCAGGCACGCTGCGCCAGTCTGGTTCGTAGCCTCTTGGATGTCGCACGGCACGCCGTTCCGGCTGCACAACACCGGATTGATCGCGCGTACCAGAACTGGTTCCATGTTCGTCCGGCTCACCCGTTTGGCATTGCGCAGCATTCCCACGGCAAGGGCTCGGGGCGGGCCAACAAGAGTCTTGCCATCCGATGGATATCGCTTTCGATAGAAGGTTGCCAGTGTCTCAGGATCTCTAACCTCGATCACAAGGCCGCCGCCGCTTCTGGCTTGGCTCAGGACACCGGCGTCAAACAGGCTTCTCAGCTCCTTCAACGAACGCGCGGCGAACTGGGACCGGGGCATTTGCCCATCCTCCATCAATCGCCGGAGCAGACGTGCAAAGGCGTCAGGCATGAGCCAATTCCTCCGCCTTCTTTTCACCCCTCTGAATGCGAATCATGGCCGATTTCGGTTCCAACACCACCCGTCCGCCGGCTTGCTCTTCGAGGAAATACAGCTTGTCGGCGGCATCCATCGCTTCCGGACTGGCCAACACTGCGATGAACCCCATCTGACGTGCGGCCTTGACGATGGCCGTAAGATTCGTCTGGTCAAGACTGGAACACTCGTCGAGATAGAACGGAATTTGCACCTCGGCGCCGCCCAACAACCCGCGGAGCAGGACCAGGTTGACCAGCACCTTGATGGCCATGGTGGTGCCGTTCGATTCAATCGCATCCAGATGCTCGTGGCGATAGAACTTGCCGTCCGGGGTGCCCACCTCGAAAGAGAGATTGAACATGTCCTTCAGGTCCACCCGGGGATGTTCAGACAATAGCCGTCCGATACCCTGAAACGCTTCTTCCGCTGCCTTGGGGTTGCCAAAAAGGGGCAGTTCTTCATCAACGGTGACTTCTCGGATGTATTTTACCCACTGCGGCCACTCCTCGATCAGCAGCTTCAGCGAGGCGAGATTGGAAATGCTCACGGACGCCAGTTGCCGGTTCAAATTGCCAACCAATCCCTTGAGCGTTTCGAGATCCTTCCCAATGCTCTGCAAATCCTTCTTGATGCCGACGGCTATGCCTTTCCACAGATCCTCGACGGCCCGCTCGCGCTCCGGAATGCTCTCGAGCTGATCCCGAAGCGCTTGAATCGTGCCGGCCTCATCGCTGGCCGTGTAGCGCCCGTATGTTCTCCGCTCAACCGTGTCGAGGAGTTCGCGCACATGCTCGGCCTGGCTCTGCTCCTCGCCGTGGGCCTTGCGGTAACGTGCGCTCAGGTCGTCCCAATCCGTGGGAATGTCCTCGAGTGGGCACAACGGCCACGACTCGGAAGGTGCCGGCAACGCCTGTCTCTGCCCCAGCAGCACATGGCGTCTGCTCTCGACCTCGGCCCGCTCGCTCCGGTTGCGTTGATCGGCTTCCACAAGTTCAGAGCGCCGCTGTTCGTGAATCGCCACCTGTTCCCTCAGAACCTGCGCACGGGCTTGAAGCGCCTCTAACTCCACCTTCCATCCCGCCTCGTGGGCACTCTCGGAGCAAAACGCTTCGTAGGCGGCAAGCTCCCGGATGAGAGACGCTTGTTCTTTCTCAAGCGCCGCTTTTTCGGCACGCAGGGCTTCTGCCTGTTGCGCCGTCTCCAGTGTCTCCGAATATCGCCGGACATCCCGCTCCAACGCGGCGATATCCTCCTTGATCTGTTCGGGATCGCGGTATTCCGCGAGCAGAGGCGCGCTCAGCGCATTCATATCCACTTTAATGCCACGCACTTGCAGCGTTCGCCCCTTAAGGTGTTCCAGCAATTCCCGGATCAACACGGCCGGGATCTTCTCGCCTGGGGAGGTAATCCCCGGTTTGCCGGAATTCACAGGCAGTTTAAGCAGATCGGGATTCAAGATGGAGAAAGCATCGGCAATCTCCTGGTCTTTAAGGAGCTTCCTCAGGTGATTGACCGCGGCATGGGCCAGGTTCTCGAACTGGGCACGCTTGTCTGCCAATTTCGCCTCTACCCCATTCAGCCGCTTGCGGATCTGATCAACGGATTCATCGGCAGCGCTGCTCAGCTTCACGACCAACTCTTCCTGCCGGGCCTGTACAGCCGTTTGCCGTTGTCGAGCCCATTCGGGCTCAAATCGTTCGAACTTCCGGCGCTGCTCGTTGATACGGGCGAGTTTTTCTTCCAGCACCGCGACCTTCCCGGCCAGGTCGCGCAATTCGTCGTGGGCCGAATCCATCCGAGATTTCAATTCCGCCTGTTCCGCCTCGATCGTGCCGCGTTCCTCCTGAAGTGCGGCCTCCTGGCGGTCAAACTCGGCCTTCCGCGCCATGAAGGATTGCCCGATGGCCTGCCAAAGCGCGGGGATCGCCTCCCGGGCCCGGTCGCGGCGTTCCAAATGACGAAGCAACCGTTCGATGTCGGCCTGCAGCAACTTGAGTTCCTGAACCTCGTTGGAATCGCGGCGGACCTTCTCAAATCCCGTGGCGTAGTTTCGGGCGAGGTCGATCCCATCGGGTTGCTGGAACTCATGCCTGTAGATGTCGAGCAACAGTTGCTTAAGTTCGTCCTGCCGGATGTGGGAGAGTCGCAGAATGTTGCCGAACACCTTGCGAAATCGGTCATATGTGCTGCCGTGGCGCGCCGGCACCAGTCCCAAATAAACATCGCGGCCATCGCCCACTCCCGTGATGGCCGCCCGTAGATTCCTCGGCTCCATGCGCTTGAACCCTTTTACCGCCAGGCGCGCCTGGGTGTCCTCGGGCTCCCGCATTCTGCGTTCATCATCCAGAAAATCGGCAAGATCAATCCGGCCGGTATAGACAAACCGCTCGAATTCGTGCTGGCGCACCGGTCCAAGCCCATGCACGCCCACCACTTGGAAGCCGCCGGGGGTCAGGCATTCGAACAGGGCATAGCTATACTTCTCGGGGAAGTAGTAGCGCCGCGTTTCGGCCATATCGCGTGAAAACTGCATCTGCCGTTGGTCGTCCAGGTAGAGAAACTGCAGCAGGGCAATCAGGGAGGTTTTGCCCACATTGTTCGGCCCAATCAGATGAACCGGAACATCGATCTCCACCTCGGCATAATCGAACTTCCCGCAGTGAAGCGCCACGATCCTGTAGGGGCCCCATCGCGTGCTCATGTCGATGCCTCCCCCTCGGCGTCCGGCTCGGATGACGGAGGTTCCGCTTTCGCGGCCTGGTTGGCCATGTCCATGCAGAGATCCATGAACCGGTAGATGGGGACATCGAAGCAAAATGTCTCTTCGTCCATGCGTCGTGCGAATCCGAACCGTTCCATCGTGCGCACAATGCCCGCCAGGTCCTCGGGTGTGGTGATCCCCGCTTCGCGCATATAGGTCTGATACCGCTCCCCCTGAAGATGCGGAAGGTCCTTATACGCAAACCGCCGGGTCATCACGGTATCCTCGACGGTCTCCCCCTGATCTGCCAGGGACTCCACCAGAATGAACATGAAGACCGCCATCCGCGCGGATAGGTCGGTGAAATTCGCGGTATCGAGGAAGTAGAAGAAGTCTCGCGTGTGACGGATCAGTTTGAATCCCAGTTTCGCGAAGAGTGCCTCAAAGAGTCTCTCCTGCTTTTGGAGCGCATGGAAAAGATCGCCGTCCCGCGCGGAGATATGCTTTCCCCGACGAAGGGCTTCGAACACCTCTGCCAAGTGTGGCAGATCCAACACGCCATCGCTCTTTTCTTCCGGCTTCATACTGTTTCAGTCACCGTGCGGCCATCCAGACTCATCGGGTGAGCCATCAGGGTGACTCCGCACATGGCATACTCCTCATCCTCCGCACCGAAGGTCGTTGATCCGTATTGCCCCGAGTGCATCCTTCCGTATAATCTCAAAACCGTGCCCAGCACCATATCAGGATAGGCCTCGGAGAGCCACGCTAAAGCGTCGGAAATCGGCAAGGACCCGGCGACCAAGGCGTCGAATTCATCTAGCCGAAGGTGGTCACGCGCTGTGTCCGCGGCCCCATCGCGAAGGGGCTGCGGCCGTGCCGGCACATAACCTTGTAGCGCCACGAGATAGGCTTCCAAGGCCGAGTCACTGAACAGCCCCTGCTGCTGCCAATTGGAGATGCCAAGCTTTTGTGGCAAGGCCATCCGCGTAAGGCCTTGCTTGGCCACAACTTCCAAGGCATGCGACGCCCCCCGCGCCAGCGAATTCTCCCGGCGCAGTTCATCATAGAGCGGTGCGATCTCGCGGATGCTCTCGCGGAAATCGAACACGACGTCCCGTCTCAGCCGTCGCACCCTTGCGCGGCCCATACTCACCACAGGGGCTACAGCGCCGTCGAGTTGGAAGCCAGACTCCGCCTCCTCAAGAACACGCTCCATGCGATCGAGGGATGCGTCCATGGCCTTTTCGGTGTCAATCATGTCGCGCAAAGGCACCAGATACCGGGTCCACAGCCGGTTGATGATCTCATAGCGCCGTTTGGGCGGCATCCGGTCCCGGTTTGACTTCACACGCATGGCCGTGGAGATGACTTCGTCGCGGTTCCGGCGGGAGTCTTGCCGCATGCGCTCCACATGTTCGGAAGAATCGTTTATGGCTCGCACAAGAAGATCCCCATTTTTGCCGGCAATGGCCTGTCCCATCTCTGCTGCCATGCTGTCCATCGCCGTGAAGTAGCCCCGGATTACCTCCACGCTCGTGAGCCGATATTCCCGCAGGAGACTGCTCATGAGCTCCGCGAATGGCCGGGTCATTTCGTATTGGGCGGTTGCCTGGGGGGCGTAGTCAATGAACCCGAGTTCGCGCAACCGGTCCACGACATAACTGGCCGAAGGGCTCCCTTCCCCGGCAAACCGTCGGATTACCTGGAGTAGTTCGGCTTCGGTGATCCCATCCCGGTGCTGGTACAACTCGACCAACAACTCGTGGTGGTCCGCCGCGAACCGAAAGAAGGTCTGTGGATTTACAACTGCCATAATCCGTCTCGTCTTCGACGGGCCCCCCCCCGCACGTCTCCCCATCAGAAAGGACTCCGCTCCTTATCCTGAACTGGCACCAGGCAATAAAATAAGCTGATTCCCGTTTCCCGTCTACAACCTTTCGAGTGAGCGCCAGAGGAATCGGATTCTACATTGTCCCCGGCCATTCTGTGTCTTGGTGTAAGAGCGTGTGCGAGCGTTGACTCGCATCCCGTTTGGTGCAAAGATTCGTCCATGGAATGCGTGATTTTCACGGGTATCCCGGCGACCGGCAAATCGACCTTCTACCAGGCTCGGTTCTTCCGGACCCATGTGCGGATCAACCTGGACATGCTCAAAACCCGCAACCGCGAAGCCATCCTGCTGGCCGCGTGTCTGGAGATGAAGCAGCGCTTCGTCGTGGACAACACGAATCCGACCGCGGCCGACCGCGCGCGGTACATTGAACCGGCAAAAAAAGCGGGCTTCCGCGTGGTGGGCTATTTCTTCCCCTCCACGGTGGAGGCCGCCTTACGCCGCAACGCCGCGCGGCCCAGCGCGGAAAGAATCCGGGACGCCGGCATCCATGCTATCGACCAGCGCCTTGAACCCCCGTTATTCGCGGAAGGATATGATGAATTGCATGCTGTCCGAATTGTCGGAAACGGCCGGTTTGCCATCCAACCGGTTAAGCGTTCCGGTGTCGTGTCCGGCGGTCATGGAGATTGCCCCCTTCCCAGCCTGAGCCAGCCGTGATAGACCGGCTCTATTAAAAAGGCGGACCGGGCTCCAGCAGGCTGACGCCGAGAGGGTTCTGCCAGTGATAATAACTGGCTTGGGCGAAATCAACTGGCATCAACGAGCTGTGGGTGATACATTCAACCCGATTCACTCCATGAGCTTGAATAACCAAGGCGGTCACGATGGCGACTGCGGGTTCAAAAAGGATAAAAGTCAAACAGCCTGCTCCCGGCTTTACGGCTCTTCTCAATATCTTCGCACGCAGGCATGCCGAACAACGCCACACCCGTCTGAAAGCTGCGGAAGCCTTCATCGCCGAGTTCATCCAGATGAGGCGAAGCCTAAACCTTGACCGTGAGCCTCGCTTGAATGTTTTCGAGCAGCTCAGCTTCGGCAATAACGAAGTGGCCCTTAGTTCCCTGCTGGCATGGCTCCTCAACGAGCGGAGCAGTCATTACCACGGCAATCTGTTCCTTTCCCGCTTGGTGGCTCTCTGCAAGCTCCCCTTGCCGAATGACATCTTGACGGACTACAGGGTGACCGCTGAGTTTGGTGGGACGGAGTCCATCGTCGACATCATGGTGTATCGCAAGCCCCACTTCCTCCTGTATATCGAAAATAAGATCCTGTCGGCCGAGGGTGACGACCAGACCCATCGGGAGTTCAGGGACATGCGGCGAATAGGTGCGGCTCTCGGCATCCCATCGGATCGGCAATTCCCCATATTTCTGACCCCTTGGGGACAGCCTCCAGCAGACCGTGATCATTGGATTCCCCTCTCTTTGACGGCAGTGACTGAGGCGTATCTTGGGTTGAACGACAAAATTCGGAGTCGGAAGCTCCGCTTCCTTCTGGACGATCTGCACGAGACGACAACACAGTGGAGCCAATAATGAATCATTTTTCCGAGGAAAGCTTGCTGATTATCCGCAACTGGGATGCCTATCAGGACATCCTGAAGTCCGGGGAACGGCTAAAAAAAGAATTAAGCGGTGTTCGATCCGCCATCGAGGGACGATTACGGAAGCAGGAATGGTGGAACGACAAATGGGCACTCTTCAAGAACGACCCCGAGCAGATTGCCTTCACGGACAGCCGGTGGGAAATAGAAGGTGGACATTTAATCTGGGTGGGCGTTTACGATTTGAAACCCGATGCGATCTTCGCGGATGCCTCACCGCCATATATGTATGTTTGGATAGATGGCAAGCGTCCTGAGCTTAAAGCTGAATTGCAGCGAATCATAAAGACCAGCGGCAAGCCAATGGTGGGTGATTTCCCAAAAGCTCAAAATGGTAATGTCGTGGAAATGAGCCTGAGCAAATGCCTGCCCGAGCAGATCGACAAGCTGGAAGACATGATGTTCACCCCACTGGCAGATTTCTGTGAGTTCTATTCTCAGTTCTTCGAGGAGTTCAACACGGCTGCACAGAAGCACCTGAAAGCCGCCAAGTAGGATCTACCCAGCGATGAATGCACCCATATTCTCCGGATTGGAATGAAGATGACTGAACAAAGCAAGAACAGAAAATCTCGTCCGAAGTGTGGCGATTACGAATTGGACGAAGTCGTCTCCGCTCTCCAAAAAGAGGTCAGAAGGGGATTCCACGAGCGAGCGTTTTATTGGGCTCTGACGATGGTGAACAATGGCTACGAAGAGTACATGTGGCGACGATTGATGGTGATCCTCGGCGAGGACATAGGGTGTCATGATATGCGGGTGGCTCCATTTGTCGTGGCCATGTATCAGGCAAATGCGATTGCCGGCTCGAAATCCAAGGAAAAGCCCAAGACGGATACCAACTTTCTTGCGAATGCCATTCTCGCCATGTGCAAGGCGGTAAAATCCCGTGAAGGATGCGATCTTGACGAGTATGTCGGCTACTGCATCGAGCACGGACTAAAGCTTGATATCCCCGCATACGCACTGGACATGCATACCAAACGGGGCAGAGACGAAGGCACCCTTCAAGAAGATGATGGGACGAAGGGCAACAGGCTTTTCGAGATGGATGGGCGAAAGTTGCATCCTGAAGCTCCTGTGGAGGGAGACTACAAGAAGTACCGGGATGCTGCCGCCCAGCGGTGGGGCGTGCCAATTGAATCTCAGGCGAAGGATGATATTTGCGAACAGGATGGTAAGATCATTGACCCGAAGCCTGAAACGCATTGAGAATGAAGGTGTCTCCGGTTCCTCACAGCCCGCCCACTGCGAGAATACAGGCGTCTAGGATGGCGTGGCATTATTCACAATCAGGGCAGTGGCTGGACGAAGGGAGCGTCCCTGCCGCAGGAAGAACGCTTGGGCCTTCGACTCGAAGTTCCGTTCTACCTGCGTGTTGCTCGTAAGCGTCCGATCTTTTGCCCCGTAGACGCCGAAGGAACGGCGCGATAGACT
>CAZSUH010000031.1:0-27656 GCA_964609905.1 uncultured Verrucomicrobiota bacterium
CCCTCATGCCATCCTTCCCGCGCCTCCCAGTTTATGCCAACAGCGCAATCGGCTCAGGTCGCGCGTCGAGTCCTGCCGTCACGGCCGCGCGAATGACTGGACGAGTCTCGATGTTACTCCGCCAGCGTGTCCAGCAAGGCGGCCAGGCGGGGCGCTTGATGGCGGCCCAGCCGTTCCACGGCGCGGCGCATCATGGCGAGGGCGGGCGGAATATGGC
This sequence comes from uncultured Verrucomicrobiota bacterium, assembly GCA_964609905.1. Classification (GTDB taxonomy): domain Bacteria; phylum Verrucomicrobiota; class Kiritimatiellia; order CAIKKV01; family CAIKKV01; genus CAZSUH01. The sequence continues at coordinate 218 of CAZSUH010000031.1, forward strand.
GGGCAAAACCGGCGGTGGCCGGCATGGCGCCCAGTTTGCCGTAGGCGCCCAGGGCCTGCGCGAGCCGTTGAATGGCCGCCGTCCAGAACAGCTCCTCCGGCAAATCCGTTCCGGCCATTCGCCGGTATGCCGCCAGCAACGCGAACTGCACGTTTTCCGAAAGAGAAACATAGGGATCGGCCAGCAGCGAGGCGAGATCGTAGGCCGCCCCGCCAAACCGCATGCCCTGGTAGTCGATCAGCACGGGCCGGCCGTCCACCAGGATGACGTTCGTGGATTGCAAATCGCGGTGGATCAGCACGCGCGGGAGGGACTGCAGGCGGACCGCGAGGCGCTGGAGATCCGCGGCAACGGGAGTCGTGACGCGGGGCGCCAGTTTGAGGCGGCGCTGGAGAAACTGGTGGACGAAGTAAAGCCGCTCCCAGCGATAGAGGGTGGGCGAAAAGCCGGCCACGAGCCGGATGCGCCGCTCGATTGCGGCGCGCGTGCCGGCGGTGTGCAAGCGCGCGGCGAGGCCCAGCACGGGCGTGTACAGGGCGAGCTGTCCGGTTTCCGAGGCCCCGGTCACGGCGCTCAGCAGGTCGCGGTTGCCGCAATCCTCCATGAGCAGGAGGCGGCTGCGGGGATCGTGCGCCAGCAGGCGGGGCACGCGGATGTCCAGCGAACTCAGAAACCGGGTATGCCCGGCATAGAGGGAATTTTCGTGACGTTCGCGGCCGTATTGAATCAGGATCGCGCTTTCCGCGTTCCGCTGCAGGCGGGCGAAGGAGCGGTCTGAGCCGCGGGGGCCCAGCGGCAGGGCGGTGGTTTCGGCGGCGGGCCATCCGGTTTTATCCAGAAAATCGGCCGCGCCTTCCAGCGCGCGGGCAGGAACGGCCATGCCTTCCACGGCGCCATGCACCCGGACGCCGGGCGCCAGCGCGGCGCGGGTGACCACGGCGCGGGGCGCCACCACGGCGCCGGGCCCGATCACGCAGTCGCGCAACGTGGCGCCGCGCCCGATCCGCGCGCCGGGGGCGATGGCGGCAAAGCCTTCCACGCGGATGCCGCGCCGCCGGATGGCGCGCATGGCGGTCTCGGCGTCCGGATCGCACAGCCGGCCGGCGGGTTTCCCGGCGTGTCGGGCGGCCAGGATATCCGTGTGGGCGCGGAGGTAGTCGGGCAGGATGCCGATATCCTCCCAGTAGGAGCCGGGCAGCGTGACGCCGGCGATTTTGCGGCCGGCCTTCATGGCGTTCAGGTAGGCGCGGATGATGGTGCCAACCGGCGCGGCGGGCAGGTAGCGGAGCGTCTCGGGCCGCAGCAGGTGGACGCCGCTGAACGTGACGGAGCCGGGGGAGCCCGGTTTAGGAACGGCGAAATTGGAAACGAACCCGTCCTTCAGCGCCACGGTGCGGGGACCGGCGTCCGGCACCATCCAGAGCGCGGCCAGGGGGCGGGCCGGTCCGTGAAGCGCGCGGAGCATCGGTTCGGGATCGGCGTCAGCCATGACATCCGCGTTGGCCAGCCAGAAGGGGCGGTCATCGAGGAACCAGGCGGCGTGACGGAGCGCGCCGCCGGTGCCGAGCGGTTGAAGGGGCTCGAAGGAGAAGTTCAGGCGGAGCGGGCCGCCCCAGGCGAGGGCGGCTTCCACCACGGCGTAGGGTTGGTGATGGAGATTGATCAGGACGTCGCGGACGCCCCAGCGGGCCAGCAGGTTGAGGACGTGATGGAGGGCGGGTTTGCCCCAGACGGGCAGGCAGGCCTTGGGCATGCCGGTGGTGAGGGGGCGCAGGCGGGTGGCGAGTCCGGCGGCGAGGATGAACGCTTTCTCGGGCCGGTTTTTCATGGATCGGGATACAGGAGCGCGCGGGCTCGAGTTACCTGAAATCGGACCAGATCCGGCGTCCAGCGGGCGGCGATCGCGGCGGGCGAGTCGCCATCGAGAAGCGCGAGCCGGACGGCGTCCGTGCCGTAGAGTTTGTCGAACCAGCCGGGGTTGGGATTTTCGGCGTTCCAGAGCCGGTGCCGTCCGTGCAGGCGTTGCAGGGCGGCGAGGATGGCCACGGACGCCCGGACGGGGCGGAAGCGGAGCGGATCGGACACGACCATCCGGATGCCGGGAATCAGGCGGCCGGCGTAGGGCTCGTGGGGCGGGACGAAGGGATGGGGGTGGAACGTGGCGCCCGGCAGGCGTTCGGCCTGGAGCGCTTCGAGGACCGCGCCGGTTTTCAGCCAGGGCGCGCCGAAGAGCTGGAAGGGAAGGGGGGTGGTGCGGCCGCAGCTGACGGCGTGGACGGCCTCGGTGAACACGGTGGCGAGATAGCAGGCGGCGGTTTCCCACGAGCGGATGCCGGGTGACGGCGGAACCCACGGGGGCCAGTCGGGTTGGCGGCGGGGTTCGCGGGGCCAGTTCCGCATGGGGAGGACGGCGAGGTCGAGGTCGAGCGCGAGGTCGCGCTTGATCCAGAGGGCGGCCTCGGCGGGGGTCATGGCATAGGCGAGGGGGAGGCGCACGCAGCCGACGAAACTGTCGAAGCCGGGTTGAAGCAGGGGTCCGTCGGGGGTGACGGGAAGGGGGATGGGGCGGTCGGCGACGATCACGGGTTTACCGGCCGCGGCCGCGGCGATCAGGGTGTGGTAGAGTGTGGAGACATAGGTATAGCAGCGGGCACCGAGATCCTGGAGGTCGATGACCAGCACATCGAGTTCCCGGAATTGGCGGGGGGTGGGCGCGAGCCGGGCGCCGAAGAGGGAATGGACGGGAATGCGCCAGACCGGATGGCGGCGGGAATGGACGGGCGCGCCGGCGTCGGCGGCGCCGAAGAAGCCGTGCTCCGGGGCGAAGAGGGAGACCAACCGGACGCCGGGCGCGGCCTGGAGGAGTTCGGCGGACGTGGCGCCGGAGGAGGTCAGCGCGGCGATGTGGGAGAGCAAGCCGACGCGGCGGCCTGCAAGACGGCGGGCCATACGGTCGATGCCGGGGCGGAACGAAGGTTTCATGGGGAAGGCGCCTCGACGGGTTTTCCGAGCAGGCGGGCGACCGCGCCCAGCAGCTCGTCGCGCTCGACCGGTTTCTGGACGAAGGCCCATTCGCTGCGGGGCATGAAGCGGCGCATGTAATCGCGGGAGAAGCCGGAGGTGACGATGAGCGGGGCGCCGGGCTTGGCTTCGAGGAGTTTGCGGGACATCTCCCCGGTTTCCATGTCGGGCATGATGGCGTCCACGATGCAGAGCGCGTAGGCGTCCGGATTTTTCTTGTACAGCGCGAGTCCCTCGGCGGCGGAGCAGGCGGTCTGGACGCGATAGCCGCCGGCTTTGAGAACGGCGGCGGACTCGTTGAGCAGGTCGACCTCGTGATCGATGAGGAGGAGCAGGGGCGCCTGCTCCTTCCGGCTGTCGCCCGGCGTGGCGGCGGCGACGGGGATGAACAGGTGGAAGGTCGTGCCGTCTCCGCGTTTGCTGCGGACGCGGATCCAGCCGCCGTAGCCGAGGATGGCGCTGTTGGCGACGGCGAGGCCCAGTCCGACCCCCCGCGATTTTTTGGCGGTGTAGAAGGGTTCGAACAGCCGCTCGATCACCTCCGGCGGCATGCCGGCGCTGGGATCGGTGATGCGGATCACGGCATAGGGTCCGGGCGTGGCTTTGGGATTGGCCTTGAGGTCGGGCCGTTTGACCATCTGGTCATGGACGGAGACGCGGACGGTTCCGCCGTTGGGCATGGCGTCCACGGCGTTGTAGAAGAAATCCATGATGACATCCACCAACTGGCCGGGGTCGGCCATGACGTAAGGCATGGGGTCCGTTTCCAGGAACCGGACCTCCACGCGCCCGCGCTGAAGGGAGGGCTGGGCGAGTTCCATGGCGCGCCGGATGGCCTGCCGGAGGGAGACGGCCTGGAGCTGGATGTCGCCTTCGGCATTGCTGGCCCGGGCGATGACAAGGATGCGGCGGGTCAGGTCCTGGCCATGCCGGGAAACATCGAGAAGCCGCTGGGCATCCTCGTAGGCCGGGGTGTTGGACGCGAGGCTGGAGAGCAGGGAGGAGGCGAAACCGGTGATAGCGCCGAACAGGTTTTTGAATTCATGCGCCACGGAACTGGAGAGCTTGCCGAGCGCCTCCATTTTCTCCACGCTTTGGTGGTGCCGTTCGTGGATACGGCTGCGGGTGACGTCGTGCACGACGAGGATGACGCCCTCGGTCTCGCCGCCGGGCGACAGGATGGGGGAGGCGGAGGCGAAGATCTCCCTTTTTTTGCCTTTCCGGTCCACGAACGCAACCACCTGGACGTCGTTTCCGGCGGAGACGGCGTGGCGCGGGTTGCGGGGGCGGAGGGTGTCAAGCGGCGCGCCGGTTTCGAGGTCGCGCATCACGCAGACATCGTGAAGATGGCGGCCGACGGCCTCCTTTTTTTTCCAGAGCGTGATGGCCTCGGCGGTGGGGTTCATGTAGGTGACCACACCCTCGCTGTCGGCGGCGATCACGCCGTCGCCGATCGAGTCGAGGGCGGTGGTGAACCAGCGGAGGTTTTCCTCGAGGCTGCTTTCGGAGCGATGACGGAAGAGAGCGAGTTCGATGGCGATCTTGAGATCGTCGCGGTCGAAGGGTTTGTGAAGGTAGCCGAACAGGGCGGGGGTTTTGACGCGGTCGAAGAGGGTGCTGTCCGTGGTTTCGGCGAGAAAGATGACGGGGATCCGGCAGGCGTGACGGAGGCTGGAGCCGGTTTCCACGCCCGTGGGGCGGCCCTTGAGAGCGGCGTCGACGATGGCGAGGTGGGGTTTAAAGGTGTAGGCGGCTTTCACACCGTCTTTGCCGGAGTGGGCGGTCGCCGGTTCATAGCCGATGTTTTTCAGGATCGGCAGGAGTTCCGCGGCTATGGCGGGATTGTCCTCCACCACCAGAATGCGTGTGCCGGGCATGATGCTCCTTTTCCTTCGCGACGCCGGGTCGTGGAAGCACTATGGCAGAACCGGGACGGGGATTCAAGCCGTCAATAGTCCCGGCTGACGAGGCTGCGGTTGGCGAGCGCAAGCGGAAGGACGGCGGCGGCGGTGGTGAGCAGGACGGTCCAGAGCGCGGCCGCGGCGAGACCGGCGTGGAACGAGCGGGCCCCGAGCGCGCCGGTCAGGTTCTGGTGAAAGAGGGCGGCGAAGGGGGCGATGACGAGGAGCATGTAGGCGAGCGAGAGCACCAGATTGAGCGTGCCGCCGAACCCGGAAACGATGGCGGCGGGATTGCGTTCGCGCAGGTCCATGAACAGGGCGCCGAGTCCGGTGGACAAGCCGGCCACGGCCACGGGCACGGCGAGGCCGGTTCCGATCGTGACGAGCCGGATGGCGGGGCTGACCTCGAGCATGGCGGTGGAGAGGAAGGCGAGGGCGAGGCTGATGAGGAGCATGGCGCCGGCGGCCAGGGCGAATTTGGCGAGCAGGATGCGGCGGGGCGACGTGGGGGCGAGGTTGAGAATCCAGAAGCCGTGGCCCTCCAGGCTGAGCTGGGGATAGACGAAGCGGGCGCCGAGCGAGCAGAGCACGGACGAGACGCTGAACAGGTTCAGGAAGGCGATGAGGGCGCGCCACACCTCGGGCAGCAGGTTGTAGCGGAAGTTGCGCAGGTTGAAAAAGTAGAGGCCCAGCAGTCCGAAGAAGATCAGGCTCTGCGCCCACTGGGCGGGATCGCGCAGGAAGGTGCGGATATCCTTGAACAGCAGCGCCCGCAGGTCGGGTGGCAACAGGCGTTCGGCGGCGGCCTCCAGGCCGGCCAGCAGAACCGGCCGCCGCCGGGCGTTTCCGGACGAGTTCTCCGCGCGCTGCCAGGATTCGAAAAACACGGCGGCGCCAAGGCCCTCGATGGCGGTCAGGACCAACGCGGCGTGGGATGCGAGGAGGAGCAGGAAAAGCAGGCCTCGCGACCAGAGGCCGCGTGAACCCGCCATGATGCCCTCGGCCATCCACCAGCTCGGAAGGAAGGGCTGGCTGGCCGCCTGCAGGCCGGGCACCAGGTTCGAGAGGATGAAGGCTTCTTCGGAAGCGGCGTGGCGGTACCCGCGCAGGTAATAGAAGCCCGCGGCGATCCCCGCGGCCGCGAGTGCGATCAGGAGGCCGGTCAACAGGGCGCGGCCCCGGGGTACCCAGCGGATCACGGCGAGCGCCAGCAAGGCGCCGAGGCCGGCGCCCAGAATCAAAAAAGGAATCGCGAACAGAAGGGACCAGACCAGGAAGAGGGCGGGGAGTCCTTCATGGGTCTGGTAGGCGCTGATGAAGGGGATGATGATGAAAAAGAAGGCCCAGGAGGAGAGGAGGATGGCTTCCGCCACGCGGCCCAGCACGATCTGGCGGCAGGTCACAGGCAGGGCCAGAAGAAAAGGCACCTCGCGCGATCCATAGAGCGTGGCGTAAGCCGTCACGACGCCGGAGACGACCATCATGATCCCCAGGCCCAGGAAAAAGAGGGAGAAGAGGTGGCCGATGATGAGCGAGGACAGCCCGCCGAGGGAATCCAGAAAGCGAAAACTGGAGAGAAAGAGCGCCTGAAGGCCGAAGAAAAGCGACGTGAAAACGATCGCTATAAAAACGACCTTCAGGCGTGACTCGCGTTCCAGCAGGCGGAGCTTGTTGCGCCAGGAACAGGCGGCCTGGTAGAGAAGAGCCGAGGAGAGGGGCATGTTTTTTAATGCCCCTGGATCACTTGCCGAACGCCTCGTCGAAGACGCGGTCGGACTTGGGGAAGTCCAGCTTCTTCACGAACGCGCAGGCCTCGGCGGCGCCGTGTTCGCGGTCCATCATGGCGTCTTCCCATTCCACGGAGAGCGGGCCGGAATAGTTCAACGCGTTCAGGGCGCGGATCATCTCCTCGAAGTTGACGTCTCCGCGGCCCGGGCTGCGGAAATCCCAGCCCCGGCCGGGGGTGCCGAAGTTGAGGTGCGAGGCCAGGATGCTGCTTTCGCCGTCCAGCGTCACGGCCGCGTCCTTCATGTGGACGTGGTAGATGCGATCCGGGAAAGCCTTGAGGAACCGGACCGGGTTGACGCCCTGCCACTGCAGATGGCTGGGGTCGAAGTTGAAGCCGAACGCCTTGCGGTTCTTCACCGCGGCCAGGGCGCGCCGCGCGGTGATGATGTCGAAGGCGATCTCGGTGGGGTGCACTTCGAGCGCGAAGCGCACGCCGGCCTTGTCGAATACGTCGAGAATCGGGTTCCAGAGCGCCGCGAAGTCGTCGAAGCCCTGTTGGAGGCGGGCGTCGCTGACGGGCGGGAAACTGTAGAGCATGTGCCAGATGCCCGATCCGGTGAAACCGTTGACCACCTTGACGCCGATGTTCTTGGCGGCCAGGGCGGCATTCTTCATGCTTTGCACGGCATAGGCGCGTTTCTTGGCCGCGCTGCCCGCGCAGGACGCGGGGGCGAAGCCGTCGGAGCGTTCGTCGTCGTTCGGATCGCAGACGAGCTGGCCGGCGAGATGGTTGCTGATGGCGAACAGCTTCAGCCCATGGTCGGCGAGCATGGTTTTGCGGCTCTTGGCGTAGGCGGGGTCCTTGGCGGCGCGGGCGACGTCCACATGGTCGCCCCAGCAGGCCAGTTCGAGCCCGTCGTATCCCCAGCTTTTGGCCTTTTTGCAGAGGGTTTCCAGAGGAAGATCCGCATATTGACCCGTGAAGAGAGTGACTGGTCTGCCCATACTGTCCATCCTTTCTGTTCGGTTGTGAGGAAACGATTCAACGGATTCGGCCGACTCAATTGGCGGGGCCGGCAGGTTCCCCTCCGTTCTCGGAACCTGGGTGCGGAGGGGCCACCACACGGACGGCCAGGGGAATGGAGACCTCATGGCGCCCATCGATGGCGACATCCACGGAGTAGCTGCCCGCCTTTTCGAATTTGACCTGTTGGAGATTGACGATGAAATTGCGGCTGAGCGAGATGGCGCCGTCGGGCATGCGGATTTCGAACGGCATGTCCAGGGGCTGGATGACGGCCTTGCCATCCTCATCCACGAAATCGATGCGGATGCGGTGTTTGCCGGTCTCGACGCGGGTGAAGACGATGCGGAGGACGATGGCGCAACTGGGGTGGACCGCGGGGAGTTTGCGGGTGAAGATCGTGTCGAACGTGCCGAGCAGGTTGAGCTTGCCCTGGTAATCCGTGGCCGCGTCGCACAGGACCGCGATTTGGGTGTTCATGCCGCTTCTCCTTAACGTGGAAAGGATGGCGTGAAAGCCCGTGAAATGTCAACCGGAATTCGCGCTTTCGCTCACGAACTTCTAACGGCGGCCGCATATTCCCCTAATTGCCCTTTGATGCAATGGACTCGTCTGAAAGATCGAAACCAACAAGGCGAGTGAACGAACACAGGAGACAGACAGATGAGACAGGCGACAGTCGGAATGGCGGGAATGCTGGTGCTGGCGGGTGTGGCGGGGACGGCGTGGGCGCAGGCGACAGCCGCGCCGGCTCCGGTTCCGCCGGCGCCGGCGAAGACGTGGGCGGACTCGGTCACGTTCAAGGGCGATCTGCGGTACCGCTACGAGAGCATTAACGACGATTCGAAACTGGATTCGGACAAGGACACCTACACGAGGCAGCGGGATCGGATTCGCGCGCGGCTCGGCGCGGAAGCCAAGGTCAACGATAACACGAAGGCCGGCATCGAGTTCTCGACCGGGCAGTCGGATCCCGTGTCCGGCAATCAGTCGCTGGGCGACGGCTTTGGGAAGAAGGAGTTCCGGCTGAACCTGGCCTACGTGGACTACAACTTCCTAGGCGATAACCCGAACGAGATCCACGGCATTGCCGGCAAAATGAAGAATCCGTTCATCGTGATGCCGGACGACCTGGTCTGGGACGGCGACCTGACGCCCGAAGGCTTGGCGGTCAAGGGCCAGCTCAATGGCGAGTTTGCGACATTTTTCGCAAATGGCGGCTATATGTGGGTGCAGGAGCGGTCCGACAAGGACGACCTGATGCTCTACGCCGGCCAGGCGGCGGTGCTGTTCCGGTTCTCGCCGGAGGTCAGCCTGACGCTGGGCGCCAGTTATTACGGATTCCAGGACATGAAAGGCTACGATGTGGTGGACTGGGAGGGGAAAAACGGCTCCTACGGCAACAGCACGGTGGCCGGCTCGGTGAGCGGATCGACGACGAACAAGGCATGGGCCAACGACTACACGCCGGTGGTGTATTTCGCGAAGCTGGATCTCTGGGTGGCCGGTCTTCCGCTCTCCCTCTACGCGCAGGAACTCTCGAACGGCGATGCCGACAAGCTGGATCAAGGGCATCTCTACGGCCTGTCGCTCGGAAAAGCCAAGAATCCCAAGACGTGGGAGATCGGGTACAACTACGCCGAACTGGAGAAGGATTCCACGGTGGGCATGTTCACCGATTCCGACCGGTGGGGCGGCGGCACGGATGGCGAGGGCCACAAGGTGTTCGGGAAATACCAGATCATGAAGAACCTGCAGGCGGGCGTGTCCTATTTTGTGGATGACAAGACGATCTCGGACTCGGCGAAGACGAAGGATTACAACCGGCTGCAGGTGGACCTGGTGGCCAGCTTCTAAAACGCCGGAGGAAAGGAGGCTGCGATGTTCACCTTTTTCGACACAACCCTGGACGAGGAAAGGATCCAGAAGCGGATTCGACGGGTTCTTGAACATCGGAACGCGGTGAAGATCGGCGATCTCTGCTCCCGCGTCGGTGCGACGGAAATCGAGCTGCGAACGGAACTGGAGGAGATGGTGGCGCGCGGGGAGGTCGAACGCCTGCGTCCCGTCGGATACCTCTGGGCGGATTATGATTTTTTCCGTCTCGTCGCGCCCGCGGCCTGGACGCCGCGGTCGGACGACGGGCGGACGGCGAAAATCGTCAAGGAATGGATTGAACGGATAAGACTGGCAGGCGAATCGATGGCCTGCCTGGCGGACTGAACAAAAACGGATAAACGGAGAATAGGGAAAAGGAAATGAAGACCATGAAAACGACGATGACGATGGCGGCGGCGGTCGTATTGGCTGCCGGGGTGGCGATGGCGGCAGACGCGAAGAAGATCGCGGTGGACGGCTCGACCACGGTGGGACCGATCGTGAAAGCGTTCGCGGAACACTACATGGGGCTGCACCCGGAGGTGAACATCACGGTCAGCGAATCCGGCAGCGGCAACGGGGCCAAGAGCCTGATCAACGCCGTGTGCGACGTGGCCACCATGTCCCGCCCGATGAAAAATTCGGAAAAGAAGGCGGCGCAGGATGCCGGGATTCTCCCCATCGAAACCATTGTGGCGATGGACGGGCTTGTGATCGTGACGCATCCCGGCAATCCGGTTGCGAACCTGACGATCGAACAGATCCGCGCCATCTTCACGGGCAAGATCAGGAACTGGAAGGAACTGGGCGGGCCGGACCAGCCCATCGTGACGATCAGCCGGGACACGAACAGCGGCACGTACGAGACGTTCGAGACGATGGTGATGAACAAGGAAAAGATCGGGGAGAAAACAGAATACGTGGGGAGCAACGGCGCGATCCGGCAACGGGTCATGACCACGCCCGCGGCCATCGGTTACGTGGGGCTGGCCTTCACGGAGGGTGTCAAGGCGCTGACCGTCAACGGCATCGCGGCCACGGCCGAGACCGTTGCGAGCGCCAAATACCCGATCGCCCGGCCTCTCTACATGTATACGAACGGGCGTCCGAAAGCGGGCACGGCGTTGCACGATTTCGTGACGCTTGCCGGGACGGAGAACGGGAGAAAGATCGTTGAAGATACGGGTTTTGTGCCCGTTAAGTGACAGGATGAGCGATGTCGACACTGCTGTTGAGCCGGAGTGCGCAGCGCCATCAGCGGGTGGCCGCCTCCCTGGGGAGCGGCCTCCTGCTGGCGGGCGCCTCCGTTTCCGCCGTCGTGGTCTTGCTCATCATCGTGTTCATCGCCCGGGACGCGTGGCCTTTTTTCAGGGCGGAGGGGTTCCGGGAGTTCTTCACCAGCTCCCGCTGGTTCCCCTCCGCGGAACAGGCCGAGTTCGGCGCGAAGGCGATTTTCGCGGGCAGCGGGCTGGTCGCGCTCGGCGCGATCCTGGTCGCCGTGCCGCTTGGCATCGCGGCGGCTGTCTGTCTGAGCGACGTGCTGCCCTTCGGCGTCCGGCAGGCGGTCAAGCCGGTGATCGAGCTTCTGGCCGCCATTCCCTCGGTGGCCTACGGGTTTTTCGCGCTCGTGGTGCTGGCCCCGCTGCTCCAGCGGAATGGGGGGCCGATTCTGGCCGCAGCCTTATGGATCCTGGGCGCTCCGGCGGCCGTGCTGGCCGCGATTGTGGCGGCCGATGTGGCGACGGACCGGGTTCCGGACCGGTGGCGCGCGGGAGCGCGCGCCGTGGCGATCGCGCTGGGGGTGGCGGCGGCGTTGGCGGTCCTGACGGTGGCCGGAAAAGCCCTGTATGGCCTGCGCATCTCCAGCGGCACCAACGCGTTCACCGTCTCGCTGGTTCTCGGCATCATGGCCTTGCCTACCGTGGTGAGCGTGTCGGAGGATGCGCTCCAGGCCGTGGGACGGGAAATGCGGGAAGGCAGTTATGCCCTGGGCGCCACGCGCGCCGAAACGGTGCTGAGAACCGTGCTGCCGGCGGCGCGCAGCGGCATTTTGGCGGCCGTGATCCTGGGCATCATGCGCGCGGTCGGCGAGACGATGGTGGTCTGGATGGCCTCCGGCAACGCCGCGCAGATTCCCACGCCCTGGTTCAATCTGCTGGAGCCGGTCCGCACCCTCACGGCAACCATCGCCGGAGACATGGGCGAGGCCGACCACGTGACCGGCTCATCCCGCTATCACGTGCTGTTCGCGATGGCCTTTTGCCTGCTGGTCATTTCGCTGGTCTGCAACCTGGGGAGCGACTGGATCGTCCGGCGCGCCAGGAAACGGGCGGGAGGATAACGCCATGCGTCTCCAAACCCGCCGCATGCTGGACCGGGCCTTTTCCGCCTCGGGGTATCTGGCGATCGGCATCATGGCCGCCGCCCTCCTGATCCTGCTTGCGCCCATTGTCAGCCGTGGGGCGGGCGCGTTCTTGTTTTCCGGCACGGTGGAATACCGGAGATTCCTGCTCGATCGGTTCGGCCGCGGGGACCGCGCGATCGTGGAGGCCGAGCTTGCCGCCGCGCGGGCGGCACGCGAGCCGGTCTACCGGGCGATCGACGAGTTCGAACGGCGCCTGGCGGATGGGGATGCGAGCGGCCGCGCCCGGTATGCCCGCCCGCTCCGGGATCTGAAAAAGGCGATCGCCGGCCTGCTCGGTCCCGTGCCCGGAACCCCGCGCCCGATGCTCCCGCGCGACCAGTACGGCCAGACGCGCTGGGACCGCGCCCAGGTCAGGCTGGAGCGCGTGCTGTTCAGGGAAGAGTGGGATTACACCGATCCGAGCAAGGTCGGCATCCGCGTGTTGAAACCCCGGGCCGCGGAGTTCGCGGGCACGCCGGTCGCCCCGGTCTTTCCGCTTATCGAGAGGAACTTGGATCGGATGCTTCTGCCCCGGTGGACGTGGTATGGACGGTTTCTCACGGATGTCTCGTTCGACTCCCACTTTTTCGGCGGCATCGGGCCGGAGGTGCTGGGCACCTTCTACCTGACCGTGGGCGCCCTGCTGCTGGCCGTGCCGCTCGGTCTGGTCGCCGCGATCTACCTGACCGAATATGCGCGCGAAAGCCGGGGTGTGGACCTGCTCCGCAGTTGCATCAGCACGCTGGCGGGCGTACCCAGCATCGTGTTCGGCCTGTTCGGTCTGGCGTTTTTCATCAACACCCTGAAGGTTTCGCCGTCCAAGAGCGTACTGGCGGGATCCATGACACTGGCGCTGATGATCCTGCCCACGGTGATCCGGGCATCGGAAGAGGCGTTGCGCGCCGTGCCGAAAACCTACAAGGAGGCGGCGCTCAGCCTGGGCGCCGGCCGTTGGCACGCCGTGCGGAGCGTCCTGCTGCCCGCGGCGATGCCGGGCATCCTGACCGGGATCGTGATCAGCCTGGGCCGCGCCGCCGGCGAAACGGCCCCGATCATCTTCACGGCCGCCGTGAGTGTCGGCCCGCCCCTGAAACTCTGGGAAACCCTCACGCAGCCCACGCCGGCCTTGTCGTGGAACATCTACAACCTGGCGACCGAGCATGCGGCGGTCGACGAGGTGCGCCATGTGCAATACGGGCTGGTACTGGTCCTGATCGGGCTGGTGCTGGCGTTAAACCTGCTGGCCATCGTCCTGCGGGCGCGCATGACGAAACGGATGAGAGTTTAATCAGGAAGGATATGCGATGCAGGATCCCGCCAGTCACATTGAGGCAGAAGCCTTTTCGGTCTTTTACCGGAGCAATCAGGCCGTCAAGGGGGTCAGCCTGAAAATTCCGGCCCGCCTGGTGACCGCCGTCATCGGACCCAGCGGCTGCGGCAAGAGCACGTTCCTTCGGGCGATCAACCGGATGAACGACCTGGTGCCGGGCTGCCGCACCGACGGCCAGTTGCGGCTCGGGGAACAGCCCGTTTATAGCCCCGAGGTGGACGTGGTATCCCTGCGGCGCCGCGTCGGGATGGTCTTTCAGAAGCCGAATCCGTTTCCCAAATCCGTGTTCGACAACGTCGCCTACGGTCCGCGCCTGCACGGGGGCCTGAACCGGCGCGAACTGGCGGAAACGGTGGAACGCAGCCTGATCGACGCGGCGCTGTGGGACGACGTGAAGGATCGGTTGCACGAAAACGCGCTGAGCCTTTCCGGCGGCCAGCAGCAACGGCTGTGCATCGCCCGCGCGCTGGCCGTGAACCCGGAGGTGCTGCTCATGGATGAGCCCACCTCCGCGCTCGATCCCCGCGCCACCTTACGGATCGAGAACCTGATCGAGGAGCTGCGAGGCCGCTATACCATCGTCATTGTGACGCACAACATGCAGCAGGCGGCCCGGGTATCGGATTTCACGGCGTTCATGTACGAGGGCGTCCTGATCGAGTTCGGGGCCACCCGCGGCCTGTTCACCAAACCGGCCCGGAAACAGACCGAGGATTACATCACCGGACGTTTCGGATAGGGAGCGTCGAATGCGATTCTCATGCGCCGCTAACACGGGCCTAACATCTTTTTGTTTTATTGGATTCCGGTTTCTCGTATAGTGGAAAGCGGAGGCGAAATGCCGAACGAACACATTCTGGTCATTGAGGACGAGGAAGACATCGTCGAATTGATCCGGTTCAACCTGGTCAAGAGCGGCTTCAAGGTAACGGCCGCGGTGGATGGGAATGCCGGGTTGAATCAGGCGCGCAACCCGACGCCGGATCTGATTCTGCTGGACCTGATGCTGCCCGGCATGGACGGGCTCGACGTGTGCCGCGCGCTGCGCCGGGACGACCGGACCGCCTCGGTTCCCATTATCATGCTGACGGCCCGGGCCGGGGAATCGGACGTGGTCGCCGGGCTGGAACTGGGCGCGGACGACTATGTGACCAAACCGTTCAGCCCCAAGGTTCTGATCGCGCGCGTGCGCTCCGTGTTGCGCCGGAAACGACTGCCGACCGCTAAAACCGGAGAGCCGATCCGGATCAAGGACATCGTCATCCATCCCGGCCGGCACGAGGTGCTGGCCGGCGGCAAACCGGTGGATCTGACGTTGTCCGAGTTGCGCATCCTCCAGTTGCTGGCCGGCCGGCCGGGCTGGGTCTTCAATCGCGACCAGATCGTGACGGCCGTTCACGGAGACGGGTATCCGGTCACGGACCGGGCTGTGGATGTGCAGATCGTGGGCTTGCGCAAGAAACTGGGCGCCCGCGCGCGATTCATCGAAACCGTGCGCGGCGTGGGTTACCGATTCCAGGAGTAGGCATGGCACGCAAACGCCTTTTTTCCCAACTGTTCCCCTGGTTCCTGTTCGTCACCCTGGCGCCCCTGGCGCTGGTCGTGGGCGTCACCTGGAAAGTGGTGGAGGATTTCCACCTGGAGCGCACCCGCGCGGACCTGCTGGCCCGGGTTGAACTGTTCCGGCTTGGACTGGAGCCGGCTTTCGGGCAGGGCAACGCGGAGGTGGACCGGTACTGCAAGCAGATGGCACCCGCGGGCCAGGGGGATGCCTCCCTGAAAACCCGGTTTACCGTGATCGGCCTGGACGGCGTGGTGCTGGGCGATTCGATCGAAGAACCCGCCCGCATGGAAAACCACGCCGACCGGCCCGAGGTGCGGGAGGCGAAAAACGGCCGCACGGGGCTGAGCGTGCGGTACAGCGACACGCTGCGAACGCTGCAGATGTATGCGGCGGTTCCGCTGAGGAAAGACGGAGCGGTGGAGGCGGTGGTTCGCGCGGCCTTTACGGTGGACTCGGTGCATGGCGTGGCGCTGACGGCCACCTTCCGGATCCTGGTCATGGGCCTGCTTACCGGCCTGGTATCGATCGGCATCGGCCTGTTTGTGTCGCGCCTGCTGACCGAGCCGCTGGAGGAGATGGAAAAAGGGGCCCGGCGCTTTGCGGAGGGCAATTTGAAGACCCGCGTGACGGTCCCGGATTCCCTGGAGCTGGCCAACCTGGCCGACGAACTGAACCGGATGGCCGGCCAGCTCGACGAGCGGATCCGGACGGAAACCCGCCAGCGCCGGGAGCGCGAGGCCGTGCTCGCGAGCATGAACGAAGGCGTGCTGGCGCTGGACCCGGATCAGAAGATCATCGGCATCAATGCCGCCGCGGCCCGTCTGCTCGGCGTGGAGGCGGGGAGGGCCGCGGACCGATCGCTGCTGGAGGTGGTTCGCAATCCCGAACTGCACCGGTTCGTCACCGAGGCCCTGTCCGCGGACGCGGCCCTGGAGGGGGAACTGACGCTTCAGGACGGGGAGGAGGTCAACCTGCAGTTACGTGCCGCGCCGCTGATGGGGGAAGGGGAAAAGCGGATCGGGATCGTGGTGGTGCTCAACGACATCACGCGCCTTCGCCGGCTCGAAACGGTGCGAAGCGAGTTCGTGTCGAATGCCTCTCATGAATTGCGCACGCCGATCACCGCCATCCGCGGTTTCGCGGAAACGCTGGTGGAGAGCGCGGCGGACGATCCGGCGGCGGCGCGCCGGTTCGCGGGCATCATCGAAACGCATGCCCGCCGGTTGGAGATGCTGGTGGAAGACATGCTGACCCTGTCGCGGCTGGAGCATGCCTCGGAGCGGGAAAAGCTGGCGCTGGAACGGCAGGCCGTGGCCGGGGTGATCGGGGGTGCCGTGCGGGCTTGCGAAGCGATTGCCGCAAGCCGCAACATCCGCGTGACGGTCGTCTGCCCGGAGGAGTTGGAAGCCGCGATGGCCGGCTCGCTCATGGAGCAGGCGCTGGTCAACCTGCTCGACAACGCGATCAAATACAGCGAGGAAGGCGCCGAGGTGACCGTGGCCGCGGAAGACGAGGGCGGCCGGGTTGTGATTCGGGTGCGCGACCGGGGGTGTGGGATCGAGAAGAAGCATTTGTCCCGCCTGTTCGAACGATTTTACCGGGCCGATAACGCCCGCAGCCGCAAGCTGGGCGGCACGGGGCTTGGGTTGGCCATCGTCAAGCACATCGCGCTGGCCCATGGCGGCGAGGTGGGCGTAACCAGCACGCCGGGCTTGGGATCGGAGTTCATCCTCAGCCTGCCCCGTTCCGGAGTCTAACACAAATCTAACAATTCCCTCATATCCGTCCAACAGGACCGTGCGAAAGTGTCAATTACTCGAACCGGAATCGAGGTCCGATTCGACTGGAACAGGCACGGGAGTTGCGAAACGACGAGGAGGAGTTATATGGATCCGGTTAAGCTGGGCGCGGCGCTGGGACTGTCGGTTTTAATTTTCGCGAGCGGCTGCGGGCGGCCGGCGGAGAATTCGATCACCGTGGCCGGTTCCACGGCGTTTCAGCCGTTCGCCGAAAAGCTGGCGGAGCAGTTCATGACCAGCCGGCCGGATGTGTCCATCACCGTGCAGGGAGGCGGCTCCGCGTTGGGCATCCAGTCGGCGTTGTCCGGCACGGCCGAGATCGGGATGGCGGACCTGGTGACGCTTCCGCCCGAGGCGGCGGAACTGTCCAGCGCGACGGTGGCGCGGGACGGGATCGCGATCGTCGTGAACCCGGCGAACGGCGTTCCGGGGCTGACCACGGAACAGGTGCGCGGGATTTTCAATGGCACGATCCGGAACTGGAGCGAGGCGGGCGGGCGGATCGCCCGATCCGGGTGGTATCGCGCGAGGCGGGGTCGGGAACGCGCAGTTCCTTCGAGCAGATCGTTGGCGGGGTCGACCTGTTCAAGAAAGCGATCATCCAGGACTCCAACGGCACCATCCGGGAGACGGTGGCGAACGATGCGGACGCGATCGGCTATCTGTCCCACGGTCTGTTGAACGAAAAGGTGAAGGCCGTGCCGGTGGACGGAGCGGATTGCACGGAAGCGGCCATTGTATCCGGCGCCTACAAACTGGTTCGACCGGTTTTCCTGCTCTCCCGGGGCGAACCGGCGGGACTGGCCAAAACATTCATCGACTATATTCTGTCGGCCGAGGGCCAGGAGACGATCAAGCAGGACGGCCTGCTGCCGGCGCGCTGAACCGAACGGCGGAGACGGAAGGGGCCATGGAACAGACGCGCGAAAAATGGGTGCGGCGGACGCTGATGGCGCTGGCCTTTACGGCGTTGACCAGCCTGTTGCTGATCGCGGTCTTCATTGTCAAGGAGGGCGCGCCGTTTCTGGTCAAGGTTGGGTTTCGCGAATTCCTGTTTTCCTCCGACTGGAACCCGACGGCGGGCCGGTTCGGCATTTATCCGATGATCGTCTCGTCGCTCTGGGTGACGCTGGGCGCCATGCTGGTGGGCGCGCCGCTGGGCATTGCGGGCGCGATTTTCCTGAACGAGTTCGTGCCCGTCGGGGTCATGCGGGTGATTAAGCCGATGATCGAGCTGCTGGCCGGAATCCCCTCGGTGGTCTACGGGTTCATCGGCGTCATGGTGGTGGCGCCGCTGATCCGGACGCACCTGGGCGGGCCGGGCCTTTCCCTGCTGGCGGCGTCGGTGATTCTGGGGGTGATGATTCTGCCGACGGTGATCAGCATCTCCACGGATGCGATCGCGAGCGTGCCCCCGTCCTACCGGGAGGGGGCGCTGGCGCTGGGCGCCACCCGGTGGCAGAGCGTCCACATGGTCACGCTCAAGGCGGCCCGGTCGGGCATCGTGGCCGGGGTGATCCTGGGCATGGGCCGCGCGCTGGGCGAGACCATGGCGGTTATCATGGTGGCCGGCAACGCGGTGGGGGTTCCGCATTCCCCGCTGGACTCGGTGCGGACGCTGACGGCCAACATCGCCCTGGAGATGGGCATGGCCACGGGGCTGCACCGGCAGGCGCTGTTTGCCACGGGCATCGTGCTGTTTGTCGTGATCATGATCCTGAACAGCCTGGCCCTGGCGGCGATGCGGAAAGGGGGCGGCAAAGCGTGAAAGTGTCCCCGAAAACGACACAAACCATCGCGGTGGCGCTGCTCGGCGGCGCGACGGCGCTCACGCTGGCCGCGCTGGTGTTCGTGATCGTGTTCATCCTGGGCCGGGGGCTTCCGGTGCTCAGCCTCGATTTCCTGCTGGATGCGCCGCGGGAGATGGGGAAAGCCGGGGGCATTTTCCCGACGATCGTGGGCACCCTGATCCTGCCGCTGGCGGCGCTCGTGCTCGCGCTGCCGGCGGGCGTGGGCACGGCGATCTATCTGACGGAATACACGCGGCCGGGCCGGGCGACGAGCGCGATCCGGTTCGGAACGGACTGCCTGGCGGGCATTCCGTCGATCATTTTCGGTCTTTTCGGCTATATCTTTTTCGTGGTCATCCTGCGGTTCGGCTGGTCGATCCTGTCGGGAGCCCTGACCCTGGCGATCATGGTGCTGCCCACGATCATCCGGACGTCCGAGGAGGCGATCAAGGCGGTGCCCGCCAGTTACCGGGAGGTGAGCTACTCCCTGGGCGCCACGCGGTGGGAGACGGTGTGGAAGGTGGTGTTGCCGAACGCCCTGCCCGGCATCGTGACGGGCATCATGCTGAGCGTGGGGCGTTGTGTGGGCGAGACGGCGGCGGTGTTTTTAACAGCGGGCGCAGCCCTTCGGCTGCCCCGGTCGCCGTTCGATTCCGTGCGGACCATGGCCGTTCACTTTTACACCCTGGCCCGGGAGGGCATTTCCACCGAGAACGCCTACGGCACCGCCGCGGTGTTGATCCTGTCGGTGCTGGCGCTGAACGCGGCCGCGTATTGGAGCATGCACCGGTTTATCGCGAAGAGGAGCCGATGAGCGACGCGCTCAAATTCACCGTGCGGGACCTGGACGTGCGCTTCGGCGACGTGCCTGCGCTGCGGGGCGTCAGCCTGGACGTGCCGGCGCGCCGCATCCTGGGGGCGATCGGGCCGGCGGGTTCGGGCAAAAGCGCGTTTCTGCGCACGTTGAACCGGCTGAACGACCTGACCCCGTCTTGCCGGGTTACGGGACGGGTGTTGCTGGACGGAGCCGACATCTATGCGCCGGACGCCGATATCGTGAAACTCCGCAAGCGGGTGGGCATGGTGTTCGCCCTGCCGGTGCCGCTGCCGATGAGCATCGCCGAGAACGTCACCTACGGCCCCCGCCTCTCGGGAATCCGGAAGCGGGCGCGGCTGGACGAACTCGTGGAGAGCAGTCTCCGGGCCGCGTTCCTGTGGGACGAGGTCAAGGACCGGCTGGGCATGTCCGGCCTGCGGCTGTCGGGCGGCCAGCAGCAGCGGTTGTGCCTGGCGCGGACGCTGGCCATGGAGCCGGAAGTGGTCCTGCTGGACGAGCCCTGCTCGGGGCTGGACCCCGTCTCGACCGCGAAGATCGAGGAGGCCCTGATCACGTTGAAAAGCGAGTATACCATCGTCCTGGTCACCAACAACACCAAGCAGGCGGCGCGGGTGGCCGACCGGACCGTTTTCTTTCTCATGGGAGAGGTGATCGAAGCCGGTCCGAC
Organism: uncultured Verrucomicrobiota bacterium; assembly: GCA_964609905.1. GTDB lineage: Bacteria > Verrucomicrobiota > Kiritimatiellia > CAIKKV01 > CAIKKV01 > CAZSUH01. Next base: position 20,162 of record CAZSUH010000031.1, read on the forward strand.
GGCCCAGATCTTCACCTCCCCGCACGATTCCCGGACCAACGACTACATCAGCGGGAGGTTCGGATGACGGAGCATGTGATCCAAATCGAGGGATTGGACCTGTTCTACGGGGCGTTCCAGGCGTTGAAAGGCGTGAACCTGGCGATCGAGCCGCGGAAGATCACGGCGCTGATCGGCCCGTCGGGTTGCGGCAAATCGACCCTCTTGCGCGTGCTGAACCGGATGAACGACCTGGTGCCGGGCTGCCGGATCACGGGTTCGGTCCGGATCGACGGGCGGGATATTTACGGGCGCGGGGTGGACACCTGCGGCCTGCGCGCCAAGGTCGGGATGGTGTTTCAGCGGCCCAATCCCTTTCCGCTCTCGGTGCGCGACAACGTGACGTTCGGGCTGCGCGTCGCCGGTGAGCGGGACCGCCGGGTGCGGGACGGGATCGTGGAGAAGAGCCTGCGGGCCGCGTGGTTGTGGGACCAGGTGAAGGACAGGCTGGATGCGCCGGCGCTCGGTCTGCCGCTGGACCAGCAGCAGCGGTTGTGCGTGGCGCGGCTGTTGGCGGTGGAGCCCGAGGTGATCCTGATGGACGAACCGTGTTCGGCGCTGGATCCGATCTCGACCGCGAAGATCGAGGAGCTGATGCTGAACCTCCGGACGTCCTACACGATCGTCATCGTGACGCACAACATGCAGCAGGCGGCGCGCATATCCGACGCGTCCGCCTACATGCTGCTGGGGGAACTGGTCGAGTTCGGCGAGACGCTCGGGATTTTCACCAAACCGAGGGATAAACGGACCGAGGATTACATCACGGGCCGCTTCGGCTGAAGCGGGCCGGGAAGGAGAAACCGATGAAAGCGCATCTGCAGCGGGAAATCGAAAACCTCAAAAAGCGGATACTGGCGTTGTGCGCGGAAGTGGAAACGGATCTGGCCGCCGCCGTGTGCGCGATGGAGGGGCGTGATGGCCGTCTGGCGCGCGATGTCATTGACCGCGAGATGCGCACGAACAGCCTCGAAGTGGACGTGGAGGAGGAGTGCCTCAAGCTGCTGGCGCTCTACCAGCCGGTGGCGGGCGATCTGCGGTACATCATCGCCGTGTTGAAGATCAACCAGGACTTGGAGCGAATCGGGGACCTGGCCGTACACATCGCCGAGCGGAGCCTGGCGTTATGCGAAAAACAGGCGCCGTCCGCGGGGTTTCGGCTGGGACTGATGGCGGAGAAGGCGCGGACCATGTTGAAACAGGCGCTCGATGCCTTTGTGACGCTGGATGGCGCCGCGGCCCGCGCGGTTTGCGCGGCTGACGGGGAGGTGGACAACCTGAACCATGAGATCTATGTGCAGGTCCGGGACGCCGTGATAAAGGAGCCGGCCTGGTTTGACGCCCTTCAGCAGATCCTGTCGATCAGTCGTCACCTGGAGCGGATCGCGGATCATGCGACAAACATCGCCGAAGATGTCATCTATCTGGCCGAAGGCCGCATCGTGCGGCATCAGCGGGAAGTGTCGGACAAAGCCCGGCCTTAGGACCCTCCGATCGATGCGGCGCGGTCATGGAACTCCGCCGTCAACCGGCCGACCTCGGTATCGAGGCGGACCGCCTTGATGATGGCCGCGATCTTTTCCGCCTGCATTTCCATGAGCATGGCGCCGGCCTTGCGGTCATGCTTGCGGCCGTCGCCCGCATAGTGGTCGGGGTAGTCCGCATACCATTGCATGGCCGTGTAAACCGGCGGCAGATGTTTCAACCGCTTCAGCGGCAACCCCGGTTCTCCGGCCGCCTCCAGGCGCACGGTGTCGGGCCGCGAGTTCAGTATCTCGCTCGTTTCCTGTCCGTCGCCATGGCCGCCCTGATCGAGGTTCGGGAACAGGCTCTTGAACGAGGCATTGCTGACCGGATAGTAGTAGTGTTCCAGGCCGATCAGGTAGAGGAGATACGGCTTGCGCTGTTCCAACATCATGCTGTGCGTGAAATGGGGGAGCCAACCGTTGCCGCCATGGCCGTTGACGAGAATGATCTTGGTCAACCCGTTCCGGCCGATCTCGTCGCAGGCATTCTCGAGCAGGTCGAACATGAGCCGGTTCTTGATCGCAATGGTCCCGGGGCAATGCTTGGCCTCGTGGATTTGCGTGAAATAGTAGGGCGGAAAGATCACGGCGGGCTCGCGCTCGGCCGCCAGTTCCGCCACCCGGTGGATGGCGAACATGTCCGTGCCGAGGGGCAGGTGATCACCGTGCTTTTCAATGACACCCAGCGGCACGAGGCAGACTCCGCCGCTTGCTTTCACCGCCCGGGAGAAATCCGGCGCCGTCATCTCTTCCCATCGCCATGTCATGGTCGTGACTCCTTTTCCCGAACCGTGCTCCGCGCCTTTACAGCCGATCCAGCACCTTCTGGAGCGTTTCCGCGGCATTCCCGAGTTCCAGGTACACGCCTTCGGTCCGGGCGAAAATCGGATTGGGCACGCCGGCATAACCGGGCTTTCGATCGTAGTTGAAAATCAGGATCGTTTTGCACGCGTCGACATTCAGGATCGGCATCCCGTAGATGGGCGTTCCTTCCGCTTCCCGCGCGGCCGGATTGAGCACATCGTTGGCGCCGACGACAACCGTGACGTCCGCGTTTTCAAATTCGGGATTGATCGCATCCATTTCATGCAGATCTTCGTAGTCCACGTTGGCTTCGCACAACAGGACATTCATATGTCCCGGCATTCGTCCCGCCACCGGATGAATGGCGTACTTGACGGTGGCGCCGTTCGCGGTCAGCTTGTCGGCCAGTTTCTTGACCAGATGCTGGGCCTGCGCGATGGCCATTCCGTAACCGGGAACGATGATCACGTTTCGGGCGCGTTTCAGCGCCGGAATCACATCCGGGGTCGCCGCCGTTTGGACCGGCTCCGCCTTGGCTGGAGCCGGCCCGGGCGCGGCCGTGGCGCGGGTGGTGGTTTTGCCCAGAAAGATATCGGGCAGGCTTCGGTTCATGGCCTTGCACATAATCTGGGTCAGCAACAATCCGGACGCGCCCACAATCCCGCCGACCGACACCAGCAGCACGTCGCCGACAGCCAGGCCGGCAACCGCGCCGGCGACGCCGCTGAAACTGTTGAGCAGGGAAATGGTGATCGGCATATCCGCGCCCCCGACTTTGATGCTGAAAATCACGCCGAACGCCGAGGCGCAGACCAGCACGGCCGTGCTGACGGCGCCGACGCTGAGGCGGGAGTTCACGGAAAGCAACATGCCGGCGACGGTCAGAACGAGCGCGAGAAGGGTCCACCGTTCATGGCTGGGCAGGACGACCGGTTTCGGCGGCAACAGGTTGTGGAGTTTGCCGGCGGCCACCAGGCTGCCCGTGAACGTGACGGCGCCGACCGCCAGGGCCAGCGCGGACGTCAGGCGGCTGAACGAATCGGCGCCGGCGCCGATGCCGTGCAAGGCGAAGACCGCCACCACGGCGCTCGCCGCTCCGCCGAAGCCGTTCAAAAGGGCGACAATCTGCGGCATCTGGATCATCTTGGCCCGTTTCGCCCAGATCAGCCCGAGGATGGCGCCGGCCGCCATGTAGGCGAATAAAGCTCCGGTCGATACAATCTGTTTGTAAACCAGGGTCACCCCGATGGCCAGGGCCATCGCCACCGCGCTGAGCCGGTTTCCGAGCAATGCTTTTTCGACCTTGCTCATCAGGAAAATGCCGGCCATTACGGCGATCACGAGACCGGAACAGACGGCGTAGTAGGCCCCGGTGGAAAGAACCGGAGCGCCGGTATCGTTCAGAACAGACAGCAGGCCCTTCATGATGCCCCCTTCTTGGAGAACATCTTCAGCATCCGGTCGGTGACGGCGAAGCCGCCGACGACGTTGATCGTCGCCAGGACAATCGCGAGCCCGCCGAAAATGGAGCCGAGCGCCGTGTGCGTGCGCTCAGGGGACGAGAGCGCGATCGCCGTGGCGCTCAAGGCGCCGAGAACCGTCACCCCGGACAGGGCGTTCATGCCCGACATCAAGGGGGTGTGCAACAAGCTCGGCACATTCTTGATCAGCACATAGCCGACGCCGGTGGACACCACGAACACCGCCAGTAAAATACCCTGTGTAACCGTCATCGTGCGTACCTCTGTTTGTTCGATGCCGCGCGCGTGGGAGCGTTAGAGTCCCATGGCCAGTCGGGCACCCTTGTGGACCAGTTCGCCCTTGGCGTTGGTGACGAGGATCGAGGACACGATCTCATCCGAGAGATCCAGTTCCAAGCGGCCGTTCCTGGTCATATGCGTCAGCAGGTTGAATATGTTGAGCGCAAACATCCAGGTGGAGCTCGCGGGCAGCATGCCCGGAATATTCTTGATTCCTTCGATGACCACCCCGTGTTTGACGGCGCGGATGCCGGGGCTGGTGAGGGCGCAGTTTCCGCCCTGGTCGATGGAGATGTCGACGATGCAGCTTCCGGGTTTCATCGATTTGACCATTTCCTCCGTCAACAGGATCGGAGCCAGTTGCCCGAAAACCAGGGCGCTGCAGAAAATAATATCCGCCTTTTTGACGAGTTCCTTCAGGTTTTCCCGTTCTTTGAGCAGCCACTCCTCCGGGAGCGGGTTGGCGTGTTTGCCGTCCGGGCTGACCGCCAGTTCCTTCGGCACGCCCATATCCACAATCTTGGCTCCCAACGACATCGCCTGTTCGTTGGCCTCCGGGCGGATATCCGCGGCATACACGACCGCGCCGAGCGATTTGGCGGTGGCCACGGCCCGCAAGCCGGCCACGCCGACGCCGATGACGAGCACGGTGGACGGTTTTAAAACGCCGACGGCGCTGCTGACCATGGGCATGAACTGGGCGATATCGTTGCAGGCCATCATCATGCCTTTGTATCCGGCGCAGACGCTCATGGATGACAACGCATCCATGCTTTGAGCCCGGCTGATTCGGGGAATACTGTCCAGTGTCAGGCCGACGATCTTTTTTTCCGCCATTTGTCGGATCATGGCGTGGTTGCCGGGAGCGGCGGGATGGAGAAACGTGATCAGAGCCTGTCCGGCATGCATCATGTCGATTTCATGCTTCTGAAGGGACTGGTTGAACTGGGGTTCTTTGACTTTTAAAACGACATCGGCTTGCTCAAAGATGTCCTGCGGGCCGGTGATGAGGTTGGCGCCTGCCGCCGCATACGCGTCATCGGCATAAAAGGCGCCCAGGCCGGCGCCCGTTTCAACCAGAACGCGATGTCCGGCTTTCACCATCCGGCCGACCGTTTCGGGAGTGGCGGAAACGCGGTTTTCACCCGGCATAATTTCTTTCGGAACACCAATAATCATGACACGGCTCTCATTTCGGTTGTGTTTCCGGCTCACGCGCAAACAACCCTGTTTGAGAAGGGTGAGTCCCGGAAAACGCGCTCTAAAATCTTTCCTTTTGCCATATCCGGGCCGGCGTTGTCAAGCGCGGCGTTGTCAAGCAGCGGGCTTTGGAATATCCGAATGTTCCGGAATGTCCCGGCGCCACAATTAAACCTTGCGTTGCCCGAGCCGAATACGGTACATAGACCGTCAGACATTCCACCACGATCCCCGCGTGCTTGCACACGGGGATTTTTTATGCTGGCCAAAGTCATCTCGGGCGCCGTCTGCGGCGTCGAGGCCTATCCGGTCGAAATCGAAGTCAACGCGGGCCGCGGCGATCCCTCCATGATCCTCGTCGGTCTGCCCGACACCGCGGTCAAGGAGTCCAAGGACCGCGTCCTCACCGCCCTTACCAACTCGGGGTTCAAGCTCCACATCGGCAAGATCACGGTCAACCTGGCGCCGGCCGACATCCGCAAGGAAGGCCCCTGCTTCGACCTGCCCATCGCCATGGGCCTGCTCGCGGCCAAGGAGGACGACCTGGATCCCGCCGTGCTGGCCCGGTATGCGCTGATCGGCGAACTGGCCCTGAGCGGGGAGGTCCGCAAGGTCAAGGGCGTGCTGCCCATCGCCCTGCGGGTGAAGCGCGAGGGATTCAAGGGGTTCATCGTGCCCGCCGACAATGCCGACGAGGCGGCCGTGGTGGAGGGGCTGGAAATTTATCCCGTGCGCACGCTGCGTGAGGCGGCCGATTTTCTCTCCGGCGCCTATTCCCTGACGCCCTACCGGGTGGAAGCCGCCGGGCTGCTGGAAAACGACTGTTCCGAATTCGAGGACTTCGAGGACGTCAAGGGCCAGGAGTTCGCGAAACGGGGCATGGAGATTTGCGTGGCGGGGAACCATGCCTCGCTCGTAATCGGTCCGCCGGGGACCGGGAAGACCATGCTGGCCCGTCGGCTGCCGGGCATTCTCCCGCCGCTCACGCTGGAGGAGGCGCTGGAGACCACGAAGATACACAGCATCGCGGGCATCCTGCCGGCACACCAGGCGCTGATCGCGCGCCGGCCGTTCCGCGCGCCGCATCACACGATCTCCGACGCGGGGCTGCTGGGCGGCGGGGCGCATCCGGTGCCGGGCGAGGTGAGCCTGGCCCACCGGGGCGTGCTGTTTCTGGACGAACTGCCGGAATTTCATCGCAACGTGCTGGAGGTGATGCGCCAGCCGCTGGAGGACGGGGAAGTGACGATCTCGCGCGCGGCGGCCACGGTCACGTTTCCGTGCAGCTTCATGCTGATCGCCGCGATGAATCCGTGTCCGTGCGGCCATTACGGGGATGCCAAGCGGGAGTGCCGGTGCAGCAACCAGCAGATCCAGCATTACCGGAACAAGATTTCGGGCCCGCTGCTGGACCGGATCGATCTGCACGTGGAGGTGCCGACGGTGTCGTATGCGGATCTGGCGTCGGTGAAGAAGGGCGAGAGTTCGGCGGTGATCCGGGGGCGGGTGATGAAAGCGCGGGGGGTGCAGCGGGAGCGGTTCAAAGGCCGGGGGATCCACTGCAACGCGCAGATGCGGCCGAAAGAGATCCAGGCATTCTGCAAGCTGGCGCCGCCGGCGCAGGAGATCCTGCGGGCGGCGATCGCGGAGCTGCACTTCAGCGCGCGGGCGTACGACCGGATTCTGAAGGTGTCGCGCACGATCGCCGACCTGGCGGGGGAGGAGACGATCCAGCCCCAGCATGTGTCCGAGGCGATCCAGTACCGGACCCTGGACCGGCAGTTGTGGGTGTGAGAAAAGACAACCACGAATGGACACGAAGACACACGAATAAGAGATTGGGCGCGAAGCGCGCGGGAAGAGGGGGCGCGGGGCCGCCCCGCAAAAACAAGCAGCCCTGCAAAACAGAGATGCCAGGCATTCGTGTTAATTTGTGTCTATTCGTGGTTCGATTGAAGGACGGGCTGGGGAGGGAGAAGAAGACAACCACGAATGGACACGAAGACACACGAATAAGAGATTGGGTGCGAAGCGCGCGGGAAGAGGTGGCGCGGGGCCGCCCCGCAAAACAAACAGCCCCGCAAAACAGGCATGCCAGGCATTCGTGTTAGTTTGTGTCTATTCGTGGTTCGATTGAAGGACGGGCTGGGGAGGGAGAAGAAGACA
>CAZSUH010000031.1:27756-28320 GCA_964609905.1 uncultured Verrucomicrobiota bacterium
ACCACGAATGGACACGAAGACACACGAATATGAGATTAGGCGCGAAGCACGCGGGAAGAGGGAAGACGTAAACGGCTCGAAAATATACATGAGAGGAGTATTTATGTCGGAGCATCATGAGCTGTTGCATAGGCAGGAAGTGTTCGTTGTAGCGGGCGCGGCGATGGAAGTGTTGAATGTGCTTGGGCATGGCTTGACCGAGAAGCCTTACGAAAACGCACTTATTGTAGAACTGCGATTAAGGGAAGTCTTATGTCGGCAACAGCCGCGCTACGTGGTGCATTACAAAGGGACGCCGGTCGGGGAATATATTCCGGATTTGATCGTCTTCGATCGAATTGTGGTCGACACAAAAGTGCTCGAACGCATTGGCGATCACGAGATGGGACAGATGATGAATTATTTGAAAATTACAGGATTTCGGGTTGGGATAATTTTGAACTTTAAGCATGCCAGGCTGGAATGGAAAAGGGTTGTATTGTAAGGCAAACCACGAATGGACACGAAGGCACACGAATAAGAGATTGGGCGCGAAGCGCGCGGGAAGAGGGGGCGCGGGGCCGC
>CAZSUH010000032.1:0-27900 GCA_964609905.1 uncultured Verrucomicrobiota bacterium
ATTATACTCCCGCCTTCAACCCCAAGGGGGGTCACGATCTACCCGTCCATCCCTATCGCCGGAACCGCGCTGAACCGGATCCCGCTTGCCGGCCTTGACTCTTTCTTTTACTTCAAGCAGTATTTTGCCCATGCATTCGCTTATTCCGTTATGAGCAGCCAAGGCGAACCAGGCCGTTCTTGCCGGCGGACCTTGATCATCGCCATTTCGCTGGGTTGCGCGTTCAGCCTGCTCCAACTCGCCGCCTGCCTTCTGGCCTCCGGCCATCGTTCCCTTCCGGCGGCCTACCAAGCCTTGAATCAATGGGACAGCGTTTGGTATGAACATATCGCGACGGTCGGGTATGTCAGCACCATTCCGCCCGTCAAGTGGAAGCGCAAGGTTGCCAATGTCGCGTTTTTTCCCGGCTATCCGATGCTGGCCCGGCTGGTCTCCCGTGTTTTGCGCATGCCGCCGGGGTTTGCGCTTTTGTTGACGGCCCAGGGATTCGCCCTAGTATTCTGGAGCCTGTTTTTCGGGGTTGTGCTGCGCGCGACCCGTTCGCCGGCGGCGTTGCTTTTTCTCGGACTGGCCGTGCTTGCGCATCCCGCGGCATTCTATCTTCAAGCCGGTTATTCCGAATCCCTTTTCCTTTCGATGCTGTTGGCCTTCCTGTGGGCCGTCACGCGCCCCACGCCGTCCTTCCTTCTGGCGGGCGGCGCCGGCATGGTCATGACCGCCACGCGCATTGTCGGCGCGCCGCTGGCGTTCATCGGGGTTGCCCATTCGGCCGTCGCCCTTTTCTTTACCGAAAACCGCTGCCAGGCGTGGCGGGCGCTGGGCAAACAGATTTTCATCGCGCTGGCCAGTCTGGCGGGCATTGCGGGTTTCTTTTTGTTCTGCCAATTGCGATGGGGGCATTGGGATCTCTACCTGCAAACTCAAAATGTCGGGTGGAACCTCACGCCCGATTACCTGGCCGTGTTCGAGCCGGCAAACTGGTCGCACTGGACCGCGACCGAGTGGGCGCCGTGGAAGTTCAACCCCCGGGAAGCCAGCCGGATCGCGACCAGCCTTACCCTCGCGCTGCTCCTGGGAACGGCTGTGACTGAGGCGGTCGCCGGTTTCCGCGGGGTCAAAGGCTTTCGCGACCGGCTTCCGTTTTATGGCGCCGCCACCCTGATGTTCTACATCTCGGTCAGCGGCCTCGCGTCGATCAACTTTAACAGCATGATCCGCTACACCCTCCCCGTCCATGTCTGTTGGTTGATCGGCTTCTTCATGCTGGTCCGTGCATGCCCGCCGGGCAAAGGCGGGCTTCTGCGCTATGGGTTGCTCGCGGCCGGCCTGGCGGCCATGGGCTATTGGCTGCTGATGCAACGCTATTTCCTCTTCCTGTATGCCCACGGGCAGTGGGTCGCGTAGCGGGTCCCGGAGAATGGTGTTGAACGGGCGCTTTTTTTGTTATAGAACACGATAGATGCAACTGAAAATCGCCATACCCACGGGCGGAACGGCCGGCAGCCGTTGGCCGGCGGCGTTGCTCGCGGGCCTCCTGGTTCTGGGATTGGCCATGCGTGTATGGGGTGCCTGGGTTTACGAATTTGCCCATACCTCCGATCACGGCATCATCTGCCTGATGGTCAAGCACATGCTGGAGGGAAAGGGCTTTCTCGTCTTTTTCTATGGATTGCCCTACATGGGGTCCATCGAACCCGTCATCAGCGTGGCCCTGTGCACCTTGTTCGGCCTCAACGGGTTCTGGATCAACATGGGCACAGCCGTCGTGGCCTTCGCCTTCCTGCCGCTCGTTTACCTCTGGGGCCGCGGCGTGGCGGGGCGGACAGCCGGCCTGGCCGCGCTGGCGTTCTGCGCCATTGGCCCGCCCCAGTATTTCCAGATGGAGAGTTGGGCGGATGGCGGGTATGCGGCCATCCCCCTGTTGACCTGCGCCGTCCTGGTGTTGTCGTTGCGCATGCTGGCCCGGGAACTGCGCGGCGAGAAGAATTCCCATGCGCATTTTCTTCTCCTGGGCGTCGTGGCCGGGCTGGGGTGGTGGCAGTCGCCCCTGTTGATTCCGGCGTTCCTCACGAGCGCGCTTCTGTTCCTCGCCGTGATGCGGCTCCGTCTATTCACCCTTCGGCTGGTTACGTGCGCGGCGGGCTTTTTCCTGGGCAGTCTGCCGCTGTGGATCTGGAATGTCCGCCACCACTGGCAAACGTTCGACATGGTGAAGACGTACGGGCGTCCATCCCTCGTAGAGGGCCTGAAGATTTTCTACCTTCGGCTGATCCCGGACGTGTTTGGACTGTTCTCTTACTGGCCGGTTTTGCGGATTGCGATTGGGGCGCTGCTGGCCTTGCTGGCGGCCCTGGCGTTTGCCCGGTTGCGGGCGGCGCGGCGTGGCCGGGCGCGAGGGGAGGTCCTTGGCCTTTCCGCCGCCTTTCTCTATGTGCTCATCTATTCCGTCCTGTTCGGTCAGTCGCGCTTCGCCTATTCCCCGGCCCCCCGGTACGGGATGATGTTGATTCCCGTGCTGGGCGTGCTGGCCGGAGCGGCGACGGCCTGGTTGACGGCCCGGGTTCGGTGGGGGCTTGGATGGCTTCCCCTGGCCGCCTTGCTAACGCTTCAGGCCGTCGAACTGCCCCACTATTTGACCGAGCGGCGGAAAACCGAGTCTTTCATGCCCGTGGCGCGGGAGTTTGCCGGCATTCTCAGGGAACGGAAAATTACGCATCTCTATGCCGCGTATCAAGTCCGGCGGGCCAACCACGGGCTGAACTTTCTGTTGAACGAGGAATTCGTGTTTTCCCCCTTGTCCCGGGAACGAGTGCCGGGATATGCGCGGGCGCTGGAGCAGGCGGAGCATCCGGCCGTGCTCAACTCCCTGATGGGCTTCCCCTCCTTTTTAGCCGCCACCCGGGCCACGGCCAGGACGGCCGGCGTGCACGGCATGACCGTTCATTACGACGCCCGCCCCCCTTCCGACGGCTGGCAACTGCTGCGGGATTCCGAAATCGCATCGATTTCCGCCCCGGGCCGCCCGGACCTGGCGGGTGAACTCCGAGACGGGTCCACTCGAACCGGATGGACGGCTCTTCCCGGGCTGAAGGGGAGCGCCCTGATGCAAGTCCGGCTCGTCACGCCGCGGCGCCTGGTTGGGGTGAGGCTGATCAGTGAAGGGGGCGCCTATCCGCACACGGTCGGCGTGGAGGCGTGGAACGAGGCCTCCAGGCGTTGGATGACCGTCCTGCCTGTTTCGCCCGTCACCCGTTTTTACTGGTCCGGCCCCCGGTTTTATTGGGGCGAAGCCGCGTATCGCCTGGAATACCGCTTCGATTCCGTGGAGACCGCGCGCCTCCGGCTTCGGGTGGCCCCCCTCTCGCGCGAAGCGCCTTGCCGGATCCAGGAACTTCAGGTTTTTGCCGAGGACGAAACGGCTTCAGCTTGCCCTGGAAAAGAGGAATTGGACCGGCTGGCGGAGGTGATTCGGGAACGGGCGCTCACGCGGGTCTATTCCGATCGGTGGGAAGCCAACGGCTTGTATGCCCGGGTCGGAACCGAGGTTCAACTATCCCTTCCGCCCCATGTAGTCGAGACCGAGGTGTTGTCCGCGGAACTGACGATGGACGAGAAAACCGCGATTGTCGTTCGGCAGCGTGAAGCGGAGCTGACTCGGAGCGCCCTGTCCAAACGGGGTCTCGTCCTGCGTGAAACGGAGGTCGGCCCCTGGCGGCTATTCGATTTTCCCGAGGGCGCTTCCCTGTCGCCGCTCGCGCGCACGCCGTGTTTACGCTGGGCGGGTTTCGGCTGTTTGCTGGAGCGGGACCGGGACTGGGCGGTCATCGCCTGTCGGAGCGCGCAAGCCCTGCTTGAACGGAAGGCCTGGGCGGATGGCATCGCGCTCGGTCAATCGGCCCTTTTGCTTGATCCCGATAATCGCGCGCTGCTTCAGACCCTGGCCGCGTGTTACGAGGGATCGGGCGAAGCGCAAAAGGCCGCCGAATTCAGGCGGCTGGCCGAGGCGGCATGGAAACCGGCGATTTCGGCGCCGGCCCGGTTTGAGGGGGGGCTGGAGTTGCTTGGCGTCACATGCGCGCCGAGTCCGGCGGCTGGCGCCCCCTTTCATCTGAAACTGTATTGGCGTTGTCCGCCGCGCGCGGACGTGGACGGGCTGGTCGTTTTTGTGCATTTCAAGGCGGGCGAGTCGATCGTCTTTCAGGGAGACCATCCTTTCCTGGCGAGTGTTCCCCAGGAAGCCGATCGCGCGGGGGATGCGGTGTTGGTCGAGGATCAAATCGTGAACGTACCGGCGGACGTTGCTCCGGGCGAGGTGCGGATCGAACTCGGCATCTACATTCCCGCGCGGGATGGCCGTCGGCTCAAGGTCAAGACCGACTTCGGCCGGGGCCGGAAAGTCGTGGTCATTCCGGTTCCGTTGACCGTGGCGCCGCCAACGGCGTGAAGATGGCGCGGCGGATTGTCACGGGCGCGCGGCGCCGGTATTGGAACCTGACGGTGAGCGGCCGGTCGGAGTCCGGCGTCACCACCACCCGGAACGGCTCCCCCGCGGTCACGGGGAAGGGCCCCCACGCCGCCCCCCGATTCTCCACCACCACCCGGCCCAACGGGGTGGCCGGGGCCGCCGGCGATTCCACCTCGAGTTCAATCGCGATCGGACCCGGCGCGAACGGCAGCCGGGGGCCGTAGAAGATCGTATCCGCCGGTTCGTAGTCCGGCCTCAGGTGCACGGCTCCGGTGGCGGGATCGGACCAGCCCGCATGGAAAAACCAGTCGGCCTGAAACACGGTCCGAACCCCGGGCGCCGGCGCGGTCCATTCCCCCGATATCAGCATGGCAAAGTCGGCTTCAACCTCGCCGGTTCCGGCCGTGAACATCGGCTGGAGATCGGTCTCGCGCGTGGGATCAAGCGGGAAGCGGAACCAGGTCCAGACGTTGGTTGCCACGGTCGCGGCCGGGATGGCGGGCTCCTGCGCGGACGGCTTCATCAGCAGGGTGCCGTGGCCGCGCAGGCGCAGGAGCAGGGCGGGATCGGGCAGGCCGGTGATGCGGACGCCCCGGTTGCTGACCCACCCGTCCCCGGAAATCGCGGCATATTCCCCGTTGCAGGCGGCCTGGTCGGCTCGGATGGTCACGTTGGTGCGGGTCAGTTTTTCGAATTCCCAGAAACGGGCGGGGAACAGGAGCATGGAATCGGGCGCGGCAACGGCGGTGCGCGGCGAGGAGAGTATTTTGAACGCCCAGACCGTCTGGGCCTGGCGGAGCAGGGCGAGACGGGGGTTGGCAAGCAGGCGGTTGCGGGTGAACGCGACGGGGAAGTTGCTGACCTTTTCGGGAAAGGCGTCTTCGTGCAGGATGATGTAGCGGAACCCGCGCGTGAGCAGGGCGTCGGCCTGGGCATCGCTCAGCGCGCCGACGTTGACGGAGGAAAACTGGCGCACCACGTCGCGGTAGGCGTTGGGCACCACGGGTCGGTAGCCGTTCAGCATGCGAATCCGGTACAGGGACACATCGTGCTGGTAAACGGACGCCCAGTCCGAGTCGCCGGGCCAGAGCGGCACGATGACCGCGCGGGCCGGGAGGCCGTCCGCCTCGGCGTCCGCCGCAACCGCGGCATACGCGGGCTGGTCGTGGTCGAGCAGACAGACGGTGGTCCGGATCTGCATGGCATAATCGCCGAGTAGAAGGAGAGGCAGGGCCGCGGTCAGAGCCCGGACTCGGCGCAATCCCGTGGCGGCGGTCCGGATGTCGGCGATGGCCACGGCGAGGGCTGCCGGCAGCAGCACGGTGAGGAGGCAGAATATCTTGGCGGGCTGCCGCAACGCTTTGAAACCGGGCACGTGGGCGCGGATGAGGTTGAACAGGATGCCGTCGCCGGGGCCGTTCGGACCGAGCGCCAGGAGGATGACGCCGCCGCAGGCGGCCCACAGAAGCATGCCGGCGACGGAGCGCCGGCGCTCGCGCCCGGTCCGGCCGGGCCAGGCTTTGGCGGCTATGACGAGATGCAGGAGGGCAATGGCGAAAAAGCTCCAGCCGAGGTAGATGTGCGCATCCCGTCCGCGGCCGCCCCAGGTGACGAGCCCCCGGGCGAGAGGGGCGTAATGGCGCACCTCGTCGAGGGATCGACCGCTGGCGAGAGACGTGTCGGCAAAGCCGGTCAGGGCCGCGCGGGCCGCGAGTCCGCCGAGCAGGAGGGTGGTGAGGGCCAGAGGAATGGCCGCGAGCGCGAGTGGTTTCCAAAACTCAGCCCGGCGCCAGGCAAGCGTATCGCGCAGAAGCAGGAACAGGAGCGCCAGGGCGGGCGCGGCGAGAAAGCTGAAGAAGAAGACGTGCCGGTCCTGGATATAGGCGCCCAGCAGGGCGAGGGCGGCCACCAGGCCGCCGATGGGTTTCTCCTCCCGTACGGCCAGGCTTAAGCCGAACGCGAGCAGGGCCGGCCACATCATGGCCAGGCCGGTGGGACTGCCCCCGAACAGCATGACCCAGCGGAAGGGGAACGCGAGGGCGGAAACCGCGACAAGGGCGGTTAACAAGGTGGAGTCGAGGAGCCCCCGCAGCGCGAGCCAGATCCATACGACGGTGAGCCAGAGGGAGAGAAAAAGAACGGTATTCCAGGCGAAGGCGCGGCCCGCCACCGGTCGCACGGCAGCGTAGACGAGGGAAAGGGGCATGTTGTAAATTCCGGGCGCATAGCGCTCGGCGTCGTTGCCCGTGTTGAATTCGTAGCGGTTTTCGAAAAACGGGGTCTTGCCGGCCAGCATGTCGCTGAACAGCCAGTAGAAATAATGGGCCTGCAGGTGGTCGCCCACGATCATGCGGCGGACGTTTCCCCGCTCGATGTTGTGGGCCGAGGAGGGGATGCCTTCGGCCGCGTAGCGCGGCAAGGGCCAGGCAAAAACCAGCCAGACAAGGGCGGTCGCCAGGAAGGACAGCGCAAGCAGGCGTTTGAGTGTCATGTGGCCGATACCGTAACGGGTTTTGCGCGAAGCGACAAGCCTCAATGCGCGGCAATCGCTCGATAATCGGCGCCAAACGGTAGGCGAATGGTATTGTGACCGGGCCGGTTTTTTGCTATTCAAGGGATTCCATGGAACCGGATTCTCCACACGTCCCGCGCGAGACGGCCGACATCGAGACGGCCTCCGACGGCTATGCCGCCCGTTTCGCCGGCCCCACCGGCGAATGGATTCTGGACGTTCAGGCCCGGGCCGTTCGGACGCTCCTGGGCCCCGCCCCCGGCCTCCCCCTCCTGGAGGTCGGCGGCGGCCACGGGCAACTGGCGCGGCCGCTGGCGGAAGAGGGGAGGACCTACACCGTGCTCGGCAGCGATCCCGTCTGCGTCCGGCGGATCGCCGACCTGGTGGCCGCGGGGCGGTGCCGGTTCATGTCCGGCGACGTGACGGCGCTGCCGTTCCCGGATCGCTCGTTCGATGCCGCGCTCTGCATCCGGCTCCTGACCCACTGCGGCCGCTGGGCGGACCTGGTGGCGGAACTGTGCCGGGTGGCGAGCCGGACCGTGATCGTGGAATATCCCGTGCACGAGGGGTTGCACCGGGCAGCCGGGCTGTTTTTCGGGATGAAAAAAAAGGTCGAGGGCAATACGCGAAGCTGGCGGCCGTTCCGCCACCGGGAGGTGGTTGACGCCTTCGAGGCGCGGGGTTTCCGGGAGGAGGCGGCAATCCGCCAGTTTTTCTGGCCGCTGGTGATTCATCGGATGCTGAAACGCCGCGGTCTTTCGGAACGGCTTGAAGCGGTGGCGCGCCGCGCGGGCTGGACCGCCCGCCTGGGATCGCCGGTGATTTCCAAAATGGTTCGGATGGGAGAGTAAGGGCATGTGCGGCATCTGCGGATTCAACTGGAACGACCCGGCGCTCGCGACCCGCATGGCGTCGACGATCCGCCACCGGGGCCCGGATGACGAGGGTTTCTACACGGACGAGGGCGTGTCGCTGGCGTTCCGGCGTCTGAGCATCATCGACCTGAGCGCGCACGGACACCAGCCCATGGCAAACGAGGACCGCACGGTCTGGCTGGTGTTCAACGGCGAGATCTACAATTTCCGGGAGCTGAGGCCGCAGCTCGAAACGCTCGGCCACGTCTTTACCGGGAATGCGGATTCCGAGGTCATCCTGCACGGCTACGAGGCCTGGGGCGTCGATGTGGTTCATCATTTGCGCGGCATGTTCGCCTTTGCCGTCTGGGACCGGAGCCGCGGCCGGCTTTTCCTGGCGCGAGACCGGATCGGCATCAAGCCGCTGTATTACCATTGGCACGGCGGCCGGCTCCGTTTCGCCTCCGAGATCAAGGCTATCCTGGAGGATCCGGATGTGCCGCGCGAACTGGATGACCAGGCGCTCTACGATTATATCGGCTTCGAGTTCACGCCCGCGCCCGCGACGCTGTTTGCCGGCATCCACAAGCTGCCGGCCGGTCACCGAATCGTGCTGGAAAAGGGCGATTTTCGCGTGGAACCCTGGTGGGATCTCTCCTTCAAGCCCGACCCCGCGATCACCTTTGAGGGCGCGGTGGAGCGGCTGCGCGCGCTGCTGGACGAGGCGACCGCCAGCCATCTCGTGAGCGATGTGCCGCTGGGCGTGTTTCTGTCCGGCGGGCTCGACTCGAGCGCGCTGGTCGCCATGATGCGGCGCCATATTCCGGGGCGGTTGAGAACCTTCACGATCGGCTACCCGGACAAGTCGTTCAGCGAGCTGGACTACGCGAAGATCGTGGCCGACCGGTTCGCCACGGATCACCAGGTGCTGATGGTGGACGACCTGAAACCCGCCTACGTGGAGAAGGCGCTCTGGCACCTGGACGAGCCGATGACGGATCTCTCCTGCGTGCCGCTGATGCTGGTGTGCGAGCAGGCGCGCAAGGCGGTCACGGTCTGCCTGAGCGGCGAGGGGGGCGACGAGATCTTCGCGGGCTACGACCGGTTCAAGGCCAGCCGGCTGAACCGCTGTTTCCGGCTGCTGCCCCGGGCCTTGCGCCATGCGCTGGACGACATTCTGATCGGCCTCCTGCCCGATCGGCCGCAAAAAAAAGGCGTCATCAACATGCTCAAGCGGTATCTCCAGGGCGCGCGCCTGCCCGAGGCGGGCGCACACCTGCGCTGGCAGTTTTTCGGCGGGCCGGCGCAGGATCGCGTCCTGTTCACATCCGAGTTCCTGGGACGGATCAATCCCGCGCCGTTCCGGCAGGTGGCGGAATATCTGGCGCGCTGCGACGCCCGGGACGTGGTGAACCGCGAGCTTTACCTGGACACGCGCTTCATGATGACCGACAGCGTGCTGATGAAGGTGGACAAGATGAGCATGGCCAGCTCGCTGGAGATCCGCGTGCCGTTGCTCGACCATGTGCTGGTGGAGTTCCTGGCGTCGTTGCCGGGCGACTGGAAACTGAAGGGCTTTCGCACCAAGCATCTGTTCCGCGCGGCGCTGAAGGGCATTCTGCCCGACTCCATCATCGAGCGCGGCAAACAGGGGTACAGTTTGCCGGTCAAGAACCTGTTGCGGACCGATTTCAAGGAGTGGATGATCGGCCTGTTGCACGAGTCGCCCGTGTTGAAGCGGTGCGTGCGGGAGGCGGCGATCGACCGGCTGATCGCGGAGCACCTGGCGTTGAAGCACAACCACAACCACGTGCTCTGGGCGCTCATGAACGTGGCCATCTGGGACGCGAAGTTTTCACGGCGGTGATGACGGACGCGGCGACCGCGTGAACACCGTGCCGCGGCGGGCGAGTTGCTCCCGCTTGAGCGGCCGGTTCTCCTTGCGGCTCTTACCAGGTGTCGGTCCTAAATGCCTGGGCGGGGAATCCGTCCTTGTTGAACAGGTTGGCCCACGGGTGGGTGGCGGCCCAGCCGTAGCGGACGGCCACGGGCGCGGGCACCTGGTCGCTTTCGACCACGACCGAATCGCCCTCGATCGCGGCTTTCGCCCACTGGAAGACGCGGTTGGTGCCGGCCACGGCGAAGCCCTGCAATCGGGCGGGTGCGTTGGTGCCGGAGAGGGGCACGGCCAGACCCTTGCCGACGTGGTCGAAGCGGATCCGGATTTTGCCGCCCTCGACGGCGAAAGCTTGGAAGGCCGGTCCCGAGTATGCGACGGGCTGCTTGTACACGGCGCCGAGCGCGACCCGGGCGGCGCGGGCGCCGTAACCGGATTTGCACAGGGGATGGATGCCGGAGCCAAGGTCGGTGCTGGGCACCAGGGTGACGCCGGGAATCAGGCCGAGGCGGATGTGCTCTTCGCGGTACTGACCGTTAACGGGAACCGAGGCGGGGAGGGGGGCAAAGGGCTCGGCCAGCCGGGTCACGGGATCGGCGCGATCGAAGGCGCAACCGCCGCCGCTGGGCTTCTGGACGACGAGGAAGGGGAAGTCGCCCTGACCCCACTCCTGGCGCCAGCCGCGGATGAGTGCCTTCATGAGTGTTTCCTGCGTGACGCCGTTGATGCCGGTGCCGGATTCGCCCTGGTCCCACAACACGCCACGGATGGCGTAGGGCTGGAAGGGGCGTATGTGGTTGTCGTAAAGCTTACCGACCCGGGCGCGGCTTTCGCCGGGTTTCAGCGGAGGATGCGGTTTCGCGGGTTTGGGTTTTCCGGCCTGTTTGGCCGCTTCCACGGCTTGCGTCCAGGCCGCCATCTGCGCGGCGACCCGGGCGTCGTAGCTCTTGGGATCGAAAGCGGCGATGGCCTTGTCTACCTCGGCCTTGCATGCCGGGTCGTTCCGGTAAGCGGTTTCGCTGAGCCAGGAGCCGGAAGGCGTGCCGCCGATAGCGCCGCACATCAGGCCGACGGGCACGCCCAGTTCCTGCTGGAGTTTCTGGCCAAACGCGAAGAGCAGGCTCGAAAACTTCCGGTTTTCGTTGGAAACGGCGTTTTTCCAGGCGCCGGCGTATAGTCGGAGCAGGGGATGCTCGGCGTTGAGAGTTGACGCGAGCACGGGATCGCCGCGCATAAAGAATCCGCCGGTAAGGGCCATGTTGGACTGGCCGGAGCCGACCCAGACCTCCCCCACGAGAATGTCCGTGAGTTCCTGCCGTTCCGGCTTGTCACCGCTTCCGGCGGTGACGGTCATCGTGCGGGGCTGAACGCTGGTTTCCAGCGGATCGAGTTTGACGCTCCACTTGCCCTGCGCGTCTGCCACGGTTTCCTTGCGCTGGCCCGCGAACTCCACGACCACCTTGTCGCCGGCTGTTGCCGTACCCCATATAGGTACTGGCATGCCGCTTTGCAGGACCATGCCCGACCCGAGGATGGGGGGGAGCGTGAGGGCGGCCCGGATGGGCGCGGCGGCGAGCAGGGTGGCGGCGAACAGGGCGGGAACCAGGAGACGGGCGGAATCGTTTAGGCGCATGGCATCCTCCGGCAGGTTTTGAATAGAAGGCCGTATGCTAGCCCATCGCGTTTCTCCGCACAACGGAAAAGGTTCGCGGAGGCACGGGGCGCGACAAAAAGCTCCTCTTAAACCGGGTCGCGCTTATCGTATCCCGGCCGCGATGCGCATTTTCCGGTGGACGTTGTCGTCCCAATAGTCCGCCACCCAGGAGCCGGGTGGCGCGATGGCGTTGATGCGGGCGTAGTCGTCCTTGCTGAACCGGATCCGCAGCGCCTTGAGGCAGGATTTCAACTGCTCCACGGTGCGCATGCCCGTGATGGCGGACGTGATGCCCGGTTGCGAGAGCACCCACGCCAGGCTGAATTCGGCGAGGGTCGCCTTCTTTTTCGCGGCCAGGGGCTTGAGGGCGTCGGCCACGGCCAGCGCGGGCTCGCGGCATCGTTTGCTCTTCTCCATGCCCTTGCGGTTCGAGTCTTCGGGGAACGGCTTGCCCTTGGACAGCCGGCCGCTGAGCACGCCCTGCGCGATCGGCGCCCAGGGCAGCAGGGCCAGGCCATGCCGCCGGCAGGTCCAGATCAGTTCGTTCTCGATGCTCCGGTCCGTGAGATTGTAGGGCGGGTGTTCGCTGCTCGGCGCCTCCCAGCCGTTCCGGCGGCATACGGCCATGGCTTCCACGAGCAGGGCAGGGGCCCACTTGGAGGTGCCGAAATAGCGGATTTTCCCCTGCCGGACCAGGTCGTTCAGCGTGCTGAAGGTTTCCTCCAGGGAACCGTCGAAATCCGGCATCGCGTGGATCTGGTACAGGTCGATATAATCCGTCTGCAGCCGCTTGAGACTCTCTTCGCACATCCGGATGATATGGTTCCGCGCGGTTCCCCGCGCGTTGACGTCGGTCTTGTCCCAGGCGGCAAAAAACTTCGTCGCCAGCACGACGCGGTCCCGCTTGCCGTTGGCCTTGAGCGTCCGGCCGATGATTTCTTCGGAAACGCCGTGCCGGTAAACATTGGCGGTATCGATCAGGTTGATCCCTTTGCCAAGGGCCATGTCGATGATGCGCGCCGATTCCGCCTCGTCGGTCCTGGCGCCGAAGTGCATGGCCCCGATGCCGATGGGGGATACTTTAAGGCTCGATCTTCCGAATTGCCTGTATTGCATGGTGGGAATGATACGCGGAACCCATGGCCAGACAACAAGAAAAGCGCGCCCGGCCGCGAAATGAAGAAGGTCAACGTCGCCCAGGAATGGCGCGAATGGGGCCAGCGGATTTGTCGAGGATGGCGCGGACCTGCGCGAGCAGCTCATGAAGAAGGCCGGCGGCCGGTCCGAATCGATCCAGCCCGCGGTCCGCCTCCGTGAAAAGTTGATCCGCGCGGGCGCGGGCTCCTTCGGCGCCGAGCAGGGTGACCGCCGTGCATTTGCCGGCATCCTGGCCGCCGGGGTTGGCGGGGTCGGACAGCTCCGACAGGTCATCGAGGATCTGATAGGCCTGGCCCAGACGCAAGCCGGCGGCGCGGAGCGCATCGGTATCGGCAGGGCCGGCGCCGCACAGGATGCCGCCGCCGGCCAGCGCGGCCGCGAACAGGGCGCCGCTCTTATGCGCGTAACACTCCAGGAGTTCCGGCTCGGGCACGGTTCGGGTGTTCAGGGCCAGATCCAGTTCCTGGCCGCGGGCCAAACAGGCGCTCATCTCACCCAACAGGCGGATGGCCTGAATGCACCGTTCGGATGACGGCGCGGGGTTGTCGGCGCAGACCTGATACGCGAGGTTGACGAGGAAGGCCGGGACCATGTCCACCACCCAGGGGGGAAAGACCCGGTGCATGCAGGGTTTGCCCCGCCGGGTCTGGGCGTTGTCCATGGACGGCAGATCGTCGAGAACCAGCGAGGCGGCGTGCAATATTTCCACCGCGCAGGCCAGCGGCAGGACGAACCGCTCGGGCTCGGGCTCGTAGATGCGGCCCGCGGCCACGGCGAGCAGGCCGCGCCAGCGCTGGCCGCCGGCCAGGATCAAATAGCGCGAGGCGCGAACCACCTCCGTCTCGGGGAGAGCGGCGACCAGACGTTCGAGCATCCCGTCGACCCGGGCCCGGACGGTGTCCGCGTGGCGGGAGGAAACGGCAGATGCGGTCACGGCGCTCCTGTGGAATCATTCATCATCTTGTTTTCCTGTTTGGAGTGCGGTTCGCGGGTGGTCCTCCGGCGTGTCCGCGCCCGGTTCCGTCGGTCAGGCCGGCAAATGCGGCGGGCGCCGGGGACTCGAATGTCAGGACCTTTCCGGTGAACGGATGGGCGAACGACAGACGCATGCCGTGCAGGGCCAGGCGTCGGATGGGACTTCGGCCCCGGCCATACAGGGGATCGCCCACGATCGGGTGGCCCTGTTCGGCCAGGTGGACCCGGATCTGGTGCTTGCGCCCGGTTTCCAACCGCAGTTCGACAAGGGTGCGGGTCGCGCTCGCCCGGAGGACACGCCCATGCGTGACCGCCCACTTGCCCGCGGCCGGATTGGGGGTCGAGAAACAGCGGTGAATGGCGTTTTCGGCCAGATAGGATCGGGCGGTGAAGGAAGGCCGGTCGATCCGGCCCTCCGTGACGGCCAGATAGGTGCGGCCGGCCGAATGATCCTTGAACTGCTCCTGGAGCCGGCGCTTGGCCTCCTCGGACTTGGCGAAGACCAGCAGGCCGGAAGCTTCGCGATCCAGGCGATGCACGATAAAAAGCCGTTCGGGCGGCCGGCGGCGCCGAAGCAATTCGAACAGCATGGCATAGAGCGTCCGTCTTTTTTCCACGGCCGTCGCCATGGTCAGCAGGCCCGCGGGTTTATCGACCACCAGGCAGTCGCGGTCTTCATGGATGAGGCGGACATCGGGTGGCAGTCGATCGTTCATAAGCGGCATTCTTCCGCGGCGGCGTGTCCGGCAAGGTGTCCGCTGGAAAAGGCCCATTGCAGGTTGTAGCCGCCGCAGGGGCCGTCGAGATCCAGCGCCTCGCCCGCGAAAAAAAGGCCGCGCACCTGGCGGCTTTCGAGCGTGGCCGGGTTCACGCCGTCCAACGCCACGCCCCCGCGCGTCACCATGGCGCGGGCCATGCCCTCCGAACCGGTCACGGTCAGCGGAAGCGCGGTGAACTCCTCCAGCAGGCGGTCGCGCGTGGAGGCCGGCAGGCGGGACGCCTGCATCTCCGGCTCGATGAGGCAGGCCTCGCACACGGCCACGGCGAGGGAATGGGGCAGGAGTTCATCCACCAGGTTGTGAACGCTTTTTTTCCCCCGATCCGTGCGCCAGGCCTCGAATCGCTTCCGCCACGTTTCGCGCGTGGTCTCGGGGAACAGGTTGAGCTTCAACGGAATGCCATCGGGGCGGGCGCGGAGCAGAACGGACACCTGTCCGGAGAGATCGAGGATCACGGGCCCAGATAACCCGGCATGGGTGAAGAGCAGTTCGCCCCGGAACACCGGCTTGCGGACGCCCGGGAGGTCGATCCAGGCGGCGGCGTCCGGCAGCGTCACCCCGGCGCACGTTTTGGGCCAAACCTCCCGGGCGGTCAAGCCGACCAGCGCGGGCGCGGGTTCCACGATGGTGTGGCCGGCCTGGCGGGCCAGGTCGTAACCGAGCGTGCAACCCCCGAGCGCGGGCCAGGCCGCGCCGCCCGCGGCCAGGATCACGGCATCGGCGGCGTGGAGGCCGGCTTCCGTCAGCACCCCCTGGATGTGGCCTTCATCGATATCGAGGGCGGTGACGCAGGCGGAGGTCCGGACCTGAACGCCTCTGTTTTTAAGCTGGGTTTCCAGGGCGGCTCGCACGTCCGCAGCGCGTTGGGAGAGGGGAAAATAGTGGAAGCCGTCCGCCGCGGCGCAAGCGACGCCCCAGTCACGCATCAAGGCCAGGAGCGCGTCGCGTCCGAACCGGCGGAGAGCGTGGGTCATGAAACGGCCGCGGGGCCCGAAGCGTTGCATGAAGGGCTCGGGAGCCCGTGTGTTGGTCAGGTTGCAGCGACCGCCGCCGGTGGCGTCGAGTTTGCGGCCCAACCGGGGCTGGCGTTCGAAAAGCGTCACCCGGGCGCCGGATTCGGCGGCCGCCAGCGCGGCCATCAGGCCCGCGGGGCCGCCGCCGATCACGGCGATGCAAACGGGTTGATCGTGGGGACTGAGCATGGCGCAATCAGACCAGGGTAACCGCCACGCCGTTTTTTTTCAGGTAGGCCTTCAAGTCCGGAATCCGGATCGCGTTGAAGTGGAAGACGGAGGCCGCGAGCAGGACCGTGGCCCCGGCTTTGACGGCATCCAGGAAGTGCTCCAGTTTGCCGGCGCCGCCGGAGGCCACCACGTCGGCGGAAACCGCCTGCTTGATTTTGCCGATCAGCGGCAGGTCATAGCCTTCGCGCACGCCGTCCGTGCTTTTGCTGGTCGGCAGAATGGTCGTGACGCCGAAGCCGTCCACGGTTTTGGCCCATTCCACGGCGTCCATGCCGGCCGGCGTGCGGCCGCCGTCGATATAGACCTCGTAGCCGGAAGGGAAGGCGGGATTTTGCGCCGCGTCAATGGCCACGGTCACGCGATGGGGGCCGAACGCCTTGACCATGTCCGCGATCACCTGGGGTTTGCGGAACGCCGCGCTGCTGGTGGAGATCTTGTGCGCGCCGGCTTCCAGCACGGCGGCCGCGGAGGCGACATCCCGGATGCCGCCTCCGACGGTGAAGGGGATGGTGACTTCGGCGGCGACCGCCCTGACGACGTGGAGCAGGGTGGCGCGGTTTTCGACCGTGGCGGTGATGTCGAGCATGGCCAGTTCGTCGGCGCCGGCGTCGCAATAGGCCTTGCAACAGGCGACGGGATCGCCGGCATCGCGGATCTGAACGAAACGCACGCCCTTGACGACGCGGCCGTTCTGCATGTCCAGGCAGGGCATGATGCGGACGTGGGGCGGGGTACGGGCGGTTTTCGGCGCGGTCATGGGTGCCTCCGGAGTGAAGAAGTCTCGCATCGTGTGCCACAGAGCCACATGCAGGGCACCGTCGGCGCGATCCGGGTCATGGAATAAGTCGGGCTATTCTGGCCGGCTGTAATGGCAGGCGTCTCCTGATTCATACGCGAACTCCGGCTTTTAAGCGTGCCGCCATCAACCCGATCGAAGACGCCGCTCAGCCCCCGAACGAATCGAGAAGATCCCGGAGCCGGTTTTCGCCATGCCGGCTGTAGGCGCGCAGGAGGCCGCCTTCCGGAACCTTGCCGCTCGCCAGTTGATCGAGCATCAGGCGGGCCACGACGTCCGGGCCGATGACCACGTCCAGGGCCGCCAGCACGTCGGCCGCCCGGGCGATCAATTCGGCGCGCGGCCGGATCTGGCCGTCGGCGCCCTTGATGTTGGCGTAGAGGAGGTAGGCCTTGCCGGCGGTGGCCAGGGACGGATCCTTGACCATGCTCGCCGCCACGCGCTTGAAATCTTCCGATCCGGTGAGCAACGGTCCCAGGAGCCCGCCGAAAATGGCGGACGGGGTCGAGCTGGCGGGCACGCCCGCGAGCTTGGCGATTTCGCCGTGGAGCCGGTGGTCGGGCTTGCCGAAGATCTGCGCGGCTCCGAGCAGGAGGAAGGCAAAGATGGACTCGTGGCGGGTCATGGGTGTATCGATGGCGCCGGGCGCGACGGCGAAGCCGCGCACACCCAGCTTGGCGCCCTCTTCGGTGGCGATGCGCCGGGCCTCGGCCTTGGTGAGCTTGTATTCCTCGTCGCCCTTGACGGCGATGCCCTCCGCGGCCACCACGGAGCTGAGCCCGACGAACAGGCCCTGGCTTTGGAGGTCGGGCGCGAACGCCTTGAGCAGGTTGAGCGTGCCGCCCTCATTGATGTCCTTCATGAGCTTGACCTGGACGGGGTCGCCGCGCCGGCTGATGCCCGCGCAGGCCACCACGCCCAGTTGGGGAACAACACCGCCATTCCGGTCCTTGAAGAATGGGATGGCTTGCTTCTCGAAGCCGGCCAGGGCCTCGGCGCTCCGGACATCGGCCTGGACATAGATCGAGCGATCCGTTAGCAGCGCGGCCGGCACTTTTTCCGCCGGCACCACATCGCAAAAAGCGACAAGCCAGTTGCGGCCCAGCGCCGCCTGAACCGATGCGGCTCCGATTCCGCTGGCGCCGCCGGTGATGACCAACGCATTCTGATACAGTGCCATGTGAACGTTCTCCTTGTGGGAATTACAATACGATTTTCCAGGCCCTGCGGGTTCCAAACACAGGCGAAAGGATATCGCGCTCCGGCCAGGAAAACAAGCTGAAACGAAAGGCCGCTTTTCCGTCCGATTGGCATGAGCGAAAGTTTCTTTTATTTTGACATCCTTGACGGAGACGCCTATGACGCGTTGTTGAAAAAGCTGTTGAAGCTCCCTATGAACTGTCATCATATGGACCAAACGAAGGAGAAAGCACCATGGCGGATTCGACTGACAAGCATCAGGCGGGAGTGTCGCTGGCGGAGGTTCAGGAGCTGATCCCGCACCGGGTTCCGTTTCTTTTTGTGGACAAGTTGGAGAGTTGGGATAACGGGCGGATTGTCGGGACGCGGCTGTTCACGGAAAAGGACTTCTTCTTCAAGGGGCATTTCCCGGAATACCCGGTCGTGCCGGGCGTGATCCTGATCGAATCCATGGCCCAATGCGGCGGCGCGGGCGTCCGCAAGCGCGGGATACTGGCGCCCAATGCGATCATTTTCCTGGCGTCGGTGAGCGATGCGCGGTTCCGCAGGCCCGTCCGGCCGGGCGATGAAATCCGCATGGAAATCGAGGATGTGAAAATCACCAATCGCATCCTGAAGCAAAAGGGGAAAGCCACGGTGAACGGCGAACTGGCCGCGGAGGCGGAGTGGATGGCGTTGGCCGGAGAGGCGAAGTGATTATCGACAAGCCATGGGTCCGCAATACGATCTGCGTCAACACGCAGCCGGCCGGCCTGGCGGCCGCCCTGCGCCGGCAGATCGGATTGGCGCGGACAGGCGGGCCGATTGCCCATGGGCCGAAAACGGTTTTAGTGGTGGGCTGTTCCACCGGGTATGGGCTGGCCAGCCGGATCACGGCCTCATTCGGGTGCGGTGCCGCCACCCTCGGGGTTTCGGTGGAGCGGGCGGGATCGTCCGGGCGAACCGGATCGCCTGGCTGGTATAACAACCGGGTGTTCGAGGCGGAGGCGCGCGCGGCCGGATTGCCGGCGGTGACGATCGAGCAGGACGCTTTTTTGGACGACACGAAGGACCGGGTGGTGGCGGCGCTGCGCCAGATGGGCCGGAAGGCCGACCTGGTGATTTACAGCCTGGTCAGCCCGGTGAGGACGGATCCCGTGGATGGCGTCGAGTATCGGCTGGCGTTGAAGGCGGTGGGGGGCTCCTATGCGGGCGCGACGCTGGACCTGATGACCGGTCAACTGGGGGCCTGCGCCATGGAAGCGGCCACGCCGGAGGAGATCACCGGGGCGGTGAAGGTGATGGGCGGCGAGGACTGGGCCCGGTGGATGAGCCAGCTTTTGGGCGCGGACCTCCTGGCGCCGGGCTGCCGCACGCTGGCGTATTCCTATATCGGCCCCGCTTTTTCCCACCCGATTTACCGGCATGGCACGATCGGCCAGGCCAAGGCGCATCTCGAGAAGACGGCCCTCGAACTCGACCGGATGCTGCGGGAGTCTGGCGTGAAGGGCCGGGCGTGGGTCTCGGTGAACAAGGCTCTGGTCACCCGGGCCAGCGCGATCATGCCCGGCATTTCGCTCTATATGGCCTGCCTGTTTCGCGTGATGAAGGAAAAGGGGCTGCACGAAGGCTGCATCGAGCAGATGGATCGGTTGTTCCGATGTTTCCTTTACGCGGGTGGCGCGGTTCCGGTGGATGGGGAAAACCGCATTCGGCTGGACGATTGGGAGATGCGGGAAGACGTGCAGGCCGAGGTGGCCCGGCGTCTGGAAGGAATCACCGCCGAAAACCTGGCGGAACGGGCGGATGTGGCGGGGATTCGCCACGATTTTCTGGAAGCCCACGGATTCGATGTGGCCGGCGTGGATTACGGCGCCGACGTGGATCCGATGCTAAACGCGTGAGGATGGGGCGATGACGGAACCTGGCGACACGGCTTCACCCGAGTACGATCCGCCGCGGAACCGATGCCCGGCCTGCGAGTCGCCGGAAACGCGATACGACGATCATGATTTCCGGGGCAACCATATCTGGTTATGCGCCCGGTGCGGCACGCGGTTCATGAATCCGCCTTACAGCGACCGCCACTTGCGGGACTATTATGCGGGCTACATCACGAGCGAAACCCCCGGGCGGGTGGCTTGGCGGCGCCGGCAGAAAGAGGCCCATTTCAGGATTCTGGCGCGCTTCTGCCCGTCGGGCAAGTGCCTGTGCGTGGGATGCGGGGATGGCTTGGAATTGGACGTGGCCCGGACATGGGGTTACGAGGCGGAGGGCTGCGATGTGGACCCGGCCACCACGCAGCGGGTGGGGGAGTCCCTTGGCGTGCCCGTGTATGCGGGCTTTCTGCCCGACCTGAACCTGCCGGAGGGCGCCTACGCCTGCATCTACATGGATCAGGTGCTCGAACATCTCAAGACGCCCCGTCATTATCTGCGCGCGGCCCGGCGGCTGCTGCGGCCCGGCGGCATCCTGTACATCGGCCTGCCCAACCTCGGCTCCGTCAGTTGCGCCGTGAAGACGAGGCTGGGGAAAATGGGCTTGAAGAAGGCCACACGCGGCCGGCATTACGGAACGCTGCACCACCAGCTCGGCTTCGCGCCCGGCCCCTTCCGCAAGCTGCTTCGCGACGTCTACGATTTCGAGGTGTTGCGGGTTTTGGGCGACCCGGCGCCCTCGCGAGGGTTCATTCGGGCCGGGCTCGAACGGTGGCTGCCCGTCCTGGGTTCCACCTTTATCCTCATTGCGCGAAAACCGGGCTGAGCCAGGGGTGGTCATGAACCTGATGCGTCGCGAGATTTTTCAAACCAAGCCGGCCGCCGGCCTGTTCGCTTTTCTGTGGATCGGATATGTGGCGGTCATCGCGCATATGCTGTATTCCTCGCTCGGGATCAACCTGATCGACGACGGGTTCACCCTGGCCTACGCGCGCCGCCTGCTCGACGGCCAGATTCCCCATCGCGACTTCATCATCATCCGCCCGGCGCTGTCGCCTCTTCTGCATGTGCCGGAAGTTCTCTGGGGCGGCCCGTATACGTTCTGGCTGTCGCGGTTTGTCTTCTTTTTGCAGTGCGCGTGCATCGCCTGGTTTGGAACGGCGTTTGTGAACAAGAGCCTGGGCCGGCCTTTTCGGGGCGTCACGCAAGCCGCCTTTGCCCTGGTGTCGTTCATGCTGGGGTGCCAGTCTTTTCCGGCCATGGCCTGGCACACGATTGACGGCCTGTTCCTGTGCGTTCTCGGCGTATGGCTCCGATCGCGACTTGGCCGCCGGGCCGTCTTGGCGGGCTACCTTCTCCTGGGGGGGGCCTACCTGTGCAAGCAGGGTTTTATTTTCGTGGCGCCCGCGGCCCTGCTGGTTTTCGGCGACTGGCGGAAATGGCGATGCCTGGTTGCGGTGGCGCTTCCGGGCCTGTTCTATGTGGGCTTCCTGTTGTCGTGCGGCGCGCTGGCCGACGGGCTGCGCCAGCTCCTTGCGCATACGGAGTTTCTGCAAGTGGGGGTGCAGCGGTACAACAATCTTGGATTCTACCTGGGTCTGCTGGGCGGGAGTGCCATGGCCAGTTTGTTGTGCAGCGCATCCACCGGGGGCTGGCCGCGCAGCCGTTCCGTGCGGCGGGGCGCCGGTTTCGTTTCACTGGCGGTTCTGTTGGGTGTGGCCATCCGGACGCTGTCCCAAAACGAAATCTACCTCTGGTCGTTCAGGGTGTTCGGGGTGGGGTGCGGCGTCGTTCTCTACCTGATCCTGGAAGGCGGCCCGAGGGTTGGCGAACGACGGATCGGCCTGATGGCGCTCATGCTGGCCTGGGCGGCGTCCCTGTCGTTCGGTTACAACTCGCCGGTGCTGGGAACGGGACTTCTGATGACCTTTCTGTTCGCGCTCGCCTACCTGCAGGTTGGCTGGACCACGGTGCCGTGGCGGCCGGTTGTGGCGATCGTCGCGGTTCTGGCGACCCTGCCGGCGTTCCACCAAACGCGGACCCATGGCATTTACCGGGAGCAGGATGCGGCGAAGCTCACCTGTCCCCTCGGCGGCGTTCTCCCGGGTGCGCGCCTGATTTATACCAATCCGAACACGCATGCTTTTCTGACCGATTTGAACGTGGCGATCGGCATGGCCGCCACCAACGGCTTGCGGTATGCCATTGTTCCGGAAGTCGCTGCCCATTGGGTCAAAGCCGCGCAACGGAATCCGCTGCCCATCGACTGGGCCAAAACCACGGAACTCTCCACGACAGGCCTTCTCGACCGGGTCATCCGATCGCTGGAGGGACAGAGACCAGAGCAGGTGGTCCTGGTTCAGAAGGTGACCGCCAATTCGCTGCAGGACGGTTTTTATCCGCTGGAGAATCGGCAACGGCGGTATCCGGCGGCCGCGTATGTGCGGAAGCATTTCGAAAAGATCGGGGAAACCACGTATTTCGACCTGTATCGGTGACACGCCGGTTGGTGGGCATTTCCCGGTGCGGTGCTTTACATGCGCCTGGCCCTGTGTTAAAAAAATTACCCTTGCACCTCAATCCTGTCTCACGAACGGAAGGGCGATAAAATAATGACCGCCAGAGAACCCAACAAACGGATCATATCGCTTGCGCTTGCTGGAACCTTGCTGCTCTCGGTTAACCTGTTCGCCGATTTCAATCAGGCCGTCAAATTACAGCAACAAAAAGATTATCCGGGGGCGGAAAAGGCGTTTACCGAGCTTTATGCAAATACAAAGGACGATGCGGAAAAGGTCCGGATCCTGAATCAGTTGCTCCAGCTGGCGAACCTGCAGAAGGACGACGCCAAACGCCTTCAATATGCGGCGGGACTCATTCTCGCGCCGGGCGCTTCGGAGAGCGTCCGGAACAGCGGTCTCACGACGCTGCGGAACATCTATCGCGAGCATGACCGCGAGAAGCGCGACCATGACGCTCTCGAAAAAACGCTGCTCGCGATCGAGAAAAAAATCACGCCGCGAAAAGGGATTTTCAGGACACGCGAACCGGAAGCGCGGGTGAACAACCTGATCAAAAGCCTGATTTACGATCAGTTGCGCACGGTTTACGGAGCCAAGCGCGACGAGCCCAAAAGCCTCGCATACGCTCAGAAAATCCAGGCCCTGCCCGGTGCCGATCTGAATGCCAAAATAAACGCCATTTCCGCCTTGCTGGGCCGCTATCGGACGGACTACGGCCCGTGGAATTACGGTTATCTGGCGACGTATATCGACCATGCCACGGAAGGGGAACTGGAAGACGCCAAAAATCTTTCGATCGCCTATGCCACGGAGTTGGCCCGGCTTCAGCCGAATAAAATTGAATTTCTCGTTCAACTCGGATCCATGTGCCTTTACCAGTCCATGTATGACAAAGCGTCGGGGGCCTATAAAGCGGCGGCGGCTATCGAAAAAGCGGATCCGCATCTCGTCGGCGCCGCCATGATCGGACACGCCAACGCTCTTTATGCCACGGGTAAAAAGGGGGAGTGCATCAAGGTTCTGGACGAAGTGATCGCTAAAAACATACCGTGGCGCAAGGGATCGAATCCGACCGGCTCAGCCGTCGCCGCGCTCCACTACCTGAACGGAGGCAGCCTGGATTTCCTGAAATTGCCTTACGATACCGGCGCCCAGGCGTATCCGACCGCGCAGAAGGCGGGCTACAGCGATGAATTCATTCCGCTGAAAAGCGTCAAGCTCAACCTGGTCGGCGATCTCGCGAAATCCGGAAACGACGTCCGCTTCAATCTGTTGAAGACGAAGTTCAACCGGTTCGGGATTCCGGTCATTCCGCAAGGCGAATTCAAGGTCACCGTGAAGCTCGATCCGGAATCCGCGCCGAAAAAACCCGAAGGATACACGCTCAAGGTCGCGACAAACGGCGCGGAAATCGTCGGGAACGACATGCAGGGCGTCCTCTGGGGCATCGTTACGCTGATCCAGGTGGTCGATCAGGAAAAGAACGCGATCCGCGTTTGCGAGATCGAAGACTGGCCGAGCACGGCGAAGCGCGGATTCCTCCAGAATTTCTGGCCCTTTTCGCTGGAATACTGTCTCTTCAATAAAATGAACTCCATCACCTCGCAGAATCCCCCGTTTGCGCCCCGCGACGGGAACCAATGGACGCCGCTGAACACGTTCGTCTCGCAGTCCGCGACGCGCGAATTTGCCGCGTTCGGACTCGATCACTATTACGGAATCGCGTTTTATACGATGTATCCGATGTATCCGCTCTGCCGCCAAAGCACCTTCGACCTGCAATATGAAGTCTGCTGCAAAGTCGCGGAGGCCGGCGGGCATGTCTATTACCCCGAGGACGACGGGCGTTTCCCGATCAATCCGGAAGACCTGAAGAAATACGGGAACGCGGCCGCGATCGATCCGATCCACATCACCCGGCTATTCCGCGCGGTTCGCGAAAAATATCCGAAGTTCAAATTGGTGTTCTGTCCGCCGTTCTACTGGGGGCCCGATGCGCCCCACACCTACCCGGAGGACCGCGAGGACTACCTGCGCGCCTGCGGCGAACATCTGGATCCCGCCATCCAGATGTACTGGACAGGGCCGCGCGTCAAGGGCATGACCAAGACCCCGGCGCAGGTGGCCTGGTTCACCACCCTGACCAAGCGGAAACCGTCCATCTTCCAGAACGGGACCGGGCCGCATAACCTGCTGTATTATCTCGGCGATACAACCGACTGGAAGGCCTGGCATTATCCCGGATTCTTCGAAAATGATATCGAGATGTTCCATCGCAACGACGGCACCGGGGGATGGACTGTCCAGACCGCCACGCTCGCCGATTGCCTCTGGAACGTGAAGGCGTACGATCCGGAAGAATCCGCGAAGAAGAGCATGAGCATGATGTTCGGCCCCAAGATGTATGACATCATCAAGCCGGGTCACGACGCGCTTGTCTATTTCGACAAGTATCCCTATGGCGACGTGACTGCGGAGATCGTTTCCGAAAACATCGCCGATCTCGAGAGCAAGCGTCAGGTGATCGCGGATTGCTGGGAAAAGGCGAAACAATATAACGCCTTCGCGATCGCCCAATACGGGTCCTTCTACGGCAGTGGAATCGGATATGTGGACAGGGTGATCCGGGGCGCCAGGAACCCTCCGGATTTCCTGAAAAAATATCAAGGCGACATCGTGGCGACAAAAGGCCAGGCCAATCAAGAAGTCGGCATCGATACGAACAAGGGTGATATCTTCAAATCGCCCGTCGATGTGTTCGGGGGGAAACTGCTCGTGTACGACGCGTACTGCCCGAAACGGTTCGCGGCGGTTTTCCGCGGCAAACAGACCATCTATAAGGCCGCGAAAATCAGCTTCACATGCGATCCGTTTCCGCCCTCGAAATCGTACGATCTCTACCTGAGCGGACAGACCGAAGTCGCGCAAGACATGCCGCCGCTCGAGATTGGCATCCGGCTGAACGGGGAAGTCGTGTATAAAGGGCCGGCCGGATTTGTCGCCCACGGCTGGAATGTGAAGCAATTCGTGCTGCCCGCCGAGAAACTCAAACGCAGCAATCAGCTCGTTGTGGAGGTCGAAACCGACGGCACCAACCTGAATGGCCCTCCGTGGCTCATGATCAATTACGCGGTCATCAAATTATAAACATCGGCCCGATCGATGGCAGGGAGAGACAACATGTCCAGGCGAGCGCCGCAAAAAAAGTATTCCACCGAACCGATCGTGAAGAAAGGCGAACTGCCGGATCCGTTTTCCCGGCCGGATGGCGGGCGGATCGCCACGCGGGAGGAGTGGCCCGCCCGCGCACGGGCCTGGCGGGAACTGATCATGGAGATGGAATACGGCGGGCTGCCGCCGAAACCGGCATCCATCCGGCTCGAGTCGCTCTGTCACAGTCATGCGAGCCATTTGCCGGGCGCGCCCAGTCTCTGGACGTATCGTATTCATTGTTCAGGCGGCGACAAGCCGTTTTCTTTTTGCTTGAAAATCCTGTTCCCGGACCGGACGGAACCGCTTGCCGCCATTATCAATGGGGACGGTTGCTGGTGGCCTATTCCCGACCAAGTCGTTGGGCGCATCATGGAAAACGGATATGCCCTGGTGCTTTTCGACCGGACCGAAATGGCCGAAGATCTGGGGTACGGCGGTGTTCCGGATAAGACCCGCCGCAGCGGCAGCTTGTACGACGTCTACCCGGGCCGGACTTTCGGGGCCTTGTCGGCCTGGGCCTGGGGGTATCATCGGTGCGTGGATTTTCTGTATGAACTGCCGTTCATCGATAAAAGCCGGATCGCGATATCGGGTCTTTCCCGGGGCGGCAAGACCACGCTGGTGGCGGGTGCGACCGATTCGCGAATCACGCTGGTCAACGACAACGCGTCCTGCGCGGGTGGCAGCGCCGCATTCCGATATGTCGGGCATGGCGGGGAAACCCTCGACATCGTCAACGTCTTTCCCTCCTGGTTCGGGTCGGGATTGCGCGCGTATTGCGGCAAAGAGGAGGAACTCCCCTTCGATCAACACTGCCTGCTGGCCACGATTGCCCCGCGTCCGCTCCTGTTGACTTATGCGCGGGACGACCGCTGGTCCAATCCGGAGGGAATGGTGCAGAGCGCCTGGGCGGCCCGGGAAGTGTATCGGTTCCTGGGCGTCCCGGATCATCTGGCGTTCCACTTCCGGTCCGGCCAGCATGCGCATACGCCTGCCGACTGGAACGCGCTGCTCGCTTTCATGGCCTGGCAATGGCGTGGCGAAACGCCCAAGGCGCCCTTCAACAAACATCCCTATCGGCATCTCCGCCCCCTGTTTTCATGGAAGGCGCCGGGTTTCGACAACACAAGGAGGCCATGGTGACGATCATGGGAAGGGATTTCAGAAGCGTCGATCTGGACGACCCGGGAAAAGCGGCCGACGCCGTGAAACGCAAGGCAATCGAATTGGGCGCCGACGCCGTCGGGATCGGCCATATCGCGCGGTGGAAAGGCGCCCCGATCCAGATGGACCCGAGGCAAATCATGCCCGAATGCAAATCCATCATTGGGCTGGTATTCCGGGTTATGCGCGGCAGTCTGAGAGGGGTCGAGGAAGGCACCTACTTCAGCAACTACTCGGCCATGGGCTACGGCGGCATCACCTACCTCTACATGCCCATGACGGTGATCAACCTCTCGAAGTATGTGGAGGACCGCGGCTACGAGGCCATCCCGATGGGACACCAGAGCGACTGGCGCGCCATTGACAATGTCGGGCTTCTGGCGAACAACTCCCGGCCCGTTGCGCCAGGAAGGGCCGCCCCGGATATCATGATTCATCTCCGGATAGCCGCCTATCTCTGCGGACTCGGGGAAATCGGGTTCAGCAAGATGTTCCTCTCTCCCCAGTTCGGTCCGAGGAATCGGGTTGGCATCATCTTGACGGACCTGGAGCTTGAGCCGGATCCCATCTACGACGGACCGCCTCTCTGCAACAAATGCATGGCCTGCGTGAAAGCCTGCCCGGGCCACTGCATACCAGCCGACAAAACGGTCAAGGTCAAGCTGGCGGATCATGATGTCGAATGGGCCGACGTGGACATGGACAAGTGCGACATCGCCTTCACCGGAGGCGTCAGAAGCGCGCAACCGCTCCCGAAGGAACAGCAGTACAGGGACGACGACCCGACCATCGGAAGGGGCGCCTGGACTCCCTTCAACAAAAAGCCGCGCAACCTCTACAATACCGGGCAAGCCGTCTGCGGCGCCGCCGGCTGTACCAGGGCTTGCATGATCTCCCTTGAAAACAGGGGCGTGCTCACGAACAAGTTCAAGGCGCAATTCCGCCGCCGTAAGCCGTGGAAGGTCGATTGGAACGCCGCGCCTTTCCCCGTCGCCGCCCGGTCCCAGGATGACCAGGCTGCGGCCAGCGACGCTGACTGAGATGCGCAAGCCTTGGCGCAAGGGGAGGCCGTGATGAAATTCGCGATCGGTTACCAGGAACCGGAGAATGGTGACGACTTCCTCTCCCTGGTCCAAGACTACTCCGGTGACGTCGCGGAAATCTACTTCGCCTGGCCCGGCGCCGCCTCGGGCCGTCCGGCTCTCGGAAAGGGAGCGGTGTCGCCGGAGGAGACGATCGAGGCCCTGGAATTCAATCTCCGCGAGATCCGCAGGCTCGGTGTCAAGCTCGACCTCCTTTTCAACGCCACCTGCTACGGGGGCAAGGCCGCAAGCAAGGAACTGGAAAGGGAGGTCGAAGATACGGTCAGGCGGGTCGTCAAGGCGGCGGGTGGGGTGGAGGTCGTCACCACCGCGTCCATCGCCGTTGCCTGGATCGTGAAGAGGCATTTCCCGGAGATCGAAGTTCGGGGCTCGGTGAACATGAGGATGCCCTCCGCGGAGTCCATGAGCTATCTCGGGGATCTCTTCGACAGCTTCCACATCCAGCGCG
>CAZSUH010000033.1:0-26919 GCA_964609905.1 uncultured Verrucomicrobiota bacterium
CAGCCTCCTCTTCTTCGGCTACATGCTCCTGCTCGGTTTCGCGGCCGGCAAGATCCGCGCCGAATGCGGCCCCTACTTCGGCTATTTCACCCCCTACGTGGGCATGCAGTTCGCCGGCGCCCTTGGCGGCTTCGCCTTCTTCGGCCCCACCGGCATGCTCGTGGCCACCATCGCCAGTGGATTCATGACCACCGCCTGCTTCCTCCTCATCGCCCCCGCCCAAATCGAGATGATGGAACTCGGCCGCCAGTTCAATGTCCGCCTGCGCGACGTCTCCAGCGGCCTTGCCCTCGGCGTGGCCGGCGCCATTCTCATCGGCGGATTCGTGATCCTGTGCGGTGCTTACGGCTTCGGTGCCAACAACCTTCAGACCTCCTGGCCCTACCAGCAAAACTGGTATTTCAACAATTTCCGCGTCGCCGAGGCATCCGCCGACCGCGCCTTTGCCGCCGGCGCCCTCGACGCCATCCCGGAAAACCGCATGCTCAACATGGCCCATAACGTCGACGCCCAGGGCCTTGGCATTGGCGCCGTCATCACGATCGCCCTCGCCTGGCTCCGCACCCGGTTCATGTGGCTTCCCATCCACCCCCTCGGCTACCTCCTCGGTTCAACCTACTTCATGGCCGGAGCCTGGTTCACACTCCTCGCCGCCTGGGCCATTCGCTCCCTCATTTTCCGCATCGGCGGCGCACAGGTCATCCGCAAGGGGCTCGTGCCCTTTTGCGTCGGCATGTTCCTCGCCTGCATCGCCTCCATCGTGCTCTTCGACCTCGCGGGACTCCTCCTCCGGGCCCGCGGCATCACCGACGTCTACAGCGGCCTGCCATGACCGAACGCCATCCAGCCTCGCCCCGTTGGACCGACCACCTCGTGGTCGGCGGCCTCTTTGCCGTCCTGGCGCTCCTCGCCCTCGCCGGCTTCGTCACCTCCATCGAACCGCCCTCCCGCCAGCCCATGCCCCCCTTCACCCCGGGCTACTCCGAGGCACCCCTCGAGCAGGCGCTCGCCGCGGGCTCCATCACCCAGCGCCTCGCTGAAATCCAGGCCGCCGGCGCCCCGGCCCCGGGCGAACGCGACGAAGGCCGCTTCACCGGTTCGCCCGGCTTCTACCGCACCGAACGGCTCATCCTCGACGCGTTCCGCCAGGCCGGCCTCGACATCCAAACCCAGGAGTTCCGCGCCGTCGTGCCCGTGACCGAAACCTGCGAACTGCTGGACGAATCCGGCCGGCCCCTGCCCGGCGTCGCCCTGTATCCTTTCCAGCCGGCCGGCCTCTCGCCCATCGCCCTGCCACCCGGCGGCATTTCCGGCGAACTGGTGCTGGCCGAGAACACCGATCTCTTCCACCTCGCCGGACATGACCCCAAAGACGCCATCGTCGCCACCTGGCTCGATTCCGCCGGAGGCTGGACCGGCCTCGCCGCCGCCGGTGTTCCGGCCCTCCTGGTCATGGAGGACGAACTCGCCGTCCGGTTGCGCAACAATCCCGACGTCCCGGGCGCGTGGGATTCCCTCTTCTGCGGTTACGAAATCGCCTTCCCCCGCTTCCTCGTCCGCGGATCCCTCGCCCCCTACGCCGGACGCCGCCTCCAGATCCGCGCGAACGTGACCTGGCGGGAAAAACCCGCGCGCAACCTGATCGGCGTGCTCCGGGGTGGCGACAACCCGCGGCGGGAAGCCCTCGTTCTCAGCGCCTACTACGACAGCGCCTCCCTGGTGCCGGAACTCGCGCCCGGCGCCGAGCAAGCCGTCCCCCTCGCCACGCTCCTCGAACTGCTGCGCACCCTCGCGCCCTACCGCGGCGCGCTCAACCGCGACGTGATCTTCATCGCCACGGCCGGCCATGCCCAGGCCCTCTCCGGCATCGCCCGCCTCATGGAGGCCGTCGAAACCTTCACCCCCGGCTGTGCCGACTACCGCCCCCCCGAGCGTCTCCGCGCCGAACACGAAACCGGAATAGCCAGAGCCGAACGGGCGCTCGCCCTGCTGGCGGACGGCGCGCTCTGGAGCCCGAACAACCGCTCCGGCTTCAAGGCCCGTTGGCTCGCCGAGGATAAGGCCTTTCGCGACTGGTTTGAACAACGCGTGATCGCCGCGGCGGGCGAAATCAATCTGGCCTTCAAGGACCGGGTGCTCGAGCGCCGCCTCGACTATCTCCGCGCGGGCAACCCGGTCTTCCGCGCCGGCTTCGATCCGCTGCGGGCCACGGACGACCAGCGCAAGTCGTCCGAAAACCGGCACCCCCTGTTCGCCGCCCTGCTCGAGGCCCAGCAACTCGACAACAAGTCCGCCGGGCTCATGGGCCTGTCGCTCTGGCAGCTTGTCGATAAGCCGGAGTTCGTCGAATGGTCCTTCCCCGACCGGCTCCGGGCGCTCTTCGCCGCGATCGCCGGCCATCATCGCCAGGCCATGCGTGAACTCGACGACACCGCGGCCGTCCGCGCGCTCGTCGCCCCGTATGCCCAAACACTGGTTCTGAATCTCGAACTGTCGTCCGGCGGCTCCCGCCAGTTCGACGCGCTCTCGCTGCTCACGGGCGTCACCACCATCGGATCGGACGCCGAACCCCAGGTCACGCTCCTGGCCAACACGCTCCTCGACCAGATCCCCCTCACCAACGGCCTTCCCGCCTACGGCGTCGTCCACTGGGGCAGCCGGGACGCCGAAGGCAGCCGGGAACGCCCCAACCTCCACACCTCGTACCGGGTGGTGTTCGAGTCCGAGCCCTGGGTGCTCTGCGGCCGGCTCGCGTTCTCGTTGTTCAACGCCGATTTCAGGCCCCCCAAGATCCACACGCCGGAAGACGCTTTCGATTCCCTCCCCACGGACGTGCTCCGGAAGCACCTGCCCGTCCTCGCGCGTTCCGTTCTGGCCGTCGCCCAGGGCCGCATTCCCTTCAAAACCATCACCCCCGATCTCAAGCGGCGCATCCACACCCTGAAGGGCGCCGTCTACGCGAGCGCCGGCGCGCAAACCCTCACGCCCAGTCACCCGATGGGCGAAAACACCTTCGTCCGTCTATTCCCCGACACCGTGCCTGTCCCCGACTCCGCCACACGCGGCATCGGCCTGTCGCCCATCCTCAAAACCGATCCCTACGGCCGCTACGAACGCAAATTGATCTTCGGCCTCGTCAGCGATTACGGCTGGGAATCCCCCCACCATGTCGATGCCGCCCGCTTCGACGCCGGCGGCGCCGCCGCCTATTTCAAGAACGCCTCCCGCGCCGGCCAGTCCGTTTTCAAAAACCAGTCCGTCAATCTGGTCGACCTCGTGGTCTCCGGCGGCAACATCCCCAAGCCCGTCCAGGTCGCCCTCTTCCGCTGCGCGCGCGTCCAGCAATTCGACTGGAACAACCCGCAGACCATGAAGTCGTTCCAACGGATGAACTACCTGAACAAGCTTGGCCTGACGGAACCCTCGAATTTCCGCTCCGATCCATACACCGCGTTTCTCGATCCCGACCTGATCTTCTATCTCGGTCTCATGGCCGGCGCGGCCGACAACGCGGAGGTGCAGATTTATCGCGCCTTCATGCTGAATGTCGATCCCGCGGCCGAACCGTTGCCCGGCGAACCCGACATCCACGGCCGCGGCTACCTGGCCGCCGATACCCCCGTCATCCCCTTCCCCCACATCGACGCCGCGGCCTCCATGCTCCGCACCAACGACAAGCGCCTCCGCCTCCAGCGTCTTCACGGCATGGCCGACGCCCTCATGCTCGACTTCCACCGGCGCGGCCGCGAGTGGCTCGAAACCGCCCGCGCCAGACTGGCGGAAAAGGACCCCCTGGCCGCCATACTGGCCGCCGACACCAGCCTCGCCTATGCCATCAACAACCATCCCGTCATCCGGGGCCGGATCGCCCAGGCCATCGTCGGCATCCTCTGGTACCTCGGCCTGCTCGTGCCCTTCGTCTTTTTCTTCGAAAAACTCGTGTTCGGATTCGCGGATGTGCGCAAGCAGCTCCTCGCCGGCGGCCTGATCTTCCTCGCCGTTTTCCTGCTCCTGCGCTTCTTCCACCCCGCCTTCCAGATGGTCCGTTCCTCCCTCATGATCCTGATCGGGTTCGTCATCCTCCTGCTCACGCTGCTCGTCATCCTCATGGTGGGCGGCAAGTTCAAGCAGAACATCCGCGATCTGCGCCGGAAAGAGGGGGCCATCGAGGGCGCCGACATCAACCGCGGCGGCGTTATCGGCACCGCCTTTATGCTCGGCCTCAACAACATGCGCCGCCGAAAGGTCCGCACCGGTTTGACCTCCATCACCCTGGTGCTGATCACCTTTGTCATGATCTGCTTCACCTCCGTGTCGTCGGATCTCGTCAACGACGAATACGCCACCGGCCGATCCCCCTGGAACGGCATCCTGCTCCAGAACCCCAACTTCATGCCCCTCACGTCAGCCGAAATCGGCAACATCCAGCAGATCTACGGCCGCCAGTTCCCCGTCACCACCCGTTCCTGGTTCACCGGCCAGTTGGGCGCCGAACGGCTTCAGAACACCGAGATCCTCGTGGACCGCGAATACGAGGTGAACGGCCAGAAGATCCTGAAACGCACCCGCCTCAGCGCCGCCATCCGCA
Source organism: uncultured Verrucomicrobiota bacterium (assembly GCA_964609905.1). Lineage (GTDB taxonomy): Bacteria > Verrucomicrobiota > Kiritimatiellia > CAIKKV01 > CAIKKV01 > CAZSUH01. The sequence continues at coordinate 4,589 of CAZSUH010000033.1, forward strand.
TGGACTGGCGGGAAGCCGACTTCTCCGGCATCGACCGCTACCTGATCTCCGGCCGCGCCTGGTTTGCCCGCGGCCCCTCCACCCGCGAGGAACGCCAGGCCGCCCTCGCCGCGGGCCAGACCAGCAAGCGGCTCGTTATCCTGCCCGAGTCCGCCGCCCGCGAACTCGAGATCGCTCCCGCCGACGTCGGCGGCACGGGCGTAACGGTCTCCATCCGCGGCGACCTCTACGAGGTGCTCGGCATCATGGACTCGGAACGCCTGACCAAACATATCGACATCGACGGCAAAAGCCTCCTGCCCTACGATCTGAACGCCGTCCAGACCCTCGGCCGCTCGGCCGCCGGCGGCGCCATCATGCCGGAAGACGCGCCCCGTCTCCCCGGCTCCCAGGTCATGATCGTCAACGTCTTCCCCTCGCATACCGAACGCGACGGCGAATTCGTCGTCTCCTGCGGCATCCTCTTCCCGCGCGAGTCCTACGTCATCGACCCCCGCCGGCCCGCCTTCTCCCCGATCGGTTTCAAGGAACAGCGCCGCCTCGTCATGGATTACCTCGAACGGCTGGGGCAGCCCGCCTTCTACGCCATCGACGGCGCATCCTACTTCGGCTCGCGCACCCGCGCCCGCACCTTCGCCGGCCTCCTCGAACTGCTCATCCCCATCCTGATCGCCTCGCTGACCGTCTTCAACACCATGCGCAGTTCCGTCTACGAGCGCAAGGACGAGATCTACGTCTATAACGCCGTCGGCATCGCCCCCAACCACGTTTTCTTCATGTTCATGGCCGAAGCCTCCGTCTTCGCCGTCGTCGGCGCCATGCTCGGGTATCTGCTCAGCCAGGCCACCGGCCGCCTGCTCACCGCGCTCGGACTGACCGGCGGCCTGAACATGAGCTACAGTTCGATCGAGACGATTTACGCGTCCCTCGCCATCGTAACCGCCGTCATGCTCTCCACCCTCATCCCCGCCCGAAACGCCGCCAAACTGGCCTCCCCTTCCGGCAAGACCGAGTGGGACATACCCGAGGCCGATGGCGACACGATGGACTTCAACCTGCCCTTCACCTTCACCCCCCACGACCGGGTCGCCGTCATCTCCTACTTTCATCGCTGGCTCGATTCCAACGGCGAAGGTTCCTCCGGCCCCTTCTTCTGCGCGCCACCCCGCCCCACCCTCGCGCGAGTGGGCGCTCAGCCTGCCCTGGGCTTGTCGAAGGGTCCCTTGACCGCCGCTTCCCGTGCCGGCCTCGTGCCCGGGATTACCGCCACGATCTGGCTCAAGCCGTTCGATCTCGGCGTTTCGCAGCGGCTCGATATCACGCTGCCTACCGACCCCCAGACCGGCGAATTCATCGCCACCATCGCCCTCACCCGGCTCAGCGGCACCGCTTCCGCCTGGGCCCGAGCCGTGAAGCCCTTCCTCGCCGTCCTGCGCAAACAGTTCCTCACCTGGCGCGCCGCCCGGCCCGAAGAACGGGCCGATATGTACCACGAGGCCGCCGGACTCCTCGCCGCGTGCCCCATCCAGGAGGCCCCCCATGAGTGAACCCCGCAAACGGGTCAGCGGCGACAAGGAGCTGGAAGTCTACCGGACCCTGCTGGAAGAGCCGACCGAGTTCAAGAACGGGTTCACCGGGGTCGCCATCACCGGCGCCTTCTTCTGCGGTCTCCTCATGATGCCAGGCACCATCTACCTAAGCCTCATCACCGGCGGCGGCATCGCCGCTTCCTGGGTGACCCTCATCATCTTCTCGGAGGTCACCCGCCGCGCCATGAAGTCGCTCAGCCGGCAGGAACTCGTGGTCCTGCTCTCCGTCGCCGGCGCCATGTCCACCGGCGGGCCGATCGCCGACCTGATCTGGCGCCAATACCTGATCCGCTCCGATGCCGTCCGCGACATGGGCCTGCTCGGGCAGTTCCCCTCCTGGTACGCGCCCCAGCCCGCCAGCGAGGCGATCCTCTCGCGCAACCTGTTCCACACGGACTGGGCCGTCCCCATCATGCTGATGATCTTCCTCTCCGTCGTGGGCATGCTGCGCAGCTACACGCTGGGCTACTTCTTTTTCCGCCTGACCTCCGACGTCGAAAAACTCCCCTTCCCCTTCGCCTCCGTCGGCGCCCAGGGCGCCATGGCCCTCGCCGAGGCCGGCGAGAAGAAAGCCACCTGGAAGTGGAAGGTCTTCTCCCTCGGCGCTTTCCTGGGTCTCGGCTTCGCCGCCGTCCAGATCGGCATTCCGCTCTTCACCGGGGCCTTCCTCACCAAGCCCGTCATGCTGATCCCACTCCCTTGGTACGACCTGACCACCCTCACGGAGTCGTTCCTCCCGGCCACCCCCTTCGGCGTGGTGATCGATCTCGGACTCGTGCTCACCGGCATGCTGATCCCCTTCTCCGCCGTCATCGGCACCGCCGGGGGCATCCTGCTGACCATGGGCATGAACCCCCTCCTCCACAAACTCGGCGTCCTGACCCGCTGGCAGCCGGGCATGGACACCATCTCCACCACTTTCAACAACTCGCTCGATTTCTGGATGAGCTTCTCCCTCGGCGTCACGTTCAGCATCGCCGTGATCTCCATTTTCCAGACCGTCCGCGACTTCATCCGCAACATCCGCCGCATCCGCGCGGACCAGAAAAAGGGCGCCAGCGAAACCGCCCGGAAGGAGAACATCTGGGACACCCCGCCCGGCCGCGGCGATTTTTCCCTCTGGTTGGCCGTGGCGCTCTACGTGGCCGGATCCCTGCTCGTCATCGCCGTCTGTCACAAGCTGGTGCCGACCTTTCCCGTCTATTTTCTCTTTTTGTTCACCCTCCTCTACACACCCCTCATGTCCTATGTCGACGCCCGACTCTCCGGCATCTGCGGACTCGCGGTCGATATTCCCCTGGTCAAGGAGGCCGCCATCATCCTGTCGGGGTACAAGGGCATCGACATCTGGCTCGCGCCCATCCCCGTGGGCCAGTATGCCGGCCAGGTTTCCGGATTCCGCTCCACCGAGCTGACCGGCACCAATTTCTTTTCCAACATCAAGTCCTATGCCCTCACCATGCCGCTCGGGTTCCTGCTCAGTTTCCTCTTCTGGGCGTTCATCTGGAAAAGCGGCGCCATCCCCTCGGACCTGTATCCCTACGCCCAGAAAATGTGGGAGCTGAACGCGAAGAACACCGTGCTGCTCTACTCGGCCACGCTTCCCACCGAGGGCGTCAAGCCGCTCTTTTTCCAGGCCCTCCACCCCGCGGTCATGGGCGGATCGTTCTCCTTCTCCATCCTCGTCTTCGTTCTGCTCTCCGCCTTCAAACTGCCCGTCATGGCCATCTTCGGCTTCGTTCAGAGCGTGGGCCACATGCCCCACTCGTTCATGCTGATCATCGTCGGCGCGCTGATCGGAAAGTTTTATTTCAAGAAACGGTTCGGCGAAAAACGCTTCCTGCAGATGGTGCCCGTGCTCCTCGCGGGGTATGGCACCGGCGTGGGACTCGTGGCCCTCATCGGCGTGGCCGCCAATCTTATTGTCAGCGCCGTTTCCGGAGCGCCCTTTTAGGAAAGGACCATGGAACAGATCGGAAAACAGGTGAAACTGCCTCTGAGCCGCGCGCTCCAGATCGCCGTCCAGGGAATCCGCATCCGGTTCGGCCGTTCGCTGGTCACCGTTAGCGGCGTGGTCCTCGGCGTCGCTTTCTTCATGAGCAACGTCACCGCCCAACTCGTCAAAAAGGCCATCGCCGACGAACGCGCCCAGCGCCAGACCCTCAACCTGATGCAGACCCTCGTGAAGGGGGAAATCGGCGACTATGCCGGCAAAACCATCGCCATTGCCGTTTTCGGGAAAACCACCGCCTCCGAACGCGACCTGCTGGCGCTCCTCCGCAACACGCCCGGTCTGACCGTTCGCGACTCCGCCGCCGGCGCCCACCTGCTCCTCATCCTCGGCGACGGCCCCGCTTCCGCCGCTCCCGAAACCCTGGCCGCGGGCATGGTTCAGCCGGTCTTGCTCGATTCTCTTTCCGATAGGTCCTATCCGTCCCAGGGGGCCTATTCCGAAGAAACTCCCGCCCCCCGCCGCGAGCTGTTCTTCGGCCGGGAGTCCGAGGAACAGGCCGTCCGGTTCCGGGAGCAGGCCGAACAGGCCGCGTTCCGCACACTCTGGATCGGCCTCATCTCCGTCCTCGTCACCGTCATCGGCATCGCCAACGCCCTGCTCATGTCGGTCACGGAACGGTTCCGCGAGATCGGCACCATGAAGTGCCTGGGCGCCCTCTCCGCCTTCATCCGCAAGCTGTTCCTCATCGAAAGCGCCCTGATCGGCTTCGCCGGCTCGGCCGTGGGAACCCTCCTCGGCGCCGTGCTTTCCCTCGCCGGCTACGGGCTCACCTTCGGGTTCGGCCCCATCGGCGCCGCCCTCCATCTCGGCTGGTTCCTGGCCGCCGCCGGCGCCTGTGTCGCCGGCGGCACGATTCTCGCCATGATCGCCGCCATCTATCCCGCCAACTTCGCCGCGCGCATGGTCCCCGCCTCCGCGCTGCGCTCCACCGTGTAAACCATGGATCAGCACCTCCAGCAATTGCTCGACGACGGCAAGACGGCCGAGAAATGCGGCTTCGTCATCCGCGCCGTGGACGTCAAGCGCGTCTACCGCACCGGCGACGCCGAAACCCACGCCCTGCGCGGCGCCTCCCTCGACGTGAAACGCGCCGAATATCTCTCCATCATGGGCCCCTCCGGTTCCGGTAAAACCACCTTATTCAACATGATCGGCGGCCTCGACCGGCCCACCTCCGGCAAGGTCTACATCGACCAGGTGGACATCGCCCAGCTCGATCCCTACGAACTCGCCTGGCTCCGCTGCCGCAAGGTCGGCTACATCTTCCAGTCCTTCAACCTGATCCAGGTCATGTCCTGCATCGAGAACGTCATGCTCCCCATGGCCTTCGCCGGCCTCAGCGGCGAGGACGCGCGCGACAAGGCCATGGAAATCCTCGAACGCGTCGGCCTCGGCGACCGCGCCCTCCACAAGCCCGCCGAAATGTCCGGCGGCCAGCAACAGCGCGTGGCCGTCGCGCGGGCGCTCGCCAACTCGCCCGACATCATCCTCGCCGACGAACCCACCGCCAACCTCGACCTCAAGACCGGCGAGGAGATCATCGAGCTGTTCTGGAAGCTCCGCTCCGAGCTCGGCGTCACCGTCATCACCGCCACCCACGACCTCAAGATGCTCAAGCGGTCCGACCGGATCGTCTGGATCGAGGACGGCCGCATCTCCAAGATCTCCACGCCCGATGAGATGAAAATCCAGATCGAGGAGGTCCGCTGATGCCCCCCCTTTCCCGTCAGCCGCCTCCGGTCCGGATCACGGATCCCTTCGCCGTGATCCCCCTCAAGCCCGGCAACGTGGAGCAGAAACGGGACAGCCGCGGACGGCTTCATCTGCGCCTCCACGCGCCCGTCGGCGGCGTCAGGCGCTGGCTGGCAACCCGCATCGGTTATGACTACACCCGCAAGGTGGAACTGGACGAGAACGGCACGCTCTACTACAGCCTCGTGGACGGCGTCCATACGCTGCGGGAGATCGTGGACGCGCTGGCGGCCAGGACCGGAACCGCGCCAACCGAGATGGAGCAGTGGGTGGTGCTCTTCACGAAAAAACTGATGACGATGAACCTGGTCCTGCTGCAAGTCCCGCCCGAGGCGCAACTCCGGAGCCCGTCATGAGAAACGTCATCGCCAGGGCCATCGACGTGAAGCGGAAATATACGCTTGGCGAGGAGACCGTCTGGGCCCTGCAAGGCGTGTCGCTCGATATCTACGAGGGCGAATACCTCTCCATCATGGGTCCGTCGGGTTCGGGCAAGTCCACCTTGTTCAACATGATCGGCGCGCTGGACGTCCCGACGTCCGGCACCATCGAGTTCATGGGCGCCGATCTCTTCGCGCTGCCCGAGGAAAAACAGGCCTGGGTGCGCTGCAACAGGATCGGCTACATCTTCCAGACCTACAACCTGGTGACGGTCATGACCGCCCAGGAAAACGTGGCCCTGCCCATGGTGCTGAAAGGCGCGTCCCGGAAAGAGTCCGATGCCCGGGCCGCCGACGTGCTGGATCAGGTGGGGCTCGGACACCGCCTGCGCCACCTTCCCGCCCAACTCTCCGGGGGCCAGCAGCAGCGCGTGGCGATTGCCCGGGCGCTGGTCAACTCGCCGGCCGTGATCCTGGCCGATGAACCCACCGGCAACCTGGACAGCAAGACCGGCGAGGAGGTCATCGCCCTGCTGGCCCGTCTTCAGCAGGAGCGGAACGTCACTATCGTCACGGCCACCCACGACGTCAAGATGTTGGCCATCTCCGACCGCATCGCCTGGATCCGCGACGGCCGGCTCGATCGCCTCGAGGAACGGAAAAACGTGACGTTCACGAAGGAATAGCCCCCGGCTGGCGGATTTCGCTTTTTTTATCAATACGGTCTTGACTATATAATCCCATCTTGTATTATCTCATTTTGAATCATCGCGAAAACCATGAAGAATCGCTCCATCTCCAACACGGACCGGCTCCCCGAGCCGCACGGCGTGCCGGCCGAAAGCATGCTGCCGCTGTGGCGCCGCATCCATGGCGAGTTCCTGATGTACGGCCAACAGTGGGGGCTCCCCCCCGGCATCGCGATCATCCTCCTCGGCCTGTACACGCATCCCGAACTCGCGGAGCCGGCGGTCATCGCCAAATCCCACTATCTCCCCCGCCAAACCACGACCTTCCTTCTCGATTCCCTCGAGCGGCGCAAACTGGCCATCCGCAAGCCGCACCCCAGCGACCGCCGCCGGAAGATCGTCCACCTGACCGCCAAGGGCCGCGCGCAGGCCGCCGTCATGATCCGGGAACTGCTTCAGTTCGAAGCCAAGGCCCTGAAGGATCTGAACGCGCAGGATCTCGCCGCCACCAAGCGGCTGCTTACCCAATACGCCGATGCGCTGGCCCGCGCGAACCAACGCCAGGACCGCCCGTGAAAGGACTTCGTCCCATGCGTCAACTCCCCTCCCCGCGGCCGCTGGCCGTCTTGTCCCTGGCGCTGCTGCTGGCGGCCGGCTGCACCCGCTTCGAGCCCGCCCGCGCCCGCCGCGAACATATCGACACCTTCACCAACACCCTCGCCCGCCTGGCCGCGGCCGAGTTGAGCCGCCCGCTTTCGCTCGAGGACTGCGTCCGCGTCGCCATGAGCAACAGCTATGCCGCGCGCCAGGCCGACCTGCGGCTGACGCTCAACCGCATCGGCAAAAACGTGGCCTTCACCGCCTTCCTGCCCACGGTCGCCGCCTCGGCGGGCTACAAGTCCTATGCCCGGGATCCGAAAATCAGCGAGCGTCAATTCGGCGAGGCCTCCGTGGACATCCGGTTGCCGATCTTCATGCCGTCCACCTGGTACCTTTACGCCGCGCAACGCCAGCGCGTCGCCGTCGCCGAAACCGCCGCCTTCTATGTCCGCCAGGGCATCGTCCTGCAAACGTCGGTGGCCTTTTTTAACTGCCTGGTTCTGCAGGATACCGTGGCCGCCCTCGAAACCCAACTTCAGGCCGCGCGCGAAACCGCCGAACGCATCCGCGGCCTCGCCACCGAAGGCCTTGTGACGAACTGGGAAGGGGACCAGGCTGCCCATCTGGCCGAAGTCCGCGCGTTCGAGCTGGCCCATGCCCGCCGCGCACTCGACCTCGCGCGCGGCGAACTGCTCACCGCCATGGGCCTGCCGCCCGCCGCCCCCATCCGCCTGGCCGGCCCGCCGCCCCCATCCGCCCCGCTGGAGGGGAAAACCGCCGACCTGGTCCTGAAAGCCCTCGAAATCCATCCTGAACTCGCCATGGCCGACCGCCAGGTCGTCATCAGCCAGCAGGAAGTCCGCCAGGCCTTTACCGCCTTTCTGCCCACACTTTCGATCTTCTCCACCCACACCTGGACCGGCAACGACCTGAACAGTCAGGCCGCCAACTGGCTGTCCGGCCTGTCCGGGGCCTGGACGCTGTTCAATGGCCTGGCCAACGTGGCCCAGTATAAAGCCGCCAAGGTCGCCCGCACCTCTTCGGAACTCGCGCGCGAGGAAACGTTCCTCACCATCATGCTCCAGGTCATCGGCGCCGAAGCCGCGTTGCGCAACGCCGAAGAATCCGAAATCCTGTTCCAAAGCGCCTTCCAGGTGGCGTCGTCCAAATTCGCGGACTACGACGCCCAGGCCCGGGAAGGGCTCCGCCCCCTGATCGACGCGCTCGACGCGCGCGCCGAGCTGGATCTGGCCCAGGTGGCCCTTGTCAAAAGCCGGTATCAGCGCGCCATCGCCCGGGCCAGCCTCGAACTGGCCATGGGCATGACCGCCGTCCCCCCTGTAAAAACAGACCCGCCAAACGAGACCCCCCGATGAACACAATCCGGATCGCCCTTTGTCTTCTGGCCGCCGCACCCTTGACCGGCTGCGGCAGGAAAAACGCCGCGCCGGCCGCCGCCTCGGAATCGCCCGCCGCCGCCCTCGCCGTTCGCGCCCAGCCCGCCGCCGAACGGCTCTTCGAACGCCGGCTCTCCGTGCAGGGCACGCTCGAAGCCAAGCATGTCGCGAACGTCGCCGCGCGCACGCCGGGCAACCTGGACCAGATCTGGGTGGATGAAGGCGATTCCGTCAAGGCCGGCGAAACGAAACTCTTTCAAATCGATCCCGTCAGCCGCGAAAACGCCCTGGCCATCGCGCGGGAGGCGCTCGCCGTGGCCCAGGCGTCCCTGGCCGTCAGCCAGGCCAACGCCCAAAAAACCAAAGCCGAAGCGCATAAAGCCGCGCTCGACTTCGCGCGCTATTCCCGCCTGCACGAGCAGGGCAAGGTCAGCGACAACGAATTCGAAACGCGCGCCACGATGAACGCCCAGGCCGAAGCCGGCGTCAAGGTCGCCGACGCGCAGACGCTCCTCGCGGAACGGCAGGTCCGGTCGGCCGAGGCCGCCCTGGCCATCGCCCGCAAAAACCTCGACGACTCGCTCGTCCTGGCGCCGATCTCCGGCGTCGTCAGCGCGCGTCGCGCGGAGCCCGGCGAGCAGATGGACGTGGGCCGCGTCATCCTGCGCCTGGTCGATCCCTCGGTCATCGAGGCCGCCGCCTTTCTGCCCGCGCAATACTACGCCGACGTCGTGCCCGGCCAAACCCGGTTCCGCCTCAATGTCAACGGCCAGGACGCCGGCGCCCACAACGTCACCTACCGCAGCCCAACCGTGGACACCACGCTGCGCACCTTCGAGATCAAGGGCCGTGTGAACACCGACTCCGGCCTCGCCATACCCGGCGCCATGGCCGCCCTCACCCTCGTTTTCGAGACCCGAAAGGGCCTCGGCGTCCCCACCGCCTCCATCCTCTTCCGCGGCGGCAAGTCGGTCGTCTTTGTCGTCCGGGATGGCCGGGCCGTCGCGACTGAAGTCACGCCCGGCCTCCAGAACGATGGCTGGACGGAAATTCGGGCGGGCCTGTCCGCCGACGAGACCGTGGTCACCGAAGGGCAAACCCAGTTGCAGGATCAAGCCCCCGTCACACTCAACTAATCCAGGGCCGAACCGCCCGGGAGCCGCGTCATGTTTTTAGCCGAAGCCTCCACCAAGCGCCCCATCGCGATGGGTTGCCTGCTCATCGCCCTCATCGCCCTCGGGCTCAATTCCACCCGCAAGCTCGCCATCGAAAACATGCCCGCGGTGGATATTCCCGTCGTGACCGTCATCACCACCTGGGTGGGCGCAGCCCCCGAGGACGTGGAAAAGGACATCAGCAAACCCATCGAAGACGCCGTCTCCGGAATCACCGGCCTGAAACACATCAACTCGTCCAGCCTCGAGAACGTCAGCCAGGTCGTGCTCGAGTTCAATCTCGACGTGAACATCGACGTGGCCGCCCAGGACGTCCGGGAAAAGCTGGATACCATCCTCGCCGACCTTCCCGAGGACGCGGAGCGGCCCGTCATCCAGAAAATCGACATCAACGCCGCCCCCATCGCCAATCTGTTCCTCTCCGGCACGGCGCCGCTCGACGACCTCTACGACTATGCCGACAATGAACTCGCCGACCGCTTCGCCACCGTTCCCGGCGTCGCCGAGGTCCAGGTCATCGGCGGCAACGAGCGCGAGGTCTGGGTCGAATTGAATCGGGATGCCCTCGCGGCCTCCGGCCTGACCGTCACCGATATCACCACGGCCCTGAAAAACGGAATCCTGAGCCTTCCGGGCGGCCGCATCCGCGAACAGGGCAGCGAATACACCCTCCGGTTCGACGCCGAATATTCGACCGTCGCCGAAATCGCCGCCCTCGAGATCGCCAGCCGGGACGGAGCCCGCCTGCGCCTCGGCGACCTCGGCACGGTCCGGCAGGCCACCGCGGAAATCCGCCAGCGCGCCATCCTGGACGGCCGCCCGGGCATTGTGCTCAAGATCGTGAAAAAAGCCGAAGGCAATATCGTGTCCGTGGTGAAAGAGTCCCGCGCCCGCTTCGAGGAGATCCAAAAATCCCTGCCCGGCGGCATGACCCTGGACTGGGTGTCCGACGAATCGGCCAACATCGAAGCGTCCGTCGCCTCCGCCGTCGAAAGCGTGTGGCAGGCGGTGCTGCTCTGCGCGCTCGTCCTGTTCGTGTTCCTGTTCAACCTCCGCACGACCTTGATCGTGGCCATCACCATGCCGGTCACGATCATCATCAGTCTCTTTTTCATGCAACTCGCCGGCCAGACGCTCAACATCGTCACGTTGCTGGCCATCGGCCTCTCCACGGGCGTGCTGGTTTCCAACTCCATCGTCGTGCTCGAAAACATCGTGAGCAAGTTCGCGACGATGGACGACCACTGGGAGGCCGCCCGCATCGGCGCTTCCGAAATGACCGTGGCCGTGCTCGCGTCCGCCGGCACCAACGTCATCGTGATGTTCCCGATCGGCATGATGACCAGCATGATCGGCCGCGTGCTGGCGCCCTTCGCCATCGCCACCCTCATCGTCAACGCCGTCTCCATCCTGATCAGCTTCACGCTGACCCCGATTCTATGCGCCATCCTGCTGAAGCCCGCCAGCAAACGGCGGGACAGCGCGTTCACGCGCTTCAGCAAGCGTTGGGACGCCGGCTTCGAGCGGCTCTCGATCGGCTATGTCACCGGCCTGCGCCGCATCGCCGGGAAAAAACTATATAACCTCCCCATCGTGGCGGGCTTCGTTCTGCTCTTCTTCCTGACCCTGAAGTACGGCGGAGCCCAGCTCGGATTCAGCTTCTTCGAAACCCAGGACCGGGGCCGGCTCTTCATCCGCGTCGAAACGCCCGCCTATTACGATCTTGAAAAAACCGTCGCCCGCCTGGAACGCATCCAAGCCCGCCTCGGATCCTATTCCGACCTGCGGCATGTGCTCACCACCGCGGGCAAGGCCGAATCCATGAGCGGACAGGCCGGCGAAGGCGTTTACATGGGCCAGATCGAGCTGTTCTTCGCCCCCAAAACCGAACGCCCCTGGAAAATACTCGACCGGCTCGTCGAAATCCGCGAGCAGCTCGCCGACGAGACCGACTGCATCGTCTCCGCGTCGGTTCCCGGCAGCATGGGCGGACAGAACTTCCAGATCAACTATAACCTGGTCGGCGACGATCTCGACACGCTCGACAACACCGCGCTCGCCATCCAGGCCGCGACGCGCCGGCTTCCCGGTATCGACCTGCTCGAAACCACCGTCCGCGACACCAAGCCCGAAATCCGCGTCATCCCGCGCCGCCCCGTGCTGGCCGATCTCGGCCTCTCCCCCGCCGCGCTCGGCAGCATCGTCCGGGCCAATATCGACGGCATCGAGGCCGCCCGCTACAAACGCGGCGACCGGACCTACGACATCCGCGTGAAACTCGCGGAACAGCAGGGCAAGGACCAGATCCGCCAATTTCTGCTGCCCGGCGCCAATGGCCGCCCCATTCCGCTCGAAACGGTGGCCGAGGTGGTCGATGCCCGGTCCAAAGTCCAGATTTACCGCGTGGACAAACAGCGCACCGTGAAAATCCTCGGCGACATCCAGGAAAGCGCCACCATGAGCGGTGTCAGCCAGAGCATCGGCCGGACCATCGCCGAACAAAAACTGCTCCCCCCCGGCTACACCATGACCCCGTCCGGCATGAACGAAATGATGGCCGAGTCCATCGCCGACTTCGGGGAGGCCATTCTCCTTGCCACATTCCTCACGTTGCTCACGCTGGCCGCCATACTCGAGTCATGGAGCCGGCCCGGCCTGGTCCTGCTCACCCTGCCCATGGGCCTGATCGGCGTCATCTGGGGCCTGGTCCTGTTCGGGAAGGCGCTTACCATCCTCGCGCTGCTCGGCGTGCTCATGCTCATCGGCGTCGTCGTAAACGCCGCCATCCTGCTCGTGGACCGCATGGCCTTTCATCTCAAGGAAGGCATGCCCCGGCGCGAGGCTATGCTCGTGGCCATGGTGGACGAATTCCGCCCCGTGCTGATGGTGGTGCTCGCCTCCGGCCTCGGCATGCTCCCCATGGCCATCAGTTCGGGAATCGGATCGGAAAACCGGGCCGGCATCGGCATCGCCTCCGTCGCCGGCATCCTCGTCGCCGGCATCCTGACGCTGACGGTCCTGCCCTTGATCTACACGCTTTTCACCGGAAAACCTGACGCTAATCACACGGGAAAAAGCGACGCCTGAACTCCGTCAGGGCGCTTCTCCCCGATCCGCCCGGTTCGCCGCTTCCAGTTTGGCCCGAATCGTCTCGTTTTCCGGCAACGCATCCGCCAGCGTCCGGTATAAATCGGCCGCGTCCCGATGCCGGCCCAGTTGAAAGGTCAAATCCGCCACTTTCTCCCGAACCGTCCAGTTGGTTGGAGTGAGGGCGGCCATGCGCTGGCAAACCTCCAACGCCTCTTCCAGCCGGCCGGCCCGCTCCCGGCTCGAAGACTTCAACTGCAACAGCTCCAGCGCGTCTGCCCGCAACATCAGCCCCCGCTCAATCTGCCGGTCCGCCGCTTCCTGGAAGCCCCGCTCCGTCCAGGCCGCGGCCCGCCTGGCAAAAATCCGCCAGGCCTCCGGATTGCTCCGGGCCCAATGCGAGATGAAAGTGCCATCGTCGCGGTAATAGTCTTGCCGCCCCAGACTGACCCCGCCCAGCACCACCACCGCCGCCACCGCCACCACGATCCCCTCGCGGCGGATCCAAGCCCACTCCCAAAAACGCGAAACCGACCAGGCCAGCAGGCCCCAGACCGCAACGGAAAAAAACAAGGCATCCCCTTCATCGAACAGTTCGCCGCCCGCCATGGCGTTCGCCATCGCCGGCATGGCCGCAACCAGCCAGACGCCCCAGAACGCCAGGCGCCGCCGTTCTGCCCATCGTCGCGACGGAGGCGTTGCCTCGGGATGATGGAACGCCGCTGCAACCGCCGCCGTCACGCATAGGAAAAAGATCACCCCAAACAGGAAATGCCATCGGGCCACCCAGGAAATCACCGGCGGCTCATGCGCCACCATGCGCGACGGCGCGGCCAGCACTTGCCAGGCATACAGCCACTCGAAAAAAGGCGCCCGGCTTCCGACTGGATCGCCGGCAACCAGTCCGCCCAACAACGCCATGCGCGCCGCCAGGTAAATCAGCGCCACCGCGAGGAACGGCGCCAGCCTCAACCACCGGGCCATGCCCGGCTGGGAGGGCGGCACCACCTTCAGGTGTGAGGGACCGTGATCCCCGTTTTGATCGGAATTTCGTGCGGCGCCCATCCAAACCAGCCCGGCGCCCTCGGCCGCGGCCAGCACCAGCGGCAGCCACAACGCCTGCGCATGACTGCCCAGCGCCAACGCGAATGCCAGCACGGCGCCGGCCGTATTCCATCGCCCACCCCGGAGATACAGCGTCACGCTCCCCAACATGAAGGCCGTCGCCAGAAGCACGGCGCGCCCATCCGTAATCCGGTACACGCTGGCGGATGTCACCGGATGAACCACCAGCAGCATCACCGCAAAAAAACCGGGAACCCGGCGAATCCCCAAGCCCCCCTGGCGCATCAAGGCATAGGCCAGAAACCCCACCGCCAGCGCCAGGAAAATGTTGACGACCCGATACGGCTCCGGCGCGTGCAGGCCGGCCATTCCGCGTTGCGCCATCAGCGACCAGCGCCAAACCGGCCGCCATCCCATCTCCGCTGAGGCGTCAACCCCCGCCCTGAAATAATCGGCCAGCGCCGGCGACTCCGGCATCGGCTTCAATACCGTTTCATCCTCGAAAAGAAAGCCGTTCTCCCGGCTCGGCGCATACAAAACCAGCACAACCAACGTTAACACGCTTAAAAATTGCCAGGCGTAACGCATGCCCCTTTTGCTCCCACCCGGACATCGTCGCATGTCCCGGTTTTTCGACCGGAGCCAGTCTCCGCCATCGCCCGTGGCCGCGCAAGCCTTTTTACGAATCAGCCCGCGTATTTCTTGGGCTCGACGCCATACTGCCGGACCTTGTACCCGATGATCCGCTGCGTGGACCCCAGCGCCCGTGCCGCCGCGGCCATGTTGCCCCGCGAGGACTTCAACGCGTCCGCGATCAGGTCCCGCTCGTACGCCGCGACCAGGCTGTCCAGGTCGCCCCGCACCGGCGTGCCCGTAGCCTCCGCCGTCTGCAGCGTGGGCGGCAGGTGATGGGGATAGATCACGTCCCCTTCGGCCACCAGCACCGCGCGCTCCAGGCAGTTTTCCAGCTCGCGCACGTTGCCCGGCCAGTGATAGCTCATCAGCATGTCGATCGCCGCGCTCGACAGGCGCCGCACATGGCGCCCCGTCTCCCGGGCGTATTTCTCCAGGAAAAAGTCAGCCAGCAGCACCACGTCCGCCGCGCGCTTGCGCAGGGGGGGCACGTAGATCGGGAACACGTGCAGGCGGTAATAGAGATCCTCGCGGAACTTGCCCTCCTTGACGAGCGGCATCAGGTCCCGGTTCGTGGCCGCCAGCACCCGCACGTTCACCCGGATCGTTTTGGAGCCGCCCACCCGCTCGAATTCGCGCTCCTGCAGCACGCGCAGCAGCTTGATCTGCAGGGCCGGCGAGATCTCGGCGATCTCGTCCAGGAACAGCGTGCCGCCGTCCGCCAGCTCGAACCGCCCCTTCCGCTCCGCCACCGCGCCGGTGAAGGCGCCCCTCTCGTGGCCGAACAGCTCGCTTTCGATGATCGACTCGGGCAGCGCCGCGCAATGCACGCGGATGAAGGCCCGGTCCGCCCGGTCGCTGTTGTAATGGATCGCATGCGCGACGAGCTCCTTGCCCGTGCCCGTCTCGCCGACGATCAACACGGTGGACTGGCTCCGCGCCACCTGCGCGATCTGGTCGTAGACGTGCTGCATCTCCCGCGAGTTGCCCACGATGTTCGCCGGGCGGAACCGCTCCTTCAGTTCGGTACGCAACCGCGCGTTTTCCGCCTCCAGCCGGTCGCGTTCCTCCTGCGCCTGCTGCCGCAGCTTGACGGCCTGCGCGATCATGGAGGCCACGATCTCGAGCAGCCGCACGTCCTCCCTCAGCGCGGATTCGGGCTTGGATTCCTCGTCCACGCTCAGCGCGCCCACCACCTCCTTGCCCATCGTGATGGGCACGCAGATGAACGACGTCTCCGCCCGCTTGCCCCGGCCCGTGCGGTCCAGGAACTCGCGCGATTCGCTCGTGCGCGGAATGATCGCCGGCTCGCCCGTCAGCACGACGCGCCCCGTCACCCCCTCGCCCAGCCGGTACCGCCCCTTGCGCGCCTGCTGGGGGGACAGGCCGTGCGCGGCCTCGATTGCGATCTCCCCGCTCTTGCGGTTCAGGAGGGTGAGCGTCGCGTATTTCATGTCCATGTGGCGGGCGATCGCCTCGATGACCGGGTTGACCACCTCGCGCAGGTTCATGCTCTCGTCGAGCAGGCAACTGATCCGGTAGAGCAGTTCCAACTCGGTGAGCGTCCCAGTCGCGGCCGCCGCGGCGCCGGCCGTGTGCGACTTCCGGTTGTGCTCCGTATCCTGTTTCATGCCCGCTCCCTCCGTCACGCCCGCCGGATCAAGTCGCGGAACCGCGCGAACAGATAAAACGCGTCATGCGGCCCCGGCCCCGCCTCGGGATGGTATTGCACCGAAAACATCGGTTCCCGCCGGTGCCGCAACCCCTCCACCGTGCGGTCGTTCAGGTTCAGGTGGGTCACCTCCACCACGCCCTTGTCCAGCGTGTCCGGGTCCACGGAGAAGTTGTGGTTCTGCGAGGTGATCTCCACCTTGCCCGTGGCCAGGTCCTGCACGGGATGATTGCACCCGTGATGGCCGAACTTCAAGCGGAACGTCCTCCCTCCCACAGCCAACCCGAGGATCTGGTGGCCCAGGCAGATGCCCATCACCGGCACCTTGCCCAGAAGCGCGCGCGCGGCCTCGATCGCGTAGGTCACCGCCGCCGGATCCGCCGGCCCGTTGGACAGGAACACGCCGTCGGGCTTCATCGCCAGCACCGCGGCCGCCGGGGTCTTCGCCGGCACGACGGTCACCGCCATGCCGCTGCGGCGCAGGCTGCGCAGGATGTTCCATTTGATTCCGTAATCGTAGGCGACGATCTTCAGGTCCGCCGGCGGCAGCGCGTCTGCGATCCCGAAACTCGCGGATCGCTTGCCGTCCGGGTCCCACGCATACGGGCTGACGCACGACACCCGCGCCGCGTAATCCTGCCCGTCGAGCCCCTCCCAGGCGCGGGCCTTGCGGACGCCCTCCTCGGGCGCGCAGGAGCCGGTGGCGCAGAGAAAGCCCTTCTGCGTGCCCTTCTCCCGAAGCAACGCGGTCAGCGGCCGGATGTCGAGACCCGCCAGGGCGGGCATGCCGTTCCGGGCCAGCGCCTCGCGCAGCGACACCTCGCTGCGCCAGTTGCTCGGGCCGCGCAGCGCGTTCACAAGAAAGCCCGAGGCATGCAGGCGGCCCGACTCCATGTCCGCGGCGTTGATCCCGGTGTTCCCGATTTCGGTGCATGTCATCGCCACGAACTGGCCGGCGTAGGAGGGGTCGGTCAGGATCTCCTGGTAGCCGCTCATGCCGGTGTTGAACACCACCTCGCCCAGCGCGTCGACGGGCGCGCCCGCGGACCAGCCCCGGAGCACGGTGCCGTCCGCCAATGCGAGGAAGGCCTTTCGTTCCCGCTGTTCCGCCCAGTTCCACTTATTCATGGCCGCTCCCCTTTCCCGCGCGACCCGCGCCCGGCAGCGACAGGCGGGGGCTGTGCCGGTGGAACTCCTGCAGGCTGCACACCTCCATGCGCTTCTGCCGGCGCAGGCTTTCCAGTCCGACGATGGCGGCGCGCATGCCGTCGATCGTGGTCGTGATCGGGATGCCCCGAATGACGGCGTGCGACCGCATCCGGATCTCGTCCACCTTGGGCTTGTGGCCCGTGGACGGCGTGTTGACGATCCAGCCCAGATCCTTCTCCTCCACCAGGTCGATCACGTTGGGCCGGCCCTCCGAGATCTTGAACACGGCCTGGCACCGGATGCCGTGGTTGCGCAGAAACGTGCTCGTACCGGCCGTGGAAAAAATCGTGAACCCCATCTCCACCAGCTTCGCCGCCAGCGGCAGCGCGTCCTTCTTGTCCGCGTCGCGGACGCTGACGAACACGTGGCCCGCGGCCGGAATGCGGTTGCCCGCCGCCACCTGGCTTTTCAGGAACGCCGCGCCGTTCGTCCGGTCCATGCCCATGACTTCGCCCGTGGACTTCATTTCGGGCGTCAGCACCACGTCCACGCCGGGGAACCGGGCGAACGGGAAGACCGCCTCCTTGACCGAACAGTGTCGCGGCCGGAACTCGGCGGTGAAACCCAGCTCCTTCAGCGTGTGGCCGGCCATGCACAACGCCGCCAGCTTGGCCAGCGGCACGCCCGTCGCCTTGCTCACGAACGGCACCGTCCGCGAGGCGCGAGGATTCACCTCCAGCACGTAAACCGTTCCCGCCTGAACGGCGTACTGGATATTCATGAGCCCGCACACCTTCAGCTCCTTCGCCAGCGCCAGGGTGTGGCGCCGGATCGTCTCCTGCGTCTCCGGGGAGAGCGTGGTCGGCGGGAGCGTGCATGCGCTGTCCCCGGAATGGATGCCCGCCAGCTCGACATGCTCCATGATGCCGCCGATGACGGCCGTCTCGCCGTCCGACAGGCAGTCGACGTCCACCTCCACCGCGCTTTCGAGGAAATGGTCGATCAACACCGGCCGGTTTTCGGACACCTCCGCCGCCTCACCGACGTAGCGGGCCAGCATGCCGGCGTCGTAGACGATCGCCATGGCCCGCCCGCCCAGCACGAATGAGGGCCGCACGAGCACCGGATACCCGATCCGCGCCGCGACGGCTTCGGCTTCGGCGAGCGAGGCGGCCATGCCGTTGGGCGGCTGGCGGATGGCCAGTTTTTCCACGATCTCGGCAAAGAGCTGACGGTCCTCCGCCACGTCGATCATCGCGGGCGAGGTGCCGATGATCGTGACGCCGTTGCGCTCGAGCGCGCGCGCCAGGTTCAGGGGCGTCTGCCCGCCGAACTGCGCGATCGCGCCCGTGCAGCCCTCGCGGCGGTAGACGGCCAGCACGTCCTCCAGCGTCAGCGGCTCGAAATAGAGCCGGTCGCTCGTGTCGTAGTCCGTGGACACCGTCTCCGGGTTGCTGTTCACCATGATCGTCTCGTAGCCGGCGGCCCGCAGGGCGAAGGCCGCGTGAACGCAGCAGTAATCGAACTCGATTCCCTGCCCGATCCGGTTCGGCCCTCCGCCCAGGATCATGATGCGGCCCTTCTTCGGGGGCCGGGCCGGGCCGGATTCCGCGTAAGCCGCCGCCGTCTCCAGCGGCGTGTAGGTCGAATAAAAGTAGGGCGTGAAGGCGGTGAATTCCGCGGCGCAGGTGTCCACCATCCCGAACACCGCCGTCAAGCCGATCGCCTCGCGCGCCGCGCGCACCGCGTCCTCGTCCGTCTTCAGCAGCCAGGCGAGCTGACGGTCCGAGTAGCCGAACTCCTTGGCCTGCCGGAACCGCGCCGGGTCGGCGGTCAGCCCCGCGAGCGAGCCGGCCGCCGCGATCTCGTCCTCGTAGGCCGCCAGCTCCTCGAACTCGCGCAGGAACCAGGGGTCGATTGTCGTAAGCGCGAAGAGCCGCTCCACGCTCCATCCGCGCCGGAACGCCGCGCGGACGCCGAACAGCCGCTGCGCGTCCGGCTTGCGCAGGAACGCCTCCAGCTCCGCGTCCGGCAGGGACTCGAGCCGGGCGTCCTTGCCGTCCGCGCCGAAGCCGGCCCGGCCCGTTTCGAGCGAGCGAAGCGCCTTCTGGAGCGACTGCTTGAAGGTCTTTCCGATGCTCATCGTCTCGCCGACCGATTTCATCTGCGTCCCGAGCCGGTCCTCCGCGCCGGGGAATTTTTCGAAGGCGAAGCGCGGCGCCTTGGTGACGATGTAGTCGATGGCCGGCTCGAAGCAGGCGGGCGTCTCGCGGGTGATGTCGTTGCGCACTTCGTCGAGTGTGTAGCCCACGGCGAGCTTGGCCGCGATCTTGGCAATCGGGAAACCCGTGGCCTTGGAGGCCAGGGCCGAGGAGCGGGAGACGCGCGGGTTCATCTCGATGACGACCATCCGGCCGTCGGCCGGATTCAGCGCGAACTGGACGTTCGATCCGCCGGTATCCACCCCGATCTCGCGCATGACCGCGAGCGCCGCGTCGCGCATCGTCTGGTACTCCCGGTCGGTCAGGGTCAGGGCCGGCGCCACGGTCACGCTGTCGCCCGTGTGAATGCCCATGGGGTCCACGTTCTCGATGGAGCAGACGATCACGCCGTTGTCCCGCTTGTCGCGCATGACCTCCAGCTCGTATTCCTTCCACCCCTCGATCGACTCCTCGATCAGGATCTCGGAGGTGGGGCTGAAGGAGAGGCCGCGCGCCGCGAGGGCCTCGAACTCGGCCTCGTTGTAGGCGATGCCGCCGCCGGTGCCGCCCAGCGTGAAGCCGGGCCGGATGACCAGCGGGTAGGCGCCGAGCGCGTCGCGGACGCGACGCGCCTCTTCGATCGTGTGGGCGGAGTCGCTGCGCGGGGATTCAAGGCCGATCTTCTGCATGGCCGCCTTGAACAGCCCCCGATCCTCCGCCTTGCGGATGACCTCCGGGCGCGCGCCGATCAGCTCCACCCCGTATTGCTCCAGCACGCCGGTCGACGCCAGTTCCATGGCCAGGTTCAGCGCCGTCTGCCCGCCCACCGTGGGCAGCAGGGCGTCCGGCCGCTCGCGGCGAATCACCTCGGTGAGAAATTCGAGCGTCAGCGGCTCGATGTAGGTCCGGTCCGCGAACTCGGGATCGGTCATGATCGTGGCGGGATTGGAGTTGACGAGCACCAGCTCGTACCCCTCCTCCTTGAGGGATTTGCAGGCCTGCACGCCCGAGTAGTCGAACTCGCAGGCCTGGCCGATGACGATCGGGCCCGACCCGATGAGCATGATCTTCTGAATGTCCGTCCGCTTGGGCATGGCGCCTTTCCTTACTCCGTTCCACCCCGGCCCCGGGCCGCCGCCTGTCGCGCGGCGGCCACGAAACCGCGGAAGAGCGGGTGGGCCGCGAGCGGCGTGGACTGGAACTCGGGATGGAACTGGCAGGCCATGAACCAGGGATGGCCGCGCAGCTCGACGAGTTCCACCAGTTCCCCGTCCGGGGAAAGCCCGCTGAACACGAGCCCTTTCTCCGTCATGGCGGCCCGGTAGGCGTTGTTGAACTCGAACCGGTGCCGGTGGCGTTCGCGTACCTCGGCCTTGCCATAAGCCGCCCGAGCCGCCGTTCCCCCGGCCAGCGCGCAGGGATACGAGCCCAGCCGCATCGTGCCGCCCTTGGCGTGAACCGCCTTCTGACCCTCCATCAGGTGGATCACCGGATGCGGCGTTTTCTCGTCGAACTCCGTGCTGTTGGCCCCCGCCAGGCCGCCGACGTTCCGGGCGAACTCCATCACCGCGCACTGCATGCCCAGGCAGATGCCGAAAAACGGGATTCGTTTCTCGCGCGCATAGGTAATCGCCGCGATTTTCCCCTCCACCCCGCGCCCCCCGAACCCGCCCGGCACCAGGATGCCGGCCGCGCCCGCCAGGGTCTGCGCCGCGCCCCTGGCCTCAACCTCCTCGGCCTCGACCATGCGCACCGACACTTTCACGCCGTTGGCTATGCCGCCGTGCGTGAGCGCCTCGTAAATGCTCTTGTAGGCATCGCGCAGGGTGATGTATTTGCCCACCACCGCGATCTCGACCTCCCCATGCGGCGGCGCGATCAGGGTCTGCGTCATGCGGCTCCAGTCCGCCAGGTCGATCTTGTTCACGTGCAACCCGAGCGCCTCGAGAATGTAGACGTCGAGGTCCTGCCGCTGCAGATCGAGCGGCACTTCGTAAATGGAGTGCGCGACGTCCTTCTCCTCAATGACGAACTCCTCGGCCACGTTGCAGAAGAGCGCCAGCTTGTCCCGGTGCTCCTTCTGCATCGGCCGCTCGCAGCGGCAGATCAGGAAGTCGGGCACGATGCCCAGCCCCTGCAGGATCGTCACCGACTGCTGCGAAGGCTTGGTCTTCATCTCGCCGGCGGCCTTGATGTAGGGCACCAGGGTCACGTGGACGAACAGGCCGTGGCCGCGGCCGATCTCGTGCCGGAACTGGCGGATCGCCTCGAGGAAGGGATGCGACTCGATGTCGCCCACCGTGCCGCCGATCTCGGTGATCACGATGTCCGTGTCCGGCCCGGCCGCCGACCGGATCGCGGCCTTGATCTCGTCCGTGACGTGGGGAATCACCTGCACGGTCTTGCCGAGATAGCCGCCCTCGCGCTCGCGGGCGATGACCGCGCTGTAGATGCGGCCGGTGGTGTAGTTGCTCTCCCGGCCGCAGGGGATGCCCGTGAACCGCTCGTAGTGGCCCAGGTCCAGGTCCGCTTCGGCCCCGTCCTCCGTCACGTACACCTCGCCGTGCTGGTAGGGCGACATGGTGCCCGGATCCACGTTCAGGTAGGGATCCATTTTCTGGAGTTTGACCCGGTAGCCGCGGCGGGAGAGCAGGAGGGCGATGGAGGCCGCCGTCAACCCCTTGCCGAGCGAGGAGACCACGCCGCCCGTCACGAAAATATGCCTGGTCCGTTCCTGTTTCATCGCCGCCCCTTCCCTGGCCGTTCCAGCGCCTGTTTGCCGCTTTCCGTCTCCGGCTGGATCGGGTAATCGCCGGTGAAGCAGGCGGTGCAGAAATCCGACGCGTTCGGGAAGGGCGACAGCAGCCCCTCCACGCTGAGGTAGCCCAGCGACGTCGCGCCGAGAAAGGCGCGGATCTCCTCCACGGA
>CAZSUH010000034.1:0-26486 GCA_964609905.1 uncultured Verrucomicrobiota bacterium
CTCATGCCATCCTTCCCGCGCCTCCCCGTTTATGGCTACAGCGCAATCGGCTCGGTAGGATAGCGGCGGGGTGCCGGGCCGGGCTGTTCCGGCGCGAAGCTTGACCCGCGCCCGCGGTTCGGCCATCATACCCCCTTTCAAAGCGAGGCGCGCGGTGCTGCACTTTACGGGATGGGACTGGGCCCTGATGGGGGTTGTGACGGCGATGTCCAGTCTGTTGGCCTGGATTCGGAATCCGGCTTGGAAGGCGTTCATCCTGGGCCTGCCGTTGCCGTTCACCTGCGCCACGCTCTCGCTGGGCGAAGGCGTGCAAATTTCCAACGTGGCCGGCCTGGTGGTCATGCTGGGCTATTTCCTGGGGGTGCGCGTCCTGTGTTACCGGTGGCGCGTGCCGATCGTGGCTTCGATCGCCGTTTGCGTGACGGGATATGTCCTCATCGCCAGTCTGCTCAACCGGCTCTTGCCGCGCTCCGAGCCGGTTTTCTGGCTTGCCGCCCTGGCCGCGGCGGCGGTTGGCCTGGTCACGTTCCGGCGGTCGCCCGTGATTCCGGAACCCCGGTATCGCAGCCCGATGCCGTTCTGGATCAAGGTGCCGATCATCATGCTAATCGTGGTGTTTCTGGTGGCGATCAAGAAGCAGATCGGCGGCTTCATGTCCACCTTTCCCATGGTGGGCCTGATCAGCGCCTACGAAGCCCGGAACAGCCTCTATTCCATCGGCCGCCAGATGGCGCTCACCGTGATCGGCCTGGCCGTCATGATGGCCCTTGTCCATGGCGGCCAACGGGTCGTGACCGCCTGGTTGCCGCCGTCCGCGTCGCTCGGCGCAGCCTTGGCGATCGGATGGACGTTCTTTCTGAGTTTCCTGGGCGTCGTCACGCGCGGCCGCTGGACGCTGACCGTGCCCGAGAAGACCGCGGGCCTGCTGCTCCTTGTGGCGGGCGCCTGGACGGCGGGCGCGGCGGAACCCGCCGCCGCCCATTTTGACGGCACGGGCCGGTTGCGCCTGCTGACGGCGGCCGGCGAGCCCGTGCCCGTGCTCGGGGAAATCCGGGTGGCCGGCCCGGCCTGGTCCTTTTATGGCGCCTCGGCTCCGTGGTCGGCCACGGGCGTGACCTTTGCCGCAACCAGCAACGCGATCGCCGCCTGGACGGGGATCATTCCGCTGGAGCATGGCGGGCGCGCGCGTTACGAACAACGGGTGACGCCGCTCCCGCACGGGGCGGATGTGAGCGTGGCCGTCACGGCCGAATCGGATTTCGAACTGGAGGGGCTTTTTTATTTTCTCCAGTTCCCCATTTCCACGTTCGAGGATGCGCAGGCCGCGCTGTTGCGCGGGACGGCCACCGTGGCGACAGCCCGCCTGACCAGCGAGCGCCCGTTCGGTTCCCCCGCCCAGCGTATCCAGGGAAACGGCGTGGACCGCATTCGTGTTCAGAAAGGGTTGCGCGAAGTCAGGCTGCGCCTGGACCGGCCCTGTGGCGCGGCATTTCAGGACGACCGGGAGTGGGGCGTCAACGCCTTTTCCCTGCTCCTGCCGTTCGGAAAAGGGCCCCGCCTGCGGAGGGACGAGACGGCGCGGCTGCGGTTCACGGTGGACCTGGAGGCGGAACCGGACCGGGCGCCCGTGGCGATCGGCGTCCGGGCCGGAGGGGAAGGGGATTGGTTCGAGGGGTTTGGCGGCAATTTCGTTTACGGGTTGGAGACGCCCGTGGCCACGGCGCTGGTGGCGCGGCTGGCGCCGGTGCGGGCGCGGATCGAGTTGGCCCTGCACGAGTGGGAGCCGGTTAACGACAACGCCGATCCGGGGAAGGCGGAGTGGGCGGCGTTCGAGGCGCGCGACACGCCGGGCTCGGAACTGCGGCGGCGGTTCGAGCTGGCCGCGCTGCTGTCGAAGCGGGGCGTGCCGGTGTGCGCGTCCGTCTGGGACTTGCCGGAGTGGATGTACGAGGGCCCTCCCCGGGGGCGGTGGGCGCCGTGCCGCGTTGTGGCGCCGGCCCTCTGGCCGGAGGTGTTGGAGTGCGCGGGCACGTACCTCGCGTATCTGAAAAACCAGTACGGCGTGGAACCGGACCTGTTCTCCTTCAACGAGCCGGAGGCGGGCGTGCGCGTGGTCT
The DNA here is from genome assembly GCA_964609905.1 of uncultured Verrucomicrobiota bacterium. Classification (GTDB taxonomy): domain Bacteria; phylum Verrucomicrobiota; class Kiritimatiellia; order CAIKKV01; family CAIKKV01; genus CAZSUH01. The sequence continues at coordinate 2,118 of CAZSUH010000034.1, forward strand.
TCACCGCCGAGGAGCATCGGGACGCGATCCGCCGGTTCGGCGCCCATTTCGCGTCGCTCGGGTTGAAGACGAAGCAGCTGGTTGGCGATGTGTCCCACCCGCGCGGGTCGGAGAGTTACGGCGTCTACGCGTTGAGCGATCCCGCCGCCATCCCGTATATCGGCGCCGTGGCCTTTCATGCGTGGGGCGGCGCCACGCCGTTCGAATACGCGTCATGGCCGGCCTTCGCCCGGCGGTTCAACCTCCCCCTCTATTGCATGGAGCTGGGCTGGGATCCGGGCGTCTGGCGGACGCCCCACGAGCTGGAAACGCCGCTCTATGCGGTGCAGGAGCTGAAGCTGATCCAGGACGTGCTGACCCACGCGCGCCCCCGGGCCGCGCTGCTGTGGGAATACAGCGACGACTATCCGCTGCTCGCGGTGCGGCGGACGACCGGCGGGGCGGAGACGCTGGCCGAGACCCCGCGATACCGTTTTTGGGAACAGATGAACCGGCTGACGCCGCGCCCGGCGCGGGCGATCGCCGCGACCGTATCCCGGGCCGATGTGTCCGTTTCCGCGTTCCGGGCGGAGCCCAGGGCGGGGGGCGGCGGGGCGGCGATCGTCCTGCATGCGGCCAATGCCGGCGCGGCGCGCCAGGCGGTGATCACCGGGCTTCCGGCGGGAGCGGCCGGCGTGAAAACGGAAACCGCGCTGGCCGTGGAGGCGGGGACGGCGGTGGGGCGCGTGCCGGTGAAGGACGGAACCGCTAAAGTGGACCTGCCCGCCTGGTCGCTGGTGACGCTGACGGCGGAGCCTTAGTCCAGTTCCCGGTCGGCCAGATCCGCTTCGTCCAGCCCGAGGTAGTGGCCCAGTTCGTGGAGGAGCGTGGCGCGCACTTCGCGGCGGAACACGGCTTCCCGCCGGTCCGCTTCCTCCCAGATGGTGAGCAGGAAAAGGGTCATCCGCGCCGGCAGCTCGATGCCGCCTTCCTCCGCGAAGGCCGGCCCCTCGAACAGGCCCATGGTGTCGTCCGCCACGCCGTCGTCGATCAGAAAGGCGGGCGGGGTTTCTTCCAGGAAAAGCGTGATGCCGTCGAATCGTTCCCGCAAGGCCGTGGGCAGGGCTTTCCGGAGGCGGCGGATTTCTTCGTCCGCCAGTATTTCCAGTCTGTTCCGCGGGGCATTCATGTCAGATCGGATGCAGGAGCAGACCGGATCGCAGTTTCGGCTCGAACCAGGTGCTCTTGGGGGGCATGGTCTGGCCGGCGTCCGAAATGGCCATGAGTTGTTCCACCGTCACGGGGTGCATGGAGAAAGCCGCGGCGGCGCGGCCTTCCTTCACGAGTTTGACCAGCTCGTCGGGGCCCCGGATCCCGCCGATGAAGTCGATGCGGGGACTGGTGCGCGGATCGGCGATTCCCAGCACGGGCGCAAGCAAACGGTCCTGCAACACGCTGACGTCCAGCGACGAAACCGCATCCGCGCCAACCGCGGGTTCGAGTTTCAGCCCATACCAGGCGCCGTCGAGGTAGAGGCTGCACAGGCCCGGCGCGGTGGGGCGGGGCGGGGCGTTCGGCGTGACGGCGAACCGCTGCCGGACGGCGGCGAGAAAGGCCGCGTTGGACAACCCGTTCAGGTCGCGCACGACGCGGTTGTAGGGCAGCACCTGGAGCTGGCTGGCGGGGAACAGCACGCCGAGGAAGCGGTTGTATTCCTCCCGGCCGGTGTGGGCGGGGTTCTTTTCCTTGAATTCCCGGGCCACGCGAACGGCCGCGGCGGCGCGGTGGTGGCCGTCCGCGATATACACATGCGGCACGGCCTGGAAGGCGCGGGCGAGCGCGGCGGAGTCGGGGCATTTCCAAACCGTGTGGCGAATGCCATCGTCGGAGGTGAAGTCGTAGAGCGGCGCGCCGGCCTCGATCCCGGCCACGAGCCGGTCGATCTCGGCGCGGTCGCGGTAGAGGAGGAAGACCAGGCCGGTATTGGCGCGGGCGGCGGCGATATGGCGGGTGCGGTCGTCCTCCTTGTCCTGCCGGGTTTTCTCGTGGGTCTTGATGCGAGCGCCGTAGTCGGCGGTGTCGAGGCAGGCGGCGATGCCGCGTTGTGTGTGGCGGCCCATGGTCTGGCGGTAGATGAAAAGAGCGGGCGTGGCGTCCTGCGTGAGCGCGCCGGAGGCGCGCAGACGGTCGAGGGCGGCGCGGGAGGCGGCGTAGGCGGCGGCGGAATGGAGATCGGCGCCGGCCGGCAGGTCGATTTCCGGGCGGCTGACGTGGAAGAAGCAGTCAGGGTTGCCGGCGGCCTGGGCCGCGGCCTCGGCGGTGTTGACCACGTCGTAGGGGGGAGCGGCGACCGTGGCGGCGCGGTCGGGCGCGGGGCGGAGAGCGGGGAATGGGTAAATGTTCAAGGCGGCTCCGGTGTTGGTTACTGGCGGGAGAAATAGCAGATTGCGAAGCGGTTCACCAGAAAAATGAAAGCGGGGAGTCAACGGGCCGATGCGGCGCGAAAAGACTTGGAAAAAGAAGGCCGGTTGCTCTATAAGGCAAGGCAGGAGGCTTTTCCATGTTCTATGTGTTGTCCACGTATCTGTCGGCCTCGTTCGGGCCGTTCCGGTTGCTGGGTTCGTATCTGGTGCTGATCGGGCTGGGGGTGTTCGGGGCCGCGGTCCTGACGTGGCTTCTGCTGGAGCGGCAGGCCTGTTTCCGCTGGGTGCCGCGGGACCGGGGCAAGAAGCTGGTGGACGGGGGGCTGGCGAGCAGGGGCAAACCGACGGGCGTGGGGCTGCTGCTGATGCTGTTCACACTGCCCGTGCTGGCGCTGGTCATGCCGCCTTCGCGCAAGGCGTGGGAGGTGATCGGGTGCCTGGCGCTGGCGATGGCCACGGGCTTTTTGGACGACACGGCCCGGGCGCCGTGGGGGGAGTTCAAAAAGGGGATGTACGACCTGCTGATCTGCATCGTGTGCAGCCTGGCCCTGTGCCAGTTCGAGCCCGTCAAGATGTGGCTGCCCCTGCTCAAGGGCGATTTTCTCCTGACGCCGTGGGCGTTCACGGCGGTGTCCTCCGTGGTGTTGTGGGGCGCCATCAACGCCACCAACTGCTCGGACGGGGTGGACGGCCTGGCGGGCACGCTGTTGCTGCTGTCGCTGCTTTATCTGGGCGGCCTGCTCTACGGGGTGGTGGGGCACGCGAAGATTGCGGGGTACCTGCTGCTGACGCACAATCCCGACGGCGCGTTGTGGGCCCTGCTGGTGTTCACGTTTGCCGGAAGTCTGGCGGCCTATCTCTGGTTCAACGCCGAACCGAGCCAGATGCTGATGGGGGATGCGGGGTCGCGGCCGCTCGGGCTGCTGATGGGCGTGGCGGTGATGGCGACGGGCAATCCGCTTCTGATCCTGGTGGCGGCGCCGATCATCCTGATCAACGGGGGAACGGGCCTGATCAAGCTGGGCCTTTTGCGGATCTGCAAGCGGCTGGGATTCGAAACCGCCGCGGAGACGGCCAGCCCGCCCGTGCGGCTGCTGCACGCGGTGCGGTTCCCGCTGCACGATCACTGCCGGAAACATTTGAACTGGTCCAACGCCCAGGTGCTGATGCGGTTCGCCCTGCTGCAGGCCCTGCTGATCCCCCTGCTGCTGGTGCTGCTCATCAAGCTGCGCTGATCCCCGCTACCCCCCCCTGTTTTTTCTCTTGCATGTTCTCTACTAATCCGGTAGATATAGGGGGCAAACAGGAAAAGAAAGGCGCACACATGAAGACGAACCGATGGATCGAAACGGGGGCGGTGGCGGCGATGCTGGCGGCGGGGCCCTCCCTGCAGGCGGCGTGGATGGACAACCTGACGGTGAGCGGGGACGCCCGTATCCGCTTCCAGCGCACGGACGAGGAGAGCAAGGACGACCGCGACCGACTGCGTTTCCGCGGTCGGATCGGCGTCGGAGGTCAGGTGAACGAGCAGGTGGCGATCGGCCTGCGCGTGTCCACCGGCGAAGAGCGGGACGCCCGGTCCGACGACCAGACCGCGACGGATGGATTCGACAAGAAGGAGGTCGGGATCCGCGCCGCCTTCATCGACTGGACGGTCGCGGACGGCCTGCACCTCATCGGCGGCAAAATGGAGCAGCCCTGGATTTCGGTAGGCGACCTCGTGTTCGATCCCGACGTCTGCCCGGAAGGCGTGGCGGCGTCCTACAAGCACAAGCTGGCCGGCGTCGAGCTGATCGCGAGCGCCTCCCAGATGGTGGCGATGGAGAACAAGGACGACGAAGAGGTCACCCTGGCCCACGCCCAGGTGGCGGCCAAGCTGATGCCCGACCTGCCGTTCACGGTGCTGGCCGGCGCGAGCCTGTTCGCCTGGGATCAGGCGGAACTGCTGGCCGAGGACGATCCCGCCGAATACAACATCGTCGAGGGCTTCGTCGAAATCGGCACGACGTCGCGCATCCCCGTGGCGGTCAACGCCCAAGTTGCGGTGAACACGGAGGCGGACGACGACGACACCGGGTATCGCCTGGGCGTCCGGCTCGGGAACGCCAAGGCGCCGGGCTCCTTCGAAACCGGTTATGCCTACCGCTATCTCGAAAAGTATTGCGTCATGCCCGATTTCACCGACAACGGCGATACGGGCGACGGGACGGATGTCTCCGTTCATATTCCGTATGTCCGGTACGTGATCGCCAAGAACTTCGACGTCAAGGTGCAGTACGCCATGGCCGAGCGCGGACTTGATGACGGCCACGACCTGAACACCTGGAAGATCGACTTCTCCGCGAAGTTCTGAGCATTTTCGAAAATACAATTCTGTATCTTTCCCTTAGCTGATGCGACAAATATGTCGAATCATTCCGATCGGTCCGATCCGACCGATCGGTCCGATTTTGGCTTTTCCCCCGCCTAAACGCTTGATCGGCGGGCGGATGGGGGTCTATGATGCCCCTTTGCCCGACATTGGCATGGAGCCTGCTTGTCAATGTCTGAGCGTGGGCGCATGCCGCGTCCGCGACCAATCCGGGAGAGTGCGATGACGGCAAAGATCAAGGAATCGGTCGGCAACGAGATCATGGAACGATTCGGATCCCATGTCTTCAGCCTGAAGAACATGCGGAACTACCTTTCCGAGAAGGCGTACCAGTCGCTCATGTGCACGGTGTTGAAGGGAGAAACGCTGGACCCGTCGATCGGTGACGAGGTGGCGGACGCCATGAAGACGTGGGCGATGGAGAAGGGGGCGACCCACTACTCGCACTGGTTCCAGCCGCTGACCGGGGCCACGGCCGAGAAGCAGGAGTCGTTTTTCACGCCCGACCGCGAGGGGGGCGTGATGGCCTGTTTTTCCGGCAAGGAGCTGATCCAGGGCGAGCCGGACGCCTCCAGTTTTCCCTCCGGCGGCTTGCGCGCGACCTTCGAAGCGCGCGGCTACACGGCCTGGGACCCCACCAGTCCGGCCTTCGTGAAGTCGGGGCCGAACGGCAGCATGGTGCTCTGCATCCCGACCGTGTTCTGCAGCTACCACGGCGAGGCGCTGGACAAGAAGACCCCGCTGTTGCGCTCGCAGAATGTGCTGGCCGCCCAGTTGATCCGCATGGCCGGCCTGTTCAACATTCCCTGCACGACCCGCCCCTATGCGACGCTGGGCTCGGAGCAGGAATATTTCCTGGTGGACCGCGAGTTTTTCAGGGCCCGGCTGGATCTCGTGCAGACCGGTCGCACGCTGTTCGGCAAGCGCTCCGCGCGCCACCAGCAGATGGAAGACCACTATTTCGGCCACATCAAGCCCCGCGTCATCGCGTTCATGACCGAAGTCGATGCGGAGTTGTGGAAGCTGGGCGTGCCGGCCAAGACCCGGCATAACGAGGTAAGCCCGGCCCAGTTCGAGCTGGCGCCGGTCTTCGAGGAGCAGAATCTGGCGGTGGATCACAACATGATCACCATGCAGGTTCTGTGCGAGGTTGCCGAGCGCCACGACCTGGTCTGCCTGCTGCATGAAAAGCCGTTCGCGGGCGTCAACGGATCGGGCAAGCACAACAACTGGTCGGTGTGCGGACCGGACGGCAAGAACTGGCTGAGCCCGGGCAACACGCCGCACGACAACGCCAAGTTTCTGACCATGATCGGCGCGATCATGAAGGCCGTGGACACGTATGCGCCGCTCCTGCGCGCCACCGTGGCCTCCGCGGGCAACGACCACCGGCTCGGGGCCAACGAGGCGCCGCCGGCCATCATCTCGATCTTCCTCGGCGAGCAGCTCACCGACATCATCGCCCAGATCGAAAAAGGCGGGAACGCCCAGACCAGCAAGAGCGGCGGCTCGATCAAGATCGGGGTCTCGGTGTTGCCCAACCTGCCGCGCGACGCGACCGACCGGAACCGCACGTCGCCCATGGCGTTCACGGGCAACAAGTTCGAGTTCCGCGCCGTGGGCTCCAGCATGAGCTGCGCGGGCTCCAACGTGGCGCTCAACACGATCGTCGCCTGGGCGATCGACGAGATCTGCACGACGCTCGAAAAGAAGCTGGCTGCCGGCGCGGAATTCAACGCCGCGCTCCAGGAGATCCTCCGGGAAATCGTCCGCGCCCACAAGCGGGTCCTGTTCGACGGCGACAACTATTCCGACGCCTGGAAGAAGGAAGCCGCCAAGCGCGGACTGGCCAACAAGACGACCACGCCGGAGGCCTTGAAATGCCTGGTGGCCCCCGACACGACCGCCCTGTTCGAGAAATACGGCGTGCTGTCGGCGCGGGAGCTGAGGTCCCGCTACGAGGCCTACCTGCACGCCTACGAGCAGACCGTGGCCCTCGAAGCCAACTGCGCGCTGACGATGGCGAGCACCATGATCCTGCCCGCGGCCCTGGACTTCGAGCGCGAACTGGCCGCCACGTTGACGGCCGGCCGCGGACTGAGCGCCCACACGGGGTTGCGCGCGATGGCCAAGGCCGTGGCGAAGCACGTGGACGAGCTGGTGGCCGCCATCGCCCTGGCGGAGAAGTCGCTCGACGGGCACGATCCGGTCCGGCACCTGGCCGCCATGACGGCTATGCGCAAGGCCGGCGACGCGCTCGAGGAGCATGTGCCGGCCGACCTCTGGCCGCTGCCGACGTATGGAGAGATGTTCTTCTTGTGAGGACGAAAGGAGAAGGCCGGTGTTGCAATTCACGAAAATGACCGGAATTGGCAACGACTACGTCTATCTCGACGGGTTCCGCCAGCGGATCGCCGATCCCGCCCGGCTGGCGGTGGCAATGGCCGACCGCCATTTCGGCGTGGGTTCGGACGGGCTGGTGCTGATTCTGCCGTCCCGCAAGGCCGACTGCCGGATGCGCATGTTCAATGCCGACGGCAGCGAGGCCGAGATGTGCGGCAACGCCATCCGGTGCGTGGCCAAATACGTCTACGACCGAAAGCTGGTCCGCAAGACCGCCCTCGCCGTCGAAACCGCCTGCGGCATCAAGCCGATCCGATTGACCGTGCGGGGCGGCCGCATGACGGCCGCCACCGTGGACATGGGCGCGCCGATCCTCGATCCCGACCGCATTCCCGTGGCCGCGAAAACCAACAAGATCCGGCTGGGCGGCCTGGCCTGGACCTGCGTCTCCATGGGCAATCCCCATGCCGTGACGTTCGTGAAAAGCGCGGCGGATGCGCCGGTGCTGACGAAGGGGCCCGGCTTCGAGCGCGCGTCCGTTTTTCCCCGCCGGTGCAACATCGAGTTCGCCGAAGTCGTGAACCGCGGTTGCATCAAGATGCGCGTCTGGGAGCGGGGCGCGGGCGAGACGCTGGCCTGCGGCACGGGCGCCTGCGCCACGGCCGTGGCGGGCGTGCTGAACGGGCTGACGGACCGGACGGTCGACTTGGAACTTCTCGGCGGCCGGCTCCGGATCGAGTGGCGCGAAGCGGACGGCCATGTGCGGATGACCGGCGGGGCGGAATTTGTTTTCGACGGCGTTTGGTTGAAAGGATAGGCGGCGATGGATTCGTATATTCAGGATATGTTCGCGGAGCGCATCGGCGGCAACCGGTTCGGCAAGGACACGGTGCTTTACAAGTTCGAGAAGATCAAACGGGCCAAGCGGGACGCGATCGCGGAACATCCCGGCATGGAGCTGATCGACATGGGCGTGGGCGAGCCCGACTGGATGGCCGACTACCGCATCGTGCGCAAGCTCTACGAGGAGGCGAAGCGCTGGGAGAACCGCGACTATGCCGACAACGGTATCGCGGCCTTCCAGGAGGCTGCCGCGGCCTACATGGAAAAGGTGTATGGCGTGGCGGACCTCGATCCCAGGAGCGAGGTGATCCACTCGATCGGCTCCAAGCCCGCGCTCGCCATGCTGCCGCAGGCGTTCGTCAATCCCGGCGACATCACGCTCATGACCGTGCCCGGCTATCCGGTGACCGGCACCATGACCAAGTGGCTGGGCGGCACGGTCCATTCACTTCCGCTGCGCGAAGAGAACCGGTTCCTGCCCGACCTGGACTCCCTGCCCGCGGATATCCGCCGGCGCGCCAAGCTGCTCTACATCAACTACCCGAACAATCCCACCGGCGCGGTGGCGACACGCGAGTTCTTCGAAAAGGTCGTCGCGTTCGCGCGGGCCAACCAAGTCATCGTGATCCAGGATTGCGCCTATGGCGCGCTCACGTTCGACGGCCACCCGCCGCTGTCGTTCCTCTCCGTGCCCGGCGCCAAGGACGTGGGCGTGGAGGTGCATTCGCTGTCCAAGGCCTTCAACATGACCGGCTGGCGCCTCGGGTTCCTGGCCGGGAACGAGGCGATCGTCAAGGCGTTCGGCGCGGTGAAGGACAACAACGACTCCGGCCAGTTCAAGGCCATCCAGCTCGCGGGCGCCTTTGCCCTGGGCCATCCGGAGATGACCGAGCAGACGGCCAAGAAATATTCGCGCCGCCACGACCTGCTCGTCAAGACGCTCGATTTCCTCGGGTTCCGCGTGAGCAAGCCCAAGGCCTCGTTTTATCTCTACGTCAAGGCCCCGGCGGGCGTGAAGGACGGCCCCCGGTTCGAAACGGCGGAGGATTTTTCCCAGTGGCTGATCCGGCAGAAGCTGATCTCCACCGTGCCGTGGGACGACGTCGGTCGGTTTGTCCGCTTCTCCGTCACCTTCATTGCCGAGAACGCCGAGACCGAGCTCCGCATCATGGAAGAGATCCAGACTCGGCTCGGCGACACCGTGTTCGAGTGGGAGTGATCCGCCCGAATGCACGCGGCCGGATCGGTCAACTCGGGTGGAAAACGAGAATGCGGGACAGGATCGCATGAAGCTCAACGTGGATTTCGACCGCTGGCAACAAGTGCGGGAAGACGCACGGAAATGGTGGGACGGCGAACTGGACCGGCCGCTGGTTCAAATCCGCCTCTGGGAAGACAACCCGGCCCTTTCCGATCCGGGCGGCAACCGGTCGCTGTTGAAAGATGTATACGACCTTGCCCTGCCCCCGGAAGCCGTGGTCGACCGGTGGGAGTATCAGCTTTCCTGCACCCGGTATCTGGGGGACGCCTTCCCCCAGATATTTCCGAACCTCGGTCCGGGAGTATTGGCCGTGTTTTTGGGCGCTCATCCGGAAGTCTTTACGAATACGGTCTGGTTCCAACCCCCGAAAATCCTGGAACCCCGCGATCTTCATCTCCGGCTGGACCGGGAAAACGCCTGGTTCAAGCGGCTGCTGGAAATCAAGCGGCTGGCCGCCGAGCGTTTTCAGGGCGCCGTCCAGATCGGCATGACCGATTTAGGCGGGGCCATGGACGTGGTCGCTTCGTTTCGACCGGGCGAACGGTTGCTGTTCGACCTCTATGACGCGCCCGAGGAGATCGAACGCCTGACGAGGGACGTGCACGAGGCCTGGTGGCAGGCGTTCGACGCCTTCAACGCGGTCATCCAGCCGAAGCAGCAAGGCTACACCTGCTGGACGCCGATCTTTTCCGATCAGCCCTGCTACATGCTGCAGTGCGACTTCTGTTACATGATCTCCCCGGAAATGTTCGACCGGTTCGTGAAACCCGAGCTGGCCGCCACCTGCCGCCGGATGAAGCACGCCTTTTATCATCTGGATGGGCCGGGGGAACTGCCGCACCTGGATTCCCTGCTTTCCATTCCCGAACTGGCCGGTGTCCAGTGGATCGCCGGCGAGGGGCAGAAACCCTATACCGAGTGGCCGGAGGTGTACCGGAAGATCCACAAGGCCGGCAAAAAGATCCAGGTTTTCGGCGGCCCCGACCTGGTGGAGGTGATCGCGGATCAGGTCGGTTCCGCCAAAAACATTGTGGCCATTGGCAACGCCCCCGCCGCGGACGAGCCCCGTCTGACGGCCGGGCTGAAGCGGATGGGCGTGATCGATTGATTCCCGGAGGACAAGCATGCAAAATCGAATCCCAATAATTCCGAAACCCACCCATGTCGAAAACCGGGACGGGGTTTTCCGGCTGACTTCATCGACCCGGATTCTTGCCGAACCGGGCTCCTCCGGGGCAGTCGAAGTCGCGACCTATCTGGCCGGAATCCTTGGCTCAGGCCGTCCCCTGAACGTGGAGCCGCATAGCGGGAACGGGCCGGTGGCGGGAGCCGTGTTGATCACGTCGCTGGGCGCGGACGTTTCGCTGGGCGGGGAAGGCTATGCGCTCGATGTTTCGCCGGACTCGATCGTGATCCGCGCGCCGAAGGCAGCCGGCCTGTTTTACGGCGCGCAGACGCTCCGGCAGTTGATTCCGGTAACAGGCGGGTCTGAAAAATCCGGCGTTCGCAAGGCGTCCAGTCCGGTTTCCTGCGTGAAAATCGTGGATCGACCGCGCTACGCCTGGCGCGGATATATGCTCGACAGTTCCCGACATTTCCAGAGCAAGGCGTTCATTCTCGAATTCCTGGAGACCCTCGCGGCGTTCAAAATCAACGTCTTTCACTGGCACCTCGTCGATGCCGAAGCCTGGCGGATGGAGGTGAAGAAATATCCCGAGTTGGTCATGCCGCGGGTCACCGGGTACGCTCCGGCGCAAGGGGCGGGTGGGAGCAATCACCTGCCTCCGACACAGGCCGAGGGTTACTATACGCAACAGGATATCAAGGAAATCGTGGATCGCGCCAGGTCGCTCCACATCACGGTGATGCCCGAGCTGGAAGTGCCCGGCCACGCCGTGCGGGCGGTTGCCACGGTGCCGGGCGTGATCTGCCAGGGCCCGGACGGCCAAGACCTTCCGCCGGGTTCGGCCGGCGAGTTTTGCCTGGGCTCCGAAAAAACCATGGAGTTTGTTCGGGACGTGTTATCGGAAATGGCAGGCCTTTTCCCCGACAGTCCGTGCATTCACACCGGCGGGGATGAAGCGGCCGACGGCAACTGGAAGAACTGCCCGAGGTGCAGGGCCAAAATGAAGGAACTTGGGACCGACAACCCCCGCCTGCTCCAGAAATGGTTCATGAACGAGGTCGCGGCGCTGGTGCGCGCCCAGGGCCGCACGAGCGTGGCCTGGGCCGATCATCTGGAACTCGGCGTCCCGGAGGGCCAGATTGTTCATGGCTGGCACGGGGAAGAATCGGAATACGCGGTCCGGCATGGATTCAGGACCATCAACTCCGACCACGTGTTTACGTATCTCGATTATCCGCAGGATCCGGCGGAGCCGAAGTTTGATTGGATGCGGTCGCTATCGCTGAAGGAGTGTTACGCGTTCGATCCGGACAGTGCGGGAGAGACGCCCGAACAGAAGCAGCTGATCCTCGGCACCGAAGCGCACCTGTGGACCGAGATTGTGGAGCAAAATCGCGTCCAGGAGAAAACCTTCCCAAGGTTCCTGGCGGTTGCCGAAGTGGCCTGGACGCCCCAGGAGGGCAGAGATTATTCCGAATTTCTCCCGCGGCTCAAGGCTTTTCTTCCGCGGCTTGAGGCGATGGGGATTCCGTGCTACCCGCGTTTTGAGTGACCGGCGCTGAGCAAAAGTTCATGACCTCCCGCCACCAGGGCAGCCCGGGTTCCGCGGGCCAGGTGTTGTGTCCGGCATCCGGGAAACTCCAGAGCTTTTTCGGGCCGGCATAGGAGTCAACGAGTCGCCGGGACTGGGCCGTGGGAATGATCTCGTCCTGTTCCGCGATCAGGAAAGCCGCGGGCCCCCCGTAACGGGCCAGGTTGGCCGCGTTGTCGAACCGCTCGCGGACGATGAGCCGGGCGGGCAGGACGGGGTACAGTTTGGCGGCCAGGTCGGGGAGATTGTCCCACGGCGTGAGAAGAATGAGTCCGGCCGGCCGGTCTTTCAGTTGGGCGGCCACGCCGGAGGCGATGGCGCAACCGAGCGATTCTCCCCAGAGATAGAGCGGTCCGCCGAAGGCCTCGCGCGCGAGTTCAGTTGTCCAGAGCCCGTCGCGGATCAGGGCCGCTTCGCTCAAGGAGCCGGCGCGGGTTCCGTAGCCGGGATATTCGGCCAGCACCACCCGGTAACCGAGCGGTTCGAGCGCGTCCACATAATAGGAACGGTGGACCGCCAGGCCGGCGTTGCCGTGGAACACCACGATGGTGCCGCGGGCGGCGGAAGGCGGCGTTGCGCGGACGAAGCCCCGATAGTCGGGCCCGTCGACCGGCCAGAGCCGGATGTCGCGGTCGGCTGCCTCGGCGCGAATCTGCTCGAGCGTGAGGGAACTCCGGTGAAAGAGGAGCGAGCGATAGGAAAGGCAGCCGACCAGGCTCACGATCGCCCAGGCGAAGGCCAGGCCAACGGCGATTCGCGCGAGCTTGAAAAGCAGTTGCGAGAGATCCATGGCAATATCATATGCGGAGGAGTCGTTTGTGGAAAGAGCGAACTCGCTTGACACCACCCCCCGCGCCCGGCCATTGTGATATTGGAAAGTGAGGCCTGTATGAGCGCGCCGCGAGGCATGCGATTGCAAATTGGGTTGTTCGGCCGCCGGAATGCCGGCAAGTCGTCACTGTTCAACCGGCTGTTGCACCAGGAGGTGTCGATCGTGTCCGAGGTGCCGGGGACGACCACGGATCCGGTGGAGCGGCCCATGGAACTGCAGCCGATCGGACCGGTGCAATTCATCGATACGGCGGGGCTGGACGATGCGGGCGCCCTGGGCGAGAAACGCAAGGCCAAGAGCCGCGCCGTGGCCGACCGCGTGGACGTGGCCCTGCTGGTGGCGGACGCGTGGGAGGCGGACGAAAAACGGCTGGCGGCCGTGTTCGCCGAAAAGAAGATTCCGTTGATCATCGCCTGCACGAAGGCGGATCGGCGGGCCGACCGCGAGTTGGAACGACTGGCGGGTGAAGGAGGCTATGGCGAGACGGTCACGGTCAGCGCCGTGGACGGCACGGGCATGGGCCGGTTGCGCGAGGCGCTGATCCGGGCCGCGCCCGAGGATTTCCTGACACCCGCCACGATCATCGGCGACCTGGTGAAGCCGGGATCGATGGTGGTGCTGGTGGTGCCGATCGACAAAGAGGCGCCTCGCGGGCGGCTGATTCTGCCGCAGGTGCAGGTGCTGCGCGATGTGCTGGATCAGGACGCCTGCAGCCTGGTCGTGAAGGAGCGGGAACTGGCCCCGATGCTGAACGAGCTGAAGCATCCCCCGGCGCTGGTGGTGACTGACAGCCAGGCGTTTCTCAAGGTGGCCGCGGACACGCCGCGGAACGTGTTGATGACCAGTTTTTCGGTGCTGTTTGCCCGGTTCAAGGGGGACTTGTACCAGCAGGCGCTGGGCGCACGGACGCTGTTGCGGCTGAAGCCGGGCGCGCGGGTGCTGATGGCCGAAGCGTGCACCCACCATCCGATCGGCGACGACATCGGGCGGGTCAAGCTGCCGCGCTGGCTGGAGCAGAGTGTGGGCGGCAAGGTGGAGATCGTCACGCTGCCGGGCCGGGAGTTCCCGGAAGACGTCAAGGGGTTTGATCTGGTCATCCATTGCGGCGGTTGCATGCTGACGCGGCGCGAGATGCTGATCCGCATCGAGCGGGCGAAAGCGGCGGGCGTGGCCATCACGAACTACGGCCTGGCCATCGCCGCCTGCCTGGGCATTCTGGACCGCGCGCTGGAGCCGTTCCCGTCCGTGGTGGAGCGCTTGAAGGACGCAACGCCTTCGTAAAGCGCCACGGTAAGCCAATTTGGCAATCTGTCGAATTCCACCGGCGCGACAACAATGTCGTGCTGAAGTTGGTTTGGCGACATAATCGTCGACTCCATGTCTGGCGGAAAAGCCAATATGCGCCTGATCGCGCTCCCTAATGCTTTTCAGCCCCTGATCCGGCGAAAATCCCGATTACCCCTTTCAACTGGCATGTCCCATGCTGTTAAAAGCCCATCGGTAATTTCAGGGAAAGGGCGGCGGCTTTGAAAGCGACAGGACTATACGATCCCGGCTGTGAGCATGATGCCTGCGGCGTAGGATTTGTGGCGAACTTGAACGGGCGCGCCGAGCATGCGATCGTGGAGAAGGGGATCGAGGTGCTGGTCAATCTCCTGCACCGGGGGGCAACGGGCGCGGATGCGGAAACGGGCGACGGCGCCGGGCTGCTGATCCAGATTCCCGATGCTTTTTTCCGCGCGGTGACGCCTTCGCTTGGCATTGCGTTGCCGGACGCAGGCACATACGGGGCGGGGATGCTGTTCATGCCCCGCGACCCGGCGCTTCGCCAAGTCTGCCGCAGCGCGCTGGAGGCGGTGGCGGCCGCCGAGGGGCTGGCCTGCCTGGGTTGGCGCGAGGTGCCCGTCGCTCCCGGGGCCGTGGGTGAAACCGCGCGCGCCGTGATGCCGGTCGTGGACCAGTGTTTCCTGACCGGCGCGGGGCTTGCGGGCGACGCCTTGGAGCGCAAGCTCTATGTCGTGCGCAAGCAGGTCGAAAAAAGGGCCGGCCTGACGTCCGAGGGCGCGAACGGTTTTTATGTCGCCAGCCTGTCGTCCCGCACGATCGTCTACAAGGGCATGATGATCGCGCCCCAGGTGCCGCGCTTTTATGCCGACCTGCGCGATTCCCGCGTGGCCAGCGCGGTGGCGGTCGTGCACCAGCGCTACAGCACCAACACCTTTCCCTCCTGGCCGCTGGCGCAGCCGTTCCGCCTGCTCGCGCATAACGGCGAGATCAACACCCTGCGCGGCAACCGCAACTGGATGAAGTCGCGCGAGCGCAACCTGACCTCCTCCGTGTTCGGGGATGACGTGCGCAAGCTTGCGCCGGTCCTCGAGCCGGCCACGAGCGACTCCGGCAATCTCGACAACGCGTTGGAACTGCTCACCCGGGGCGGCCGTTCCATCGAGCATGCGATGCTCATGCTGATGCCCCAGGCGTGGGGCGCGAAGTATCCCATGGGCCCCGATTTGCGCGGGTTTTTCGAATATCACGCCGGGCTGATGGAGCCGTGGGACGGACCCGCGGCCGTGGCCTTTTCCGACGGCCGGTTCGTGGGCGCGACGCTGGACCGCAACGGGTTGCGCCCCGCGCGCTACACGGTGACCCGGGGCGGATTCATGGTGTTCGCCTCCGAAGCCGGCGTGCTCGACATCCCCGCCTGCGAGGTGGTGGAGAAGGGGGCGCTGCGGCCCGGGCAGATGCTGATGGCGGACCTTTCCACCGGCCGGCTGATGAAGGACTTCGAGGTCAAGACCCGGCTGGTCCGGCGCCGGCCCTACCGCCGCTGGGTGGAGGAGAACCGGATCGACATCCACGGTTTCTTCAACGCCGTCGCCGCGGTCGCGCCCGACACCGCGACGCTCCTGACCCGGCAGCTCCTCTTCGGCTACACGCGCGAGGACCTGGACCTGATTCTCGACGGCATGGCCGCCAAGGGATCCGAGCCGGTGGGCTCCATGGGCGCGGACCAGCCGCTGGCCGTGCTCTCCGAAAAACCGCAGCTCCTCTACTGGTATTTCAAGCAGCTGTTCGCGCAGGTCACCAATCCTCCCATCGATCCCATCCGGGAGGAGCTGGTCATGAGCCTGATGACGTTTATCGGGAACAGCGACCAGATCCTGGAGGAGACCCCGGCCCATGCGCGCCTGCTCAAGCTGAAATACCCGATCCTCTCCAACGAGGATCTGGAGCGGATCCGCGGCCTGCAGCTCGACGATTTCCGGAGCGTCACGCTGCCGGCCGGTTTTCCGCTGCCCGGCGGTGCGGCAGAGCTGGAGCAGGCGCTCGAGCGGCTGTGCGCCGGAGCCGAGGCGGCGATCCACGGGGGCGCCCGCATGGTGATCGTGAGCGACCGCGGGCTGGCCGCGGACCAGGTCCCGATCCCGGCCCTGCTCGCGGTCTCGGCCGTCAACCAGCACCTGGTTCGCCAGGCGATCCGCACGCGCACCAGCCTGCTGGTGGAGACGGGCGAAGCCCGCGAGGTCATGCACATGGCGTTGCTGCTCGGTTACGGCGCCTCGGCGGTCAACCCCTGGCTGGCGTACGAGTCCGTGGCCGACCTGGCCCTGCGCGGCGCGCTCACCGCGCGGCTTGACGTCACCACCGCGATCGAGCATTACATCACGGCCTGCTGCAAGGGGCTGCTCAAGATCATGTCCAAGATGGGCATCTCGACTCTGCGCAGCTACCGCAACGCGCAGACGTTCGAGATCGTGGGACTGAACCGCGGGGTGACGGACCGGTTCTTTACCGGCACGGCCTCCCGCATCGGCGGCATTGGCCTGTCCGAGATCGCGGCGGAGGCGCTGGCCCGCTGGCGCCTGGCCCGGCTCGACAAACCGGCGCTGCTGCCGTCGGGCGGCCAGTACCGCTACCGGCTCGACGGCGAGCGCCACCTCTGGACGCCGGAGACCATCTCCCTGCTCCAGCAGGCCACCCGCACGGCAGACCGCGCCCTTTACCAGCGCTACGCCGACCTGATCAACAACCAGGCCGAACGGCTGAGCACCCTGCGCGGGCTTTTCGTCTTCACGCCAGGCGCGGCGGTGCCGATCGAGGAGGTCGAACCGGTCGAATCGATCGTCACGCGGTTCGTCACCGGCGCGATGAGCTTCGGCTCGCTCAGCCGCGAGGCGCACGAAACACTCGCCATCGCCATGAACCGGCTGGGCGCCGTCAGCAACAGCGGCGAAGGCGGCGAGGATCCCGCCCGGTACCAGCCCCTGCCGAACGGCGACAGCCGGTGCAGCGCGGTCAAGCAGGTCGCCAGCGGCCGTTTCGGCGTGACCGCGGAATACCTGGTGAACGCGCGCGAGCTGCAGATCAAGATCGCGCAGGGCGCCAAACCGGGTGAGGGCGGCCAGCTGCCCGGCTACAAGGTGGATCGCGAGATCGCGCGCGTGCGCCATTCCACGCCCGGGGTGACCCTGATCTCCCCGCCGCCGCACCACGACATCTATTCGATCGAGGATATTGCCCAGCTCATCTACGACCTGAAAAACGCCAACGACGCCGCGCGCATCTCGGTCAAGCTCGTCTCCGAGGTCGGCGTCGGCACGGTGGCGGCGGGCGTGGCCAAGGCCAGGGCGGACATGATCCTGATCAGCGGCTACGACGGGGGCACGGGCGCCTCGCCGCTCTCCTCGATCAAGCATGCGGGCGCGCCGTGGGAGTTGGGGCTGGCCGAGACGCAGCAGACGCTCGTGCTGAATAACCTGCGCGGTCGGGTGCGGCTGCAGGCCGACGGCCAGATGAAAACCGGCCGCGACGTCGTGGTGGCGGCCCTGCTCGGCGCGGAGGAGTTCGGTTTTGCGACGGCGCCGCTCGTGGTGTGCGGCTGCGTGATGGTGCGCAAGTGCCAGCACAACACCTGCCCGGTCGGCGTCTGCACACAGGATCCCGTCCTGCGCAAGCGGTACACCGGCAAACCCGAACACGTGATCGCCTTTTTCACGATGATCGCGGAAGAGGTGCGGCGCTGGATGGCGGCGCTCGGTTTCCGGACGTTCGACGAGATGGTCGGCCGCAGCGACCGGCTGGACGTGAACCGGGCCGTGACGTTCTGGAAGGCGCGGGGGCTCGATTTTTCAAACTTGTTCCAGCGGGCGCCGAAAGGAACCGGCGGGCGGCTGTGCCGGGAAAGCCAGGAGCACGGGCTGGGGCAGGCGCTCGATTACACGCTGCTGCCGAAGATCGAATCGGCTCTTGCGGGCGGGCCATCCGTGCGACTCGACCTGCCGATCCGCAACGTGCACCGGACCGTGGGCACCGTGATCTCCAGCCGCATCGCACGGCGCTACGGGCACGCGGGGCTTCCGCCCGACACGATCACGCTGGCCTTCACGGGCGCGGCGGGCCAGAGTTTCGGCGCGTTTGCGGCCCGCGGCCTGACCCTGTTGCTGCGCGGTGAGGCGAACGATTACGTGGGCAAGGGGCTGTCGGGCGGGCGGATCGTGATCCGTCCCTCTGCGGACGCCGGATACGAGGCCGCCGCCAACACGATTGCGGGCAACGTGATGCTGTATGGCGCCACCGCCGGCGAGGTGTATGCCAACGGCCGGGTCGGCGAGCGGTTCTGCATCCGGAACAGCGGCGCGACGGCGGTGGTGGAGGGCTGCGGCGACCACGGGTGCGAATACATGACCGGCGGGCGCGCGGTCGTGCTGGGGCAAACGGGGGTGAACTTCGCCGCGGGCATGAGCGGCGGATTGGCGTATGTCTACGACGAGACCGGCTCCTTCGACGCCTGCTGCAACCTGGAGATGGTGGACCTGGACCTGGTCCTGACGCCGGAAGACGAAAAGGAAATCCGCGGTCTGCTGGAGCGGCACATCGCCTTCACGGGCAGTCCGAAGGCGGCGGCCATCCTGGCGGACTGGGACAGCGCGCGGATCCGGTTCGTCAAGGTCTTTCCCACGGAATACCGGCGCGTGCTGGGCCAGATGATGCGCGAGGACGAGGCCACGGTGCGGGAAGAAGTCAAGAGCATGTAAGCGGGTGAGAGGATGATATGGATGAGGCCATCAACAAGGACCGGGCGTTTCTGGATATCCCGCGGCGGGATCCGGGTTATGCCGCGGGCGATGCGGCGCTGGGCCCCTCGCTGGTGGTTCGCGCCATCGCGGCCGGCACCCAGACCGTCGCGCGGGTTCTGGCACGGTTCCAAGGCGGATGAACGCGGCATGCTCGAAAATTTCGGCACCTTTCGAACCAAGTTGACCTGGACCGGCCGGTCATGATACCTAGACCCTCTAGGTATCAAAAGCACGGGAGGCGTATATGGAATATACGGATGCGGCGTATTGGGGCAGCCTGATGAGCGCGGGCTTATGCCGGTTGGCCGTCCTGCGGGTGGTATGCGCGGAACCGGCGCACGGGTACACAATCCGCCGACGGGTCGCGGCTTGCACGGGGCAGCTCTGCACGCCCACGGAGGGCGCGATCTATCCCATTTTGCGCGATCTGGAACGGGCCGGCTGCCTGCGGAACCGGACCGAAGCTCGGGGCCGGAGGATCCGGATCGTGTATGAAGCGACCACGCGCGGCCGCCAGGCGGCCAAGGTCGGGCGCGACGTCTGGCGTCTCGCGCTCCCGCGGCTCATGCGCCTGTTCGAGAGTCGCCCCCAAAAGAAGCGACCGGGCTCGATCGCTACCTAGAGGGGTTGGGTGTCATATCCCCCCGCTTCTCTTGGCGTGCCCGGGGGATAGGGGACATTCCCAAGCGTCCCGTTCATCTTCAATCGATTCATTCCGTCGCCAACCCCTTCAGTTCCCGTTCCAACCCCGCGTAAAGACCGTGCGCGGCGGCGGTGAAGGCCGCGCGGGAATGGACCGCTTGCGCCCGGGCGCGGGCGCGAGCGCCAAGCGAGCGGCGGAGTTCCGGGTCGTCCGCCAGGCGGAGCATGGCGGCGGCAAAGGCGGCGGGTTCCGGCGGCGCCAGGAGCGCGGTGTCCGGCGCCAGTGCCTGGGTGTGCGTGGGCAGGTCCGTGGCCAGCACGGGCTTGCCGGAAGCGAGATACGAGTAGATTTTCATGGGTGTGTTTGTACCCGTGATGCGCGGGGAAACCAGGACCTGCGCGGCCGCGAAAAGGGAGGCCAGCTCCGACACGGGGCGCGGACCGAGAAAGAGAACCGAGCCGGCCACACCCAGCGCGCCGGCCCGGGCGGTATACGCGGCAATGTCGGCGGGCGCGCCCCCCGCGATGGCCAGAAACAGATCCTGGCGCGTGCCGCGCGCGAGCGCGAAACTGTCCAGCAGCAGGTCGATGCCCTGATAGCGCTCCAGGTTGCCCACATACAGGAAGACGACTCCGGATTGCGAAAAGGCAGGCGGCGCGGAGGCGGGGTCGAGCCCGTCGGCCAGAAGCGAAACATCGCGGAGGACCACGACCCGGCGGGCGCCGGCGGCGCGGGCGCGGTCGGCGAGCGAATCGCAGACGGCCACCACCGCGGCGGCGCGGCGGATGGCGAGCGCTTCGAGCCCTGCCAGGAGCGGGAGCAGCCAGCGGGCGCCCGGATGGCTTTCGACAATCTGGAGGGGCATCGAGGAATCCATATCGAACACATAGGGCGTGCGGCGCAGGCCGCGGATGAGGAGCGCCATGAAAGCGGATTCCTCGACCGCATGCACAAGGTCGTAGCGGGTGCGGCAGGCCAGGACAAACGCCTGGACGGTCATGGCGGCGTCGCAGACGAGTTTGGCGAAGGAAAATCCGGGCCTGGCGCGGGTGATGAACGGGATGCGGGGAATGCGGTGGATCGTGACGCCGGGGTAGGCGCGGTTGGCGCCGAGATGCCAGGTCAGCACGTCCACCCGATCGCCCCGGGCGGAGAGGGCGCGCAGAAGAAGGTCCACCGCGATGGGTGTTCCGCGTTCCTGGAAAAAGGGATGGGGCGCGAGGAGAAGCACCTTCATGCGCGCATCATGCGGGATTCCCGAGGGTTTGTCCAGCGCGCGGGCAGGGTGTTCGGGGCTTCCCCGCGGATCGGGGGTGTGGTAGCATGAGGCAAACGAGAAGAATCGCATCGATGAAACGGATCCGGGAGATCGAGTTCAAGAAAATCGTGCCGCGCGCGGTGTTTCAGGCGTTGCTGGCGCGGTTCGGCGCGACGCCGGCGGACGCGGTCAGGCAGGTGAACCATTATTTCGACACGCCGGACCTGGCGTTGGCGCGGCGGGGCATGGCGCTGCGGGTGCGGGAGAAGGGCGGCGCATTCGGAGCCACCTTGAAGGCGCGGGCGCGCGGCGCGGCGAGCGAATACGAACTGGCCGTTCTGACGCCGGCCGCCTTCCGGCGGTTGAAGGCGCGCGGCGTGGAACAGCCGGCATGGAAGGCGCTGTTGCGGGCGCGGGGCGTGGATCCCGGGCGGGTGGGGTATCGCTGCCGGTTGAGCACGCATCGCATCACGGTGCCGTGGGCGGGCGGGGAGATCTGCCTGGACGACAACCGGTACGGCCGGCGGCGGGATTGCGAACTGGAATACGAGGTCACGGACGCCCGGCGGGGGAAGCGCCTTTTTTTGAGCCTTCTGAAAACAGTCGGACTGAAGCCCGACCCGCGGCCGGTGAGCAAATCGCGCCGGGCGTTGCGGGCCTGGAAAGCGGGGTAGAGGGATACGCCCTTTCCGCGGGATCAGGCGTCCTGCAGCACTTTCAGCGAAACACCGGAAACAAGCTCCTTGACCTTTTCCCGGTAGGCGGCCATATGGGGGGCGGCCAGGTGCGTGCGGAGTGCCTCCAGGCTTTCCCATTTCTCGATGATGACGACGGCATCAGGGTCCAGAACCTGGTTGGACAGGCCGGAGTCGGTGTCGATGACGGGGCGATATTCCCGGCACCCGTTTTCGGCTTGGACGGCGGGCATATTGCCTTTAAGAATATCGAGAAAGCGGGCTTTGCAGCCGGGCTTGACGCGGACGATGGCGAGGACGTGAACCATGGGGCGCTCCTTTTCGGGTGGACTTCGGTTTCGGTTGGCAGGCAGAATAGGAAATAGCGCGAGCCCAGACAAGAACACAGTGCGCGTGCGGCGGAAAATGGTTTTGACAAAACCCCGCAAATGTCGCAAAGTAAAGAGGTTATGAAAACGAAAAAGGATCCCTCCCCGACAATCGAGTTGCTGGACACGACGTTACGCGACGGCGCCCAGGCTGAGGGCATTTCATTTTCGGTCCGCGACAAGCTGGCGGTCGTGGAAGCGCTTGACGAGCTGGGCATCCCGCTGATCGAGGCGGGGAATCCGGGCTCTAATCCGAAAGATTTGGAGTTTTTCGCGGCGGTGCGGGGGCTGGCGCTGGCCCGGTCAAAGATCGCGGCCTTCGGCTCCACGCGCCGGCCCCAGGTGGCGGCCGCGGACGATCCGCAGGTCAACAGCCTGTTGTCGGCGGGCGCCGAGGTGGTTGTGATTTTCGGCAAAACCTGGTCGTTGCACGTCACCGAGGTGTTGAAGACGACGCCGAAGGAGAACCTGGCGATGATCCGCGACACGGTCCGGCTGGCCCGGGAGCGGTGCGGGCGGGTGATCTACGATGCCGAGCACTATTTTGACGGGTGGAAAGCGGATCCGGCGTATGCGCTGGAGACGCTGGCGGCGGCGGCGGATGCGGGCGCGGACGTGATCTGCCTGTGCGAGACGAACGGCGGGTGTTTTCCGGACGAGGTGGCAGCGGGCACGGCGGCGGCTGTCCGCGCGCTGGGCGGGAAGGCCGTGACCGGCATCCACACGCACAACGACTCGGGGGTGGCGGTGGCCAATGCGCTGGCGGCGGTCGAGGCCGGCGCGCGGCATGTGCAGGGCACGCTGGCCGGGTTCGGCGAGCGGTGCGGCAACTGCAACCTGGCCACCGTGCTGGCCAATTTGCAGCTCAAGCGGGGATATGCCTGCGTTCCGCCCGGTTCGCTGGAACGCCTGACGGCCGCCGTGCGGCGGGTGGCGGAGGTGGCGAACGTGATCCTGCCCGACGACCTGCCGTACGTGGGCCGCAAGGCGTTTGCGCACAAGGGGGGGATGCACATGGACGGGGTGCGCAAGTGCAGCGCGTCGTTCGAGCATGTGCCGCCCGGGAGCGTGGGGAATGCCCGGCGTTTTCTGATGAGCGAGGTGGCGGGGCGCAGCGCCGTGCTGGAACGCATCCGCAAGATCGATTCCGCGGTGCAGAAGGGCGATCCGGTGGTGGAGTCGGTGGTGAGCCGGCTCAAGGCGCTGGAGCAGGAGGGGTACCAGTTCGAGGGGGCGGACGCCAGCTTCGAGCTGTTGATCCGCAAGGAGCTGGGCACCTACACGCCGCTGTTCGAACTCGAGCATTTCCGCATTCTCAGCGAGCGGCCGGTCCGGGTGGACAGCGGCGCCGCCGCGGTGATCAAGATCCGCGTGGACGGGCAGAGCGAGATCACGGCCGCGGAGGGGGATGGCCCCGTGAACGCGATGGACCGGAGCCTGCGCAAGGCGCTGGAGCGGTTTTATCCCGCCCTGGCCGAGGTTCGGTTGACGGACTACAAAGTGCGCGTGCTGAACGGGAACGCGGCCACGGAGGCCACCGTGCGCGTGCTGATGGAATCCACCGACGGCCGCGAGGCGTGGACCACGGTGGGCGTGTCGACGGACATCATCGAGGCGAGCTGGAAGGCGCTGGTCGATTCGATCGAATACAAGCTGATCCGGGACCTGGAGCTGAAGGCCCGGCGCGGCGCATGAGGAGAACACGGGAATGGGCATGACGATGACGCAGAAGATCCTCGCCCGCGCGGCGGGGTTGAAACGGGTGGAACCGGGCCAGTTGATCGAGGCGAAGCTGGACCTCGTGCTGGGCAACGACATCACCGCGCCGGTTGCGATCAAGGAATTCGCGAAGATCGGAAGCGGCCGCGTGTTCGACAAGGACAGGATCGCGCTGGTGCCGGACCATTTCGCGCCGAACAAGGACATCAAGGCCGCCGAGCAGTGCAAGGCGATGCGATGCTTCGCGTGCGACCACGCGATCACGAACTATTTCGAACTGGGCGAGATGGGCGTCGAGCATGCCCTGTTGCCCGAAAAGGGACTGGTGGGGCCGGGCGACGTCATCATCGGCGCGGACAGCCACACCTGCACCTACGGCGCGCTGGGCGCGTTTTCCACGGGCGTGGGCTCCACGGACATGGCCGCGGGCATGGCCACGGGCACCGCCTGGTTCAAGGTGCCGGCGGCCATGCGCTTTGTCCTGACCGGCAAGCCCGGGAGATGGGTGGGCGGCAAGGACGCGATTCTGCACATCATCGGCAAGATCGGCGTGGACGGCGCGCTGTACCGGTCCATGGAGTATGCGGGCGACGGGGTGGGCGCGCTGACCGTGGACGACCGGCTCTGCATGGCCAACATGGCGATCGAAGCGGGTGCGAAGAACGGAATTTTCCCGGTGGACGCGAAGACGCGCGCCTTCTTGAAAAAAGCCGGCCACAAGGGCGGCAAGGCGTATCAGCCGGACGCCGACGCGGTTTACGAAGCGACGATCACGATCGACCTGGCGGCCCTGGAGCCGACCGTGTCGTTCCCGCATCTGCCGTCGAACACGAGGCTGGC
>CAZSUH010000035.1:0-25833 GCA_964609905.1 uncultured Verrucomicrobiota bacterium
TGCGAACCACCGCAGGCAGCGTACGGCTTCGCCGCCGCTGCTGCGGGTCGTTGGCCGATAAAAGGAACAAATTAGAGTGGGTGGTCATTCCGAGCGGAGCCCTGAAGTGAGCGCTTCGCTCTACTTCAGGGCGAAGTCGAGGAATCTCGGACAGGGAAGCGAGAGTTGAGATCCCTCGACAAGCTCGGGATGACGGAATAAGATGGCAAATGAATGAGGCCAACCAGCGGCTGCTGGCTAGCTCGCAGGGCTCGCAGCCAGACCCACACGTTCGGGATGAAAAGAAACCAGAAAATAGAAAACAGATCACAGCAAACGGAACTGTAGGGGCGGCGCTTGTCGCCGCCCGCCATGCGTAAAGATGGCGCATGACGGCGTGATGCGGGCGGACACAAGGTCCGCCCCTACAGCCAGACCCGATCAAATCAAAAATGATTTTCCCAACCAGGTGCCCTTGCGTATCGCCGCTGGCGCGGCTCACGCAAGGCACCGACGTTCGGTGACACGATGAGAAAGATATACACAGACCCAAGCGTCGTGCCCTGCGACATACTGAAGGGCCTACTCGAAGGAAAAGGAATTCTATCTTTCATCAAAAATGAGCGTGGCTCGGCTGGCGCGGGAGTCGGAGATCCGGTTCCGTTCATGGTATCGGCCGCCTTTGCATGGCCCGAGGTGTGGGTTGCGGACGAGGATGTAGATGCGGCAACTCGCATAGTGGATGAACTGAAGCAGAGCCAGGCGTCAACGGACACGCCATGGAAGTGCAACCGATGTGGTCAGACTGTTGATGGCGAGTTGGGTGTCTGTTGGAATTGTGAAACACCGAAAGAGGAATGAAACACCGAACAATTCGCTCAGGCTATCGCCCGAGGCGCGGCTCACGCCAACCGGTCACGTTGGCCGATAAAAGGAACAAATTAGAGTGGGTGGTCATTCCGAGCGGAGCCCTGAAGTGAGCGCTTCGCTCTACTTCAGGGCGAAGTCGAGGAATCTCGGACAGGGAAGCGAGAGTTGAGATCCCTCGACAAGCTCGGGATGACGGAATAAGATGGCAAATGAATGAGGCCAACCAGCGGCTGCTGGCTAGCTCGCAGGGCTCGCAGCCAGACCCACACGTTCGGCAAAAGATCGATATTGACAAACATGACAATATTGGCATATATATTATGCATAGATGAAGGTTATGGCGCATATTGATGTTTGGAGGAAAGACGATGCGAACAACACTGGACCTGCCTGACCGGCTCATGCAAGATGCGATGAAGTCGTCCCATCAGAAGACGAAAACGGGCGTTATTGTCGCAGCGCTGGAAGACCTCGTTCGGAAGACCCGACTGCAGGAACTGCGGAGTTTCAAGGGACGGGTGGCAATGACAATTGACCTCGACGCGCTCCGGAAACGCGCATGAACGTTCTCGTGGACAGCTCTGTGTGGGTGGCCTACTTTCGCGGCACCCACGACCTGCCGACGCTGGACTGGTTGATTGTGGAGGGGCTTGTTGTCACCAATGACATCATCCTTGCCGAACTGGCGCCGGCTCTGCTGGTTCGTGGCGAGCGAAAGCTCTTGAGCGTCCTTCGTGAAATGGAGTGTGTCCCCTTGGCTGTCGATTGGAATGGCATCATTGAGATGCAGGTGGCGTGCCTGCGCAACGGCATCAACAAGATGGGCATCCCGGACCTTATGGTCGCTCAAAATGCGATGCAGCACAACCTTTCGCTGTTCTCGCTGGACAAGCACTTTCGCCTGCTGGGTAAGCATGTCCCCCTCGTCCTTCAATGAGGGAGAAAGGCTGCCGAACCACATGAGCCAGACTATCGCCGAAGCGGCTCAGTCTGCTCATGGGCGTTCGGCTGGGAGAAGAAGCTTGCATCGCGGATCGTCTGGATGTATCTTTATTGTAGATACAGGAGGACAGCATGCAAGCGACGATTCGGAAGTGGGGAAACAGTCTGGCGGTACGCATCCCAAAGGCATTCGTGAAGGAGGCGCACGTCGCCTACGGCACGGCCATTGATCTTTTCGTGGATGACGGAAAGATCGTCATCGCTCCCCGTCCTGGGCCTGAATACCGGCTTGAGGACTTGCTCAAGGGCGTAACAAAGCGAAACCGCCATGCGGAAGTCAAGACGGGCGGACCGGTCGGACAGGAGGTGTGGTGATGGCTGCATACTGTCCCAGGCGGGGTGACGTGGTCTGGATTTCATTCAGCCCCCAAGCTGGTCATGAACAGGCCGGACATCGGCCTGCCCTTGTTCTCTCACCGGAGCCGTATAACCGCAAGGTGGGGTTGGCTTTACTTTGTCCTGTCACAAGCCAAATCAAAGGCTATCCGTTCGAGGTCAGCGTGCCGCCGGGCCTGAAGGCGTCCGGTGTCGTTCTTTCGGACCAAGTCAAGAGCATGGACTGGAAGGCGCGCGGAGCGTCTTTTCTATGTTCGCTCCCGGAGCCCGTCGTGCACCAAGTGTTGAACAAGGTCGGAACACTGCTCGATGCGTAAAAGAACGTGGGCGCAACGCGCAAGACGCGCCAGTAACAAGGAGGGCCCATGAACATGCTGACAGTCTTGATTCTGGCGGGGATCGCAACCGGCATGACGGTCCTGGCCCAGTTGGAGACCGATCACATCCCCACGACGAAAGGGGACGTGACGATCACCTTCATCGGTCACGGCTCCGTGATGTTCGAGCTCGACGGGCAGGTGATCCATGTCGATCCCTACGGCCGGCTGGCGGATTACGCCAAACTGCCCAAGGCCGACCTGATCCTGGTCACCCATGACCATGCCGATCATCTCGATGCAGCCGCCATCCGGCAGATCCGCACGACCAACACCGCCGTCGTCCTGCCGGCTTATTGCGCCGCCCGGATTGGAGGCGCCAAGGCGATTCAGGCGGACGAGACGCGGACGGAGCGGGGGATCGGGATCGAGGCGATTCCCGCCTACAATCTCGTGAACAAGCGGCCGGACGGACAGCCTTTTCACCCCAAGGGAGCGGGGGTCGGCTATATTCTGACCTTTGGCGATAAACGCGTTTACGTGGCGGGCGATACCGAGAACACGGCCGAAATGAAGGCGCTGACGGACATCGACGTCGCCTTTTTGCCGATGAACCTGCCTTATACGATGTCACCCGAAATGGTCGCGGATGCCGCCCGGGCGTTCAAGCCGAAGATCCTCTATCCCTACCATTTCGGGGATACCGATCCCGCCCGGCTGCGCGTCCTGCTGAAGGATCTGCAGGAGGTCGAGGTGCGCCTCCGGAAGATGAAGTAGGGCAGGGCGTTCAGGCGTTCATTTTTTCGCATAATGGGCTTGCTTCCCGGAATGGCTTTCGGTATACATTATTGTTTGCGAATTGATTCTGGAGGTAGATCGATGAAAAAGGAAGGCCATCCGCAGTATGGCGAGGCCACGGCGACTTGCGCCTGTGGAAATGTCATGAAGCTCCGTTCCGCGGTGAAGGAGATTCACTGCAACACCTGTTCGGCGTGCCACCCGTATTACACGGGCAAGACGTCTTTCGTGGACACCGCCGGGCGCGTGGACCAGTTCAACAAGCGTTACAAACGCGAAGCCGCGGCGAAGTAGCGACTTTCGTGTCGGGCACAGGCCGGTGAGGCGAGTCCTTCCCGGCCTGTCCGCTTTTTCAGGGGGCCTATGATCACTCCCGCCCTTGCCAACCGGTACCGCGACCGCCTCGGGGACCTGGAAGGCCGCCTTTCCGCGCCGGGCGCCGCCGCGCAGCCCCGCAAGTTCCAGGAACTGGTGCGGGAACATTCGCGGGTGCGGCGGGTGGTTGAAAAAACCGAGGCCTATTCCAAGGCCCTTCGCGAGCAGGCCGAATACAAGCAGATGGCCGGGGATCCCGCCTCCGAACCGGAGATGCGGGAACTGGCCCGGGCCGAACTCGACATTCTCGATGAGGCCGTTCCCCGCCTCGAACGGGAGGCCATGATCGCCATGCTGCCGCCGGATCCGGCGGATGACCGCAACGTCATCCTCGAAATCCGCGCGGGCACGGGGGGCGACGAAGCCGCCCTGTTTGCCGGCGAACTGTTCCGCCTGTACAGCCGGTACGCGGAAAACCACGGGTGGAAAACAGCCGTGTTCGATTCCAGCCCCGCCGAAATCGGCGGCTACAAGGAAATCATCGCCACCCTCGAGGGCGAGGCGGTTTACGGGACGCTGAAGTTCGAGTCGGGCGTGCATCGCGTGCAGCGCGTGCCCGTGACCGAAGCCCAGGGCCGGGTGCACACCTCCGCCGCCAGCGTGGTGATTATTCCGGAAGCCGGCGACGACGTCGACGAGGAGATTGTGATCAACGAGGGCGATCTGCGGATCGACACCTATCGCGCGAGCGGGGCGGGCGGCCAGCACGTCAACCGGACCGATTCCGCCGTTCGTCTGACGCATCTGGCGACGGGGTTGGTGGTGACCTGCCAGGCCGAACGCTCGCAGATGCGCAACCGGGACAAGGCCATGGCCATGCTGAAGGCCAAGTTGCTGGACCGGAAACGGCAGGAGGAGGGCGCCAAGACCGGCGACATCCGGCGCACGGCCATCGGCTCGGGTGACCGGAGCGAAAAAATCCGCACCTATAATTTTCCCCAGAACCGGCTGACCGACCATCGGATCAATTTCACGATCTACAACCTGGACCGGGTCATGGAGGGCGAGATCCAGCCCGTGATTGACGCGTTGCACGAGCATGACCTGGAAGAACGGATGAAAGCGCAACTGGATGCGGTGCAGTGAAGAAGATAGAGGCCGGGGGCAGAGGGTGGAGGAGTTTATCCGATTCCGTCTGACCGGGTTGGAGGCGCGGGGAATTGCCGAAGCCCGGCTGAATCTGGAACACCTGCTGGCCCGGCGATTGGGGATTCCCCGGCTTGAGTTGCGCCTGTGTGGGGCGAAGGAATTGTCCGAAGCGGATGCGCGGGCGCTGGACGGCCAGGTGGCGCGATTGGCCGGCGGGGAGCCCCTGCAATATGTTCTGGGGGATGCCCCCTTTCACGGGATCACCGTTCAATGCGACCGGCGCGCGTTGATCCCCCGTCCGGAAACCGAGTGGCTGGTGGAGCAGGTGCTGGCGTGCGGGGCGATATGGCGTATGGCGCGGCCGACGATTGCGGACGCGGGCACGGGGACGGGTTGCATCGCGTTGGCGCTGGCGGCGGCCCGGCCGGAAGCGCGGCTGGTGGCGGTCGATTGCGACGAGGGCGCGCTGGCGCTGGCCGGGGAAAACCGGGATCGGCTCGGGCTGGGCGGCCGGGTGGAGTTGCGAAAGGGCGATTGGCTGGAGGGCTTCGAGGCGGACGCGTTCGACGCGGTGGTGTCCAATCCGCCCTATATCCCGTCGGCGGTGTGCGGGACGCTGGACCGGCATGTGCGGGAGTTCGAGCCGCGGCTGGCGCTGGATGGCGGGACGGACGGGCTGGCGGCGATCCGGCGGCTGGTTCCGCAGGCGTGGGGCTGCCTCAAGCCGGGCGGGTCGCTTTGGCTCGAAATCGGGAACGATCAGGGGCCGGCGGTGGCGGCGTTGTTGCGGGAAGCCGGCTTTTCGCGTGTGGCCGTGCGGCGGGATCTGGCCGGGCATGACCGCGTGGCCTGCGGGTGGCGTTGTTCCGTTCAGTGGGTTTGAAGCAATTTCAGCAAGGCGCGGACGGCGGCCGCGGCGGCGCGCATCCATTCCACGCCGTGGCGCACGGAATGTGCGAAAGGAGTTCACGTCATGGGACATCCGCGCATCCTGGTTTTGCGGGGCGGGGCGATCGGCGATTTCGTGATGACGCTGCCCGTGCTCGAGGCGTTACGGCGGCGCTGGCCGGAGTCGCACATCGAGGTGCTGGGCTATCCCCACATCGCCGCGCTCGCGCTGGCCGGGGGCCTGGCGGACGTGGTGAAGTCGCTGGACCGGGGCTCGGTGGCGCGGCTGTTCGTGCCGGAACAGCCGCTGCCCGCGGAACTGGCCCTGTATGTGCAAGCCTTCGACGTGACCATCAACCTGCTTTACGATCCGGACGATTCCGTGCGTACGAGCCTGGAACGGGCGGGTGTGCGGCAGGTCCTGTCCACCGATCCGCGGCCGGGCAAAACGCCGGCGGCGCGGCATTTGATGAAGCCGCTGGAGGCGCTGGCGATCTATCCGGAGCACGAGCCCTATCCGCGGCTGGCCTTGCCGGCCGGGGCGGTGGCGCGCGGGCGGGCGCGGCTGGCGGGCTCGGACCGGGCGGTGGCGTTTCATCCGGGCAGCGGGAGCGGGAGTAAAAACTGGCCGCTGGAGGGCTTCGTGCGGGTGGCGGAGCGGGTGAAAGCGGCGGGTTTTGCGCCGGTCTTCAGTTTTGGCGAGGCGGACACGGAGGCGCGCCGGGCGTTCGATCGCCTGAACACGGGCTTTGCCGTGCTGGAGTCCCTGGATTTGACCGCCCTGGCGGAGGCGTATGCCGCCAGCCGCGGGTATGTAGGCAACGATTCGGGGGTGACGCACGTGGCCGCGGCGGTGGGCGTCCCGGTGACGGCGCTGTTCGGACCGTCGGATCCGGATGTGTGGGCCTCGCGCGCGCCGGGCGTGCGGGTGGTGCGGTCGGCCCTGCCGACGACGGAATCGCTGGCCGCCCTGTCCGTGGAGGCGGTCTGGGGGGCGGTGGAAGCGATGCTCCTCGAATGCGGAGCGGAATGCGGCCCATAATAGGGCTTTTATTTCGGCGGCAGATTCACTATAAAACGTCATGAGTTTTTCCCATAAGCAAGCGGCCGACCGGGCAATCAACGGCGGGTTGGCCGCCAACCTGCTGCTTGCCGTGCTGAAGACCTTTTTCGGCATTTTCGGCCATTCCAACGCGTTGCTGGCGGACGGGATCAACTCCACCTCCGATGTGGCCTACTACATCGTGGTCAAGATCTGCGTGTTTTTCGCGCACCAGCCGGCGGACCACGAGCATCCCTACGGCCACCGGCAGTTGGAGAGCATCGCGGCGCTGACGGTGGGGGCGTTTGTGATCACGACGGCCATCGCGCTATTCTGGGATGCGATCAACAACGTGTTCGATGTTTTCACCACGGGCGGCACGCCGAACCCGATCCGGTTGATCGCCCTGTGGGTGGCGTTGCTGACGGTGGCGACGAAGATCCTGCTGGCGGTCTATACGCGGGGCGTGGCGAAACAGACGGGGAATGCCGCGATCCTGGCGCTCGCGCGCGATCATCGGAACGACATTTATTCGGCGTCCGGCGCGGCGATCGGCATTCTGCTGACGCGGCTGGGGTGGCACTGGGGCGACCCCCTGCTGGGGAGCGTCGTGGCGCTGGTGGTGATGGCCACAGGCATCCAGATCCTGCGCGAGGCGGCGGTGGATCTGATGGATGCGGTCCCGAGTCGGGAACTGGACAAGCAGGCGCGCGCGGTGTTGAAGGATGTCGAGGGTGTGAAGGCGGTGGAGGAGGTGCAGGCGCACCGGTTCGGCCCCTACCTGCTGATGCACGTCACGGTGGGGCTCGACGGGGCAATCACCGTGGCCGAAGGCGATCGCATTGCCACGCGCGTGGAGCACGCCTTGAGCGAGGGAATCGATTTGGTGAAACGGGTCTATGTGCATTATCATCCCGTCCGGAAGGTGCAACGAGCGGGTGAAAAGGGAGCATGAACACGATTAAAATCGGCGTGGCGGGTTTGGGGCGGATCGGGTGGAAATTTCACGCCAAGGGCCTGGCCACCCATCCGGACTACACCCTGTCTGCGGTGGCGGACATGGAGGCGGGCCGGCGCGCGCAGGCCGAGGCCGAGCTGGGTTGCAGGGCGTATGCGTCCTACGACGAGATGATCGAGAAGGCCGGGTTGGACGCCGTGGTGATCGCCACGCCCACCCATTTCCACCGGGACATGGCGCTGAAGGCGTTCGCGAAACGGCTGCACGTGATCCTCGAGAAGCCGATGGCCATGAACCTGGCGGAAGCGCGGGAGATCGTGCGGGCCGCCTCCGAGGCGGACCGGCGATTGACGGTCTACCAGCCCCATCGGCTTTCGGCCAACAACCAGCAACTTCAGGCGTTGATCCGGTCGGGCGTGATCGGCCGCCTCTTCTGGGTCCGACGCGCGATATTCGGGTACGTCCGGCGCAACGACTGGCAGAGCCTGAGCAAGTTCGGCGGCGGCATGCTGAACAACTACGGGGCGCATGGAATCGATCAGATTCTCGGGCTCATCGGGTTCACGGTGGGCCGCCTGTTCTGCTCGCGGCAGCGGGTGGCGTCGCTCGGGGATGCCGAGGATGTCGTGAAGGTGGTGATGGAATCTCCGGAAGGCGTGATGGGCGAAGTCGAGATCAACATGGCGTCCGTGCTGTCGCCCTATTCGATCCTCGTTTGGGGAACGAAGGGCGGCATTATCGTGACCGGCGAGCGGGACCACGGGGAATTCGAAGTGCGCCGGTTCGATCCGGCGGCCCTTCCGCCCAAAGAGGTGAACGAGGGGTTGGCCAGTGTCAACCGCGAATATCCCTCCGACACGCTCGACATCCGGACGGAAAAAATCCCCGTCGATCCGGCGCAGGGCATCAAT
This sequence comes from uncultured Verrucomicrobiota bacterium, assembly GCA_964609905.1. Lineage (GTDB taxonomy): Bacteria > Verrucomicrobiota > Kiritimatiellia > CAIKKV01 > CAIKKV01 > CAZSUH01. Next base: position 8,566 of record CAZSUH010000035.1, read on the forward strand.
TTGTTTACCGATTTTGCCTGCAGCATCCGCACGGGGCGGCCGCCGGCCGTCAAGCCGGAGGAAACGCTGGCGGTGATGGAGGTGCTCGAGCGGTGCCGGAACGAGAGCGGAAATATCCGGGCGTTGGCGTCCGTGTAAAAGAGAGGACTTTGTGAAAGAGATCGGAATCGGCTTGATCGGCTTCGGCACGGTGGGGGCTGGAGTCGTGGAATGTTTGCAGAAAAACGGCGAGAAGATCGCCTCCCGCACGGGGGTGCGGCTGGCGTTGCGCCGGATCGCGGATATGGACCTGGAGCGCGACCGGGGCGTCAAGGTGGACCCCGCGATCCTGACCCGCGACGGCCAGGCGCTGCTGACCGATCCTTCCCTGGACATCATCATTGAACTGGTGGGCGGCACGGGTTTCGCCCGCGAGGTGGTGATGGGCGCGCTGGAGAACGGCAAGGCGGTGGTGACCGCCAACAAGGCCCTGCTGGCCGAGAACGGCCGCGCGATTTTTGCGCTGGCGGCCCGAAAAGGGCTGCCCGTGGGCTTCGAGGCCAGCGTGGCCGGCACGATCCCGATCATTCGCGCCATTCGCGAAGGGTTGGTGGCCAACCGGTTCCAGCGCCTGTACGGCATTCTGAACGGCACGTGCAATTTCATCCTCACCAAAATGGAGAAAGAACAGGTCACGTTTGAGCATGCGCTCAAGGAGGCTCAGGCCGCCGGGTATGCCGAAACCAATCCGGCGCTGGACATCGACGGATTCGACACGGCGCACAAGGCCGTGATCCTGGCCTCGCTCGCCGGCGGCGCGCCGTTGCCCATGAGCGCGGTGTTCGTGGAGGGCATCCGCGGCCTGGCCAAGGCGGATATGGAGTACGCCAAGGGCCTCGGCTATCGCATCAAACTCCTGGCGGTCATCAAACTGGACGATGGCCAGGTGGAGGTACGCGTCCATCCGGCGTTGATTCCGGCCGACTCCCTGCTGGCTTCCGTCGCCGGCGTGTTCAACGCCGTCATGGTCGACGCCGACATGTCCGGGCAGACGATGTATTACGGCCGCGGCGCGGGCCGCCTGCCCACCGGCAGCGCGGTGGTCAGCGACCTGGCCGACATCGGCCTGGCGCTGGCGGGCGGCGTGCCGCCCCCGCCGGTGTTTCCCGAGGACGCCCCGTCGCTGCCGTGCCGGCCGATGGGGGACGTGTTGAGCCGCTATTACATCCGGCTGGCGCTGCTCGACAAACCCGGCGTGCTGGGCCAGATCGCGGCCGTGCTCGGCCGCCACCAGATCAGCCTGGCATCCGTCATGCAGAAGGAGACCCAGGCGGGGCGCCACGTGCCGGTCGTGCTGGTCACGCACCGCGCGAGGGAGTCGGACTGCATGGGCGCGTTAATGGAGATCGAGTCGTTGAACGTGACGACCGGGCCGGCGGTGCGGATGCGCATCGAGGATTTGGGATCGGAGAAATAGACGATGAAGATGGTGAAAGTGGCGAAATTCGGAGGCACCTCCCTGGCGAATGCCGCGCAGATCCTCAAAGTCTGCCGGATTGTGAAAGCGGATCGGGCGCGACGGATCGTGGTGGTCTCCGCGCCCGGCAAACGGCATGGCGGGGATGCCAAGGTGACGGACCTGCTGATCGCGCTGGCCGAAGCCCGACTGGCCGGCCGCGGGGCGGAGCCCGAACTGGCGGCCGTGGTGGCGCGTTACGCCGAGATCCGCAAGGCCCTTGCCCTGCCCCCGGCCGCGATGACGGCGATCGAGCGGGACCTGCGCGCGCGGCTGGACGCGGACCGGTCGCACCGGGGCCGGTTCCTGGATCGGATGAAGGCGGCGGGCGAGGACAACAGCGCCCGCCTCGTGGCCGCCGCGCTCACCAAGCAGGGAGTTCCCGCCCGCTATCTCAGCCCGAAAACAGCGGGATTGCGGCTGACCGATAATCCCGGCAACGCCACCGTCCTGCCGGAATCGTACGCCAACCTGGCCCAGTCGCTGGCCGACACCCGCAAGGTGATCGTGTTCCCGGGGTTTTTTGGCTTCACGCGGGGCGGCGACGTGGTGACGTTCCCGCGCGGGGGTTCGGACATCACCGGGGCGATCCTGGCGGCGGCGGTGAAGGCGGCGGAGTATGAAAACTTTACCGACGTGGATTCCGTGTTCGCCGTCGATCCGCGGATCGTGCCGGACGCGAAAGCCATCGACCTGTTGACTTATCGCGAAATGCGGGAACTGGCCTATTCCGGCTTTGGCGTGTTTCACGACGAGGCGATCGTCCCGGCCGTGCAGGCGCGCATTCCGGTCCGTATCCGCAACACCAACAAACCCAGGGCGCCCGGCACCCGCGTGGTGCCGACCCGAGCCTATGCCTCGGGCGGCGTGGTGGGCATCGCCAGCGCGGACGGATTTTGCACGCTGAACCTGGACAAGTACCTGATGAATCGCGAGATCGGCTTCAGCCGCCGGCTGCTGCAGATCGTTGAGGAGGAAGGCCTGTCCTACGAGCATGTCCCGTCGGGCATCGACACCATCTCCGTGGTGCTCCGCGAATCAAGCCTGTCGGAGTCGAAAAAAGCGCGCATCATCGACCGTTGCCGCAACGAGTTGAAGGCGGACGACGCGGAGTTCGAAACGGGCCTGGCGTTGATCATGATCGTGGGCGAGGGGATGCGGTACACAGTCGGCCTGGCCGCCCGCGCCACGGGCGCGCTGGCGGCGGCCGGCGTCAACATCGAAATGCTGAACCAGGGTTCCTCCGAAATCAGCATCATGTTCGGCGTCAAGGGGGTGGACCGCAAGAAGGCGGTCGAAGCCCTGTATGAAGCTTTTTTTAAAACGGGTGTCCCATGCGAGAGTTGAACAAGAGTTACGAACCCAAGGCCGTGGAAACCGCGTGGTATGCCCGGGCGCTCGAACACGGGCATTATCACGGCGACGCCGCCCGGGGCGGCCAGCCCTATTGCGTGATGATCCCCCCGCCCAACGTGACGGGCATCCTGCACATGGGCCACGCGCTCAACAACACGATCCAGGATATCCTGATTCGCTGGCGCCACATGGAAGGACGGAACACGCTCTGGATGCCGGGCACGGACCATGCCGGCATTGCCACCCAGAACGTGGTGGAGCGGGCGTTGCGCAAGGAGGGCTCTTCCCGGGAGAAGCTGGGGCGCGACGCTTTCGTGGAGCGCGTCTGGCAGTGGAAAAAGGAATACGGCGGCACCATCATCAACCAGCTCAAGTCGCTCGGCTCCGCCTGCGACTGGGAGCGCGAACGGTTCACCATGGACGAGGGACTCAGCCGCGCCGTGGCCGAAGTGTTCGTCCGGCTGTACGACAAGGGGTTGATTTACCGCGGCAACCGCATCATCAACTGGTGCCCGCGCTGCCATACCGCGCTGTCGGACGAGGAGAGCGAGCACCGCGATACCGCGGGCCATCTGTACCACATCCGCTACCGGCTTGAGCAACCCGAGGCGGGGCGCGAGTGGGTGACGGTGGCCACCACGCGGCCCGAGACGCTGCTCGGCGACACGGCAGTGGCGGTGAATCCGGAGGATCCGCGCTACGCGGGGCTCGTGGGGAAAAACCTGATCCTGCCCGTGATCGGGCGTGCGATTCCCGTGATCGCCGACCCCTTTGTGGATCCGAAATTCGGCACGGGCGCGGTGAAGGTGACCCCCGCGCACGATCCGAACGATTACGAGATGGGGCTCCGGCACAGCCTGCCGCAGGTGAACGTCATGCATGGCGACGCCCGCATGAACGAGGCGGCGGGCCCCTACGCCGGCCTGGACCGGTTCGAATGCCGCAAGAAGATCCTGGAGGACCTGGAGGCGTCCGGCCTGCTTGAGAAGACCGACCCGCACCAACATGCCGTGGGCCGCTGTTACCGGTGCGACACCGTGGTGGAGCCGCGGCTGTCGCCGCAGTGGTTCGTGAAGATGGCGCCGCTGGCGATTCCCGCCATCAAGGCCGTCCAGGACGGCCGCATCCGATTCGTCCCGGACCGCTGGACCAAGGTGTACCTGGACTGGATGGAAAACATCCGCGACTGGTGCATCTCGCGCCAGATCTGGTGGGGGCACCGCATCCCCGTCTTCACCTGCGAGGCGTGCGGCAAGGAATGGGCCGCGGTGGACAAGCCGGCGGCGTGTCCGGCCTGCGGGCAGAACCGGATCGGGCAGGACGAGGATGTGCTCGACACCTGGTTCTCCTCCTGGCTCTGGCCGTTCAGCACCTTCGGCTGGCCGGAGCAGAATGCCGCCCTGGCCTTTTATTATCCAACCCACACGCTGGTCACGGCCTCGGAGATTATTTTCTTCTGGGTGGCCCGGATGATCATGGCCGGCTTCGAGTTCATGGGCGATATTCCCTTCCGGGAGGTCTACATCCACGGCACGGTGCGGGACGACAAGGGCCGGAAGATGAGCAAGAGCCTGGGCAACTCCATCGATCCGCGCGACATCATCCGCGACACCAGCGCCGATGCCCTGCGCTTCAGCCTCATGATGCTGACCGCGACCGGCCAGGACGTCTACGTGAACAAGGAGAAGTTCGAGATAGGCCGCAACTTCGGCACCAAGATCTGGAACGCGGCCCGGTTCATGCAGATGCACGCCAGGACGTTGTCGCCGCAGGCGCTGGAACCCCGGTTCGATCCCGTCCTGCTCAGCGCCGATGACCGGCAGATCCTGTTCCGGCTCCAGGAAACCGTGGCGTCTTGCACGGGGAACCTGGAGCAGTTCCGGTTTAACGACGCCGCGCACGACCTGTACGAGTTCGTGTGGCACCAGTTCTGCGACTGGTACCTGGAGTCCTCCAAGGAGGTGCTCTACGGTTCCGACGAGGCGCGCAAGGCGCAGGTGGTGGCGATCATGCAGTATTGCCTGGGCACGGCGCTTCGGCTGCTGCATCCGTTCATGCCGTTCCTGACGGAGGAACTGTGGCATGCGTTCGACTTCGCGGCCGAGGATGAGACAATCCTGAACGCGCCGTGGCCGAAGCCGATGCCGGCGGAAACCCTGGCCCGCTGGGGCGCGGACGCCGCCACGGCGGCCTACGTGGACGACAAGCACGAGCTGATCCGGACCGGCCGCATGCTGAAGGCCGACACCAGCATCGCGCCCGGCGTGAAGGTGGACTACGTGATCAAGCCGGCCGATGCCGCGCTGGCGGATCGGCTGCGCGCGGATGCGGCCGGGACGACGGCGCTGCTCAAGGCGCGCGAGTTGACGATCGATCCCGCGTTCGCGCCGCCCAAGGCGATGCCCTCGGCCGTGACCCGCATCGGCACGATCTACATGCCGATGGAGGGCTTCGTGGACGTGCCCGCCGAACTGGCCCGCCTGACGAAGGAACTCGATAAGGTCAGCCAGGATGCCGTGCGGGTGGAGAAGAAGCTGTCCAATCCCGACTTCGTGGCCAAGGCCGCGGAGCCGGTGGTGGAGCAGCAGCGCGCGCGCCAACGGGAACTGGCGGAAAAACAGGCGCGGCTTACCCATTTGATGGAAATGCTGAAGGGGTGAATCCGATGAGTGATGCGATCACGGAATTCGGCGCCAGGGCGGACGGCAGGACCGTCAACACGGCGGCGATTCAGAAGGCGATCGACGCCTGCCACGCGGCCGGCGGCGGTCGCGTGACCTGCGGCCCCGGCACGTTCGTGACCGGCTCACTCCTGCTCACGAGCGGCGTGGAATTGCATCTGGAACAGGGCTGCAGGCTCGCGGGCAGCACCGACCTGAACGATTACGCCGATTTCGAGGCGCCCGGCTTTCACGGCGAGATCGCGCCGGAGGGGAGCACCAAGAGCCTGATCCGCGCGGTTGACGCGGAGGATATCGCGATCACCGGGCCGGGCGTCATCGACGCGAACGGCCTGGCGTTTTTCAATACGGCCGAATGCCAGGGGGGGGGATTCTTCAAGAAACCGGCGACCGAACGGCCCCGGATTTTGATGGCGCTGCGATGCAAGCGGGTCCGGCTGGAGGACGTCTCGCTGCTGAATTCGCCGTCCTGGACCGTTTGGCTGATGGCGTGCGAGGCGGTCCGCGTGCATCGCATCGCCATCGAGGCCGACCCGCGGATGATCAACAACGACGGCCTCGATTTCGACGGATGTCGCGACGTCATCGTGAGCGACAGCCGGTTCAAGACGTCCGACGACTGCATCGTCCTGCGGTCGATCCGGAAGATGCTCGACACGCCGGCGGTGTGCGAGAACGTGACGGTGACCAACTGCCTGCTCGACAGTTGGTGCCAGGGCGTCCGGATCGGGTGCCCCAGCGATCACGTCATCCGCAACGCCGTGTTTTCGAACCTGACGATCAAGAGCCGGAACAACGGCATCATCGTGGAGAATCCGGGGCGGTACCTGGCGAAGGGCGACACCGGTTCGGTCGAGGTCCGGAACATCTTGTTCAGCAACGTCGTCATGGACTGCGCGCAAAAGCCGATCCTGGTGTTCGTGGACGAGGGGATGTCGAACGTGCGGATCGAGGGGCTGCGGTTCTCGAACTTCCGCATTCGGAGCGGCCAACCGATCCAGGTGCAGGGAAATGCGGCCTGCCAGGTCAGGGACATCGCCTTCAGCCACGTGGAGGTGGCGACCTCCGGGCCCGAGGCGATCATCTGCCGCCAGTGCGCGGATGTGCGCCTGGACGATGTGCGGCTTTCCAATCGGGCCTCGGCCGCCTAGATCGAACGGAAACGTCCGGCCGGCTGTCTTCTGGACACCCCCGCACCGGCGCGAATCCGCCCGGGGCGCTAAAACCCGCTGTGCAGGATCTGCGCGATGATGGGGCCGAGGAGGACGAGAAAGACGGCCGGAAAGATGAAGGCCACAAGCGGGAAGAGCATTTTGACGGGCGCCTCGTTGGCCCGTTTTTCCGCGCGTTGGAACCGGCGCGTCCGCATCTGGTCGGCCTGAATGCGCAGCATGGCGCCGATGCTCACCCCCAGTTCGTCCGCCTGCGTGAGGGCATGCACCACGGCACTCACGTCGTCCTGGTTGACCCGTTCCGCCATGGCTTTCAGCGCCTCTTTGCGGGTTTTCCCCAGCAGCACCTCGCGAAACACGCGGACGAGTTCCTCGGTGAGCGGATCGATGGCCCTCTTTTCGACGATGCGCTGGATGGCGGTCATGAAGTCGAGCCCCGCTTCCACCGAGAGGGTGAGCAGATCGAGCACGAAGGGGAGGGCGGATTCGATGCTTTGCTGCCGCTCCTTGAGCGCCTGCCGGAGCCAGGCGCCGGGCGAGAACGCGAGCAGCGTCACGACCAGAATGTAAAAGGTGGCCTGGCGGTCGCGGAGCATGAAGCCGATGCGGCCCGGCATGAAGGTGAAGGCCAGCTTCATGACGATCACCAGGAACGCGCCGGCGACGAGCGGGACCAGGATGCGCAGGGCCAGGAACTCGCGCGCGGCGATCAGGCCCTCGTATCCGGCGGACAGAATCTGGCGGTCCAGCCGTTTGCGGAGCTGCTCGTAACGGGGGCCCTCGAACAGCTTGATCACGTTGGGCGTCAGGGGCAGGAGCAGGCGGAACAGCGGGGGCAGGCGGCGCTCCTGGCGGCGGCCGTCCGCGAGCGTGACATAGGTGATCTGGGACGAGAGCAGCATGCAATACCAGGCCATGCCGCCCGCGGCCAGGGCCCAGAGGATGGCGATGGAAAGAATTTCGCTGCCCATCGGTTACACCTTGATCCGGATGATTTTTCGGATGACCAGCGCGCCCGCAAGCTCGAGCAGCACGACCACAAAGAGGGTCAGGATGCCGGGGAGCGAGGTCACGAACGTTTTGATCATTTGGGGTTCCATCAGGCTGAGCGCGACCAGCAGGAGCGCCGGCATGGCGCCCACCACGATGCCCTGCAGGCGGCCCATGGCGGTGAGCGAGCGGATCTTGCCTTCGATGCGCGCGCGCTCGCGGATGGTCGACGCGATCTTGTCGAACACCTCGGTCAGGCTGCCGCCCGTGCGGCGGGCGATTTCGATGGCGCTGATCATGAGCGTCAAATCCTCGCTCGCGATCCGCTCGCCGAGCTGGGCGAGGGCGTCCTCGACTTTCACGCCGACCCGCGTTTGCTGGAGGAAGACGCCGAACTCCTGGGCGATCGGGTTGCGGCCCTGCTTGACCACGGTCTCGAACGCCTGGAGGATGCTGAAGCCGGCTTTGAGCGAATTGCTCATGGTGCCCAGGGCTTCCACGAGCTGTTCGTTGAACAGGCGGAGCCGGCGGGCCTTGAGGAACCGGAGCGCGAACCGGGGCGCGTTCAACACGGCCGTGGCGGCCAGGAGGCCGGCCACCGCGCCCACCGCCAGGCCGGGGCCGGAGGTCGGGTCGCCCGCGAGCAGGAAGAAAAGAATGAAGGCCGCGGCCGCGGCGATGCGGGCCATCTCCAGAATGCGGCGCGGGGGGATGAACAGGAACATGTCGCCCAGGTGGCGGGCCGTGTCGGCCTCGTAGGCGGCTTCGTAGTGGCGCGTGCCTTCCCGAAGCGCTTCGAGCAGGACAAACGCCAGCCCGCCGAAACAGAGGGCGAAAAGGGCCGGGATCAGCCACGCATCGGATTGGTTGAGAAAGGCGGTCATGAGGATTGGGGATCGAAGATGCGGCGGTTCAAGGGGATGCCCCGGGCCGCCATTTGTTCCACGTAGGTCGGCACCGAGCCGGTGGGGGCGAAGCGTCCCTGCACATCGCCCGTTCCGCCCAGGCCGGTTTGTTCAAAGGTGAAAATGTCCTGCATGGTGATCTGGTCGCCCTCCATGCCGCAGACCTCCGTGATCCGGGAGACCTTGCGGGAGCCGTCGGCCATGCGGGCCGTATGCACGATCAGGTGCAGGGCGGAGGCCAGCTGTTCGTGGATCGCGCGCAGGGGCAGGTCCATGCCGGACATCAGGACCATGGTTTCGAGGCGGGAGATCACGTCCCGCGGCGAGTTGGCATGGGCGGTGGTCAGGGAGCCGTCGTGGCCGGTGTTCATGGCCTGGAGCATGTCGAGCGCCTCGCCGCCGCGGCATTCCCCCACCACGATGCGGTCGGGCCGCATGCGCAGGGCGTTGCGCACGAGATCGCGGATGGTGATGGCGCCGCGGCCCTCGATGTTGGGTGGGCGCGCCTCCAGCCGGATCACGTGGCGCTGCATGAGCCGGAGTTCGGCGGCGTCCTCGATGGTGACGATGCGCTCGTCGCCGGGGAGGAAGGAGCTGAGCACGTTCAGGAAGGTGGTTTTTCCCGAACCGGTTCCGCCGGACACCACGATGTTTTTCCGCAGCATCACGCTGGCCCTGAGAAATTCGGCCATGGGCGCGGAGAGCGACCGGAAGCGGATCAGGTCGTCCACGGTCAACGGCACCTTCGAAAACTTCCGGATGGTGAGGCAGGGGCCGGAGAGGGAGAGCGGCGGGATGATGGCGTTCACGCGCGAGCCGTCGGGCAGGCGGGCGTCCACGTAGGGCTGGCTTTCGTCGATGCGCCGTCCGATGGGCGAGACGATCCGCTCGATGATGGCCAGGACGGAGTCGTCGTTCAGAAAGGTGCGGGAAGAGAGGTGGAGTTTGCCGCGGCGCTCGACGTAGACGGAATCCGCGCCGTTGACCATGATTTCGGTGACCTCCGGATCGGCGAGCAGGTCCTCCAGGGGACCCAGCCCGACGGCCTCGTCATACAGCTCCTTGGCGAGACGCTCGGGATCGATCCCCGCGGGGAGTTTCTCACGGATGTCCCGGGTGATTTCCCGGATGGTGGAAAGGGCGCGTTCGCGAAGCGCCTTTTCGCCGATCTGGTTGCTGGACAGGCGCTTGATGTCCAGGCGGAGCAGGAGTTCGCCGTGAAGCTGTTTGCGGATGTCGCGTTTGACCCGCTCCAGGGGGTCGGGTTGGAACGCGGGCTCCGGCGCGGGAACGGGTTCCCGCGCCGGGGTCGGCGGAGCGTCCGGGGCCTTTTGGGGGGGCGCGGAAACGGGGCGGATCAGGAGCTGATAGTCCCCGATGCCGATTGTCTGGCCGGCCTGAAGCGCGGTTTGGCCCGCGATTCGTTTGCCGTCCAGCAGGGTGCCGCTCTGGCTCTGCAGCGATTCGAGCCAGCAGCCGTTCGGGGTGATGCCCAGCACGGCGTGACGCCAGGCGATCCGGTCGCCGGCGAGGATGATCATGTTGTCTTCGCTCGATCCGATCGTATAAACGCCCGGCTCGGGGATGAATTTTTTATCCGCCTTGCCGGGCTGGCGGACGATGAGCTCGATCGGGTGGTTCATGGACCTACAGGTTGGTTTTGCGGCGGATCGTGCGCTGGCGGTACAAGTTAAGCTCGGGCAGCGCGCCCTCGAGCCGCTTGAAGTCGATCTCCGGCATGTCTTTTTCGAACGAGACGTCCTCGGGATTGCGGAGCGAGAGGGAGAGTTGGCCGAGCCCGCGCATATGCTGTATGAAGACCAGCAGTTCGGCCTCGCGGGCGGAGACTTCCAGCGTGACCGTATTGTAGCCGCCGGGCCGGAAGGAATCGGCTCCGCCCGGCTGATCGCCCCGGGCCAGTTGCTGGCCGCAGGCAAGCACGGAGACATCCTGCAGGACCGTCAGGGTCACGGTTTCCATTTCCCCGGGAACGGTGCGCGAGGGGAGCGAGAAGGTGCCGAGGATATCCACGCGGTCGCTGGGCTGGACGAGTCCGCTAACCGTGTCCGCGCCGCTCACGGCCACGGAAATGGCGCGCATGCCGGGCCGGATGGAGGGGGAGAGGCCGGCTTTGCGCTTGGAGGCCGCCTCGACAATGGACCACCAGACGGGCTCGTTCTTCTTGAGCCCATACCGAATCCGCTTGTCGAGGATCAGGTTCAGATCCTCGGGCATGACGATGTTGTCGCCCACGGCGGTCTTGAATTCGTCGCGCATGCCCAGATCCTCGAACTTGAGCACGGTGTTGGCGGGAAGATCGCGGCTGGCGGCGATAACCTTCACCTTTTGCACGCCCGCATAGAGTTTCTGCTGTTCGCTTTTGAGGTAACGGCTGGTGAGCCAGAAAGCGGCCAGGCCGATCAGCACGGACAAGAGCAGAATGACTTTTTCCTTCATGAACGCGCTCCCGAATAGGCGGCTGCGGGGATCATTCGAACACCCCGGTTTTCAGCCGTCGATGGAGTACAGTAACCACACAGGACCCGTCAAAGCCAGACATTTTCGCGGTGAATCCGCACAGGGAGCGGCGGCGCAGGTAAAACCCCATGCCGCCCAGTTGTCCGGAACCGGCGCCGAGGGCGGGCGCCCAGCCCGCCTGGCCGAGCGCGCCGCCGAGGAAAGCCGCGGCATCCGCGGGCGTGCCGGGTGCCGTGAACACGGCGAGGGTGGTTCCGCTTTCCTCGTTGGCCGCGATGAAATCCGGTTTGGCGCCGGGCACGAGCGGCACCTCCTCGGGCAGGACGGCGGGCGGAAGCCGGGCCTGCGCGAACGCCGACTCGGGCAGTGAAAAGCGGAACACGAGCGTCTGGCGTCCGCTGTCCATGGCCGTGCACAGCAGCCGGTCCACGCGTCCCTGGCCGGCGGAAACCCCCCAGGCCTGGGTGGCGCCGGGGAAAAAAGCCGCGATCCCACCCGTTCGCCGGGCCTCCTCGCGCAGGCGCGCGAGGACGGCCGCGAGCGGTTCGGGGGCGCTCCAGACCTCCACCCCGGTCCGGGCGCCGTTGACGACGAGGGGGGCCGTGTATGCCCGCGCCCAGCCGGGAAAAGCGTTGTACGGCCCGCGGGCGGATCCGCCGAGGTGTTCGAACACGCGGGCGTCCGCGGGTCCCGCGGCGAGGCAGAGCAGGGCCGTCAGGCCGAGGGCGGCCGGCGCGCACCTTAGTCGAGACCGCGTGTCCATATCAGGTACGCCTCCGATTCCAGGGTGATCGAATCGCGCCCGTAGATCAGGCTGCGGGCGAGGGGATACAGGGGAATGGCCCCGCTGGAGGAGTAGCCGCGGACGAAGGAAAAGCCGGGCAGCACGCGGGAGGCATCGGAGAGGGCGGAGACGGGATTGTCGGGCAGCAGGCGTTCCAGGTCGTCCGGGCGGGCGGGGGGCACGACCCCGCCCGAGAGCAGCGCCGCATTGCCGAGCAGCGCCTGATCGTCGCGGGTGTAGGCGTGGCCGTCGGGCCCGGTTGCCCAGTCCCGGATTAGGCGGGGGCCGGGCGAGACGGGGGCCAGGTAGTGGTCTCCCAGCGCGGCCATGCCGGCCTCGGCGCGCGCCGTGATCAGGTTGCGGGAGTCCGCGCGCACCAGGGCGCCCACCTGCAGGAGCGCGGCGGCGAGGATGAGGATGCCCACGAGGCCGACGACAAACTCCGCGATGGCCTGCCCCGCCCGACATCGGTTTTTGTTGTTCGTGGGCATGGATTAATGACCTCGTCGGGTTCCGCCGCCCGCGCCGCCTCCGCCGCCTGGCGGCGGGCGCTGGCATTGGTGGCTGTTCGTTCTCAACCAGTCCACGCCCTGCTGCCGGAAGTCGCTGTCCTCCCATGTGCGGAGCTGGTCGCAATACCAGCAGCCGGCGGTCAGACCGCTCAGGCCGTCGCGCAAATAGGATTCCAAGTGCCGGTAGATGTGGAGACCCCAGCCGGGCGCGCTGCCGCCGCCGGGCGCGGAAGAGGTGTCCACGGGAATCAGGCGGATATCGTGAAACGCGGGGAGCACGAGTCCGTATCGGGTCGGAAGCGCGTCGTCCTCTAACGAACCGAACGGTTTGGCCGCGGCGGACCAGGTGATGGTGTCCGGGGCGGAACCGGGGGTCAGGCGCTGCATGGCGGTTTCAATGCGCACGGCGGCATCGGCTCCCGCATAGTTGAAGGTGTCGCGCACGGGCGCGAGAAAGGGGAAGCCCTCCGGAATCCGGTCGGTCCAGGCGGACCAGTCGCCTTCGCGGTAGGCGTACCAGTCGCTTTCCAGGCGGAGGATGGCGGGGTCGATGGCACGGCCGGCGTCGTCGGCCAGTTCGGCGATGAAAGCGGGGATGTCGTTGGTGCGGTTGGGGCTCCGGGCGAAGGGAAGGTTGTCAAGGCGGTTCAACGTGCGCAAATAGAGGCCGAAGTATTCGGCGTTCATGGGGCGGGGTTCCGTGATCAGGGGGAGGGCCGGCCAGTCGCGATAGCTCCGGTAGTCTTCCAGGAGCGACATGGCATTGAAGAAGAACCAGCACCAGCCCCGCGTGGCGACGGCGTCGTAAAAGTCGGGATTCAGGAGGAAATGGTCGCGGGTCGCGAAATCCGTGTAGAGCCGGAAGCTGTCCGGCGCGGCGGCGATCCCCTGGCCGGCGATGATGTCGAGCATGTCCGCGTAATCGCTCCAGCAGGAGGGTTCGCCCGGCCCGTTGTCGTAGGGCGGATCGGGATACCGGATGTCGTATTCCGCGCGGACGAGGGCGGCATGATCGAGAATGGTCCGCGTATAATCGGTGTTGACGAAGATTCCATTGTTCTTGGCCGCCGATTGGGAGGCGGCCATGCCGATCAGAGGGCCTACGAAGCAGAGCCGGGCCTGGAGGTCGGCGCACGCGGCGGCGGCGGGGCTGTTGGACACGCCGTTGGCAAGGGCATCCGTGAGAGCGGCGGCCTGCAACACGTTCAGGTCGCCGATCAGGTTGAGGGTCAGGGCCTGCCAGCGGGCGGCGGCGAGGGCGGCGGCGTCGCCGCCGTTGCGGGCCACGTGTTTGACACGGATGATTTTATGAAGATCGAAATTCCAGAGTCCGATGAGCAGGAGGATGACCATGAACACGACCAGGAGGATCATCACCTGGCCCCGGCGCGGGGCATGGCTGCCTGGTTTAGTTGCGATCATAGCCCAGATAGAGCGGGTAGTGGTTTTCCAGAATCGAATCGCCCCCGAGGGGGAAGGTGTCTCCGTCGTAAATCAACCGGTGCAGCGGTGTCCAGAGCGGCACATCCTGAGCGGTGTGGAGACCCAGTCCCAGGCCGCCGGTATCGTGTATGTCGTGCCCGATGGCGTCCCAGTTGGCATACTCGAGGATGCCCGGCAGGCGGCCCCAGTTTTCCCCGCCCAGATAAAGGGGGATTCGCGCGCTTTCGACGGGATATTGAGGAGAAACGGGTTGGGCGCGCAGGGCGTAATCCCACGCCTGGCCGGGCGTGTCGGAAAAGGGCGCCGGCACGGGCTGAGGCGCGATGACCGGTTCGAGGAGCCGCCCGGCGTTGGGAATGGCGGCCACGCGGACCACCTTGTAAACCATGAAGTCGTTGAAGCCGACCGTGCGGGCGCGGGCGCCGCACGCGGCCGCGTAATCGAGCACTTCCTTGAAGGCGGAAAGCTGGGAGAGTTGAAGCAGGCCGAAAAAAACGAGACAAAGCACCATCATCACGATGCAGGTCTCAAGCAGGGACTGGCCGGCTTTTTTACGCATGACCCGCAATCGCCCAAGAACGCCGCGCCGGCTGATTCGGACGCGGCGTGTGTGAAAAAAACGAGAGGTGTTACGGGGTGGTGCCGGTGCCCAGGTCCCTCAGGTACTGCTGAGAGTCCACGGTGGAGCCGGCGGTTCCGCCCAGCTCTTCAGTGGCGCCCCGGAACTTGTTCTGGAGGGTGTCGCTGAAGGCTGCCACGATCGCGATCGCCGCGAGGGCCACGACGACGACGATGATGATATATTCCGTCATGGTCTGGCCGCGCTTCTGGGACTTGAGCTGTTTCATCGAGTGGTCTCCTTGCGTGTTGGACTACTATAACGAAACGGTTTCCGGCATACAAATATTGTTTTCTACGGGTATTCCGAGGCCGCCAGGTCGAGGATGCGGCCTCCGTATTCCTTGAAGGTATAAAGAAAAAGAGCGGCCATGGCGACCACGGCCAGCAAAACCCCCGTGACAATCGCGTATTCGGCCAAGGTTTGGCCGCGCCGCCGCCGCCACAAGGTCGAACTTCCATTCATGCAGTCACTCTATCACATGGGATCGCGATTGACAAGCGGCGAACTCTGTTTCACAGTGGAAGAACCAAGAAAAAGACAAACAGGCTCGCGAGCCGGGGAGAGGAGCATGAACGCGTGTCGTGGATTTAAACTGGCGGGAATGGGAATCGGCCTCCTGGCCTTGGCGGGATGTCGCATCTTGCAGCCCGAGCCGGTGGTCGCGGCGGGAGGGCGTCCGGCGGCGCAGCCGCCCCCGCAGCCCCCCCCCCTCCAGGCGGATGTCAAAGCCCTCCAGGAATGGCGTCAGGAGGTGCGGCTGGAGCAGGAAAACCAGGCTCGCGATCTGGAGGCGCTCCGCAAGCGCGTCCAGGCGCTGGAGGCGGCTTTCCAGGAAAACCGGCAGGCGGTGAAGGCCCAGATTCAGGATCTGGAAGTCGCCCGCGAACGGGACACGCAATACGTGGTGGAGGAACTGTCCCGGAAAGTGGCCGCGATGCAGAGCGCCCTGATGCCTCCGCCGGCGCCGGCCGCGCCGGTCCGGGGCGGCGGTTACGAGCATGTGGTGAAGGCGGGGGAGACGCTGTCTGAAATCGCCCGCGCCTACAAAACCCGCATGGACGCCATTCTCAAGGCCAACAACCTGAAGGATGGGAACACCATTCGGGTCGGGCAGAAGCTGTTCATTCCGGATTGAGCGCGGTCCGGCGGGTTTACTGGACCGATTCGCCGAGCAACGGACGCACGTTGACGTACCCCGGTATGGTGATCCCGATGCAGTGCAATACGCCGCGTTTTTCCACGAGCGAATCGCAGGGGATAGGGACGATTTCAAGCCCCGGCACCAAGCGCTTGAACGTCTTGTGGACCTCCTGCTCCTTGGCCGGATCGATATCGGCATAGGACGGCACAAGGAGCACGCCGTTGCACAGGAGTACGTTGCAATAGGAACGCCAGGTTCCATCCGCCGTGCGCGGCGGCATATACACGCGCTCCACTTTCATGGGGCCCATGGAGGTCGGCTGTCCGCGCAGGGTTTCGGCCATGGAGTCCAGGATGGCCGCGTTGACCGGGTCGTAGGTGGCATCGTATTGGCCGACCAACGCCAGATTCCGCTTCAGAAAGGTCATGCAGAAGTCGATGTGTCCGGTCGGCTCCCCCTGCAGGCCGCGCGCATAAACCCACAGGCGGCAGCCCAGGTGGTCCTTCAGAATCCCGCCGATCTGTTCGAGGGACAGGTGGCGGTTTTCAGGCTGGTCGATCACCTTCGTGGTGGTCACCATGAGCCCATCGCCGTTCGACAGGAGGTTGCCGCCCTCGATCACCAGGGGCATTTTGCGAACCTTCAAGCCCAGCACGCGCCCGATGTAGGCCGCGAACGCGTCGTCCTGGGCCCGTATTCCGCTTTCGCCGGGATTGTGGTATAGCGCGTCGACGACTTCGACTCTTCCATCCGACCATCGTGAAAACAGGGGGCCGAAATCCCGCAGCCACATGGAGTCCAGCGGATGTTTCACGAACCAGACCGCCGTGGGCGGCAAGCCCGCATCGTCGAGGAGCGCCTGGCCAAGTTCGATCTCGTCTTCGTTGTTCACGATCCCGATGACGGGAATCCGGTTATGCAACGCCCGGACCAGGTCCTTGAAAACCGATTGCTGGTAGCGGACAAGTTCGTTGGCGCCGATGAGCAACGCGCTTTGCGGGTTGAATTCGGACCGGATGCTGATGGCATCGATGGACGACGGCTCGGCGCCGGGTGCCTCGTCGCCGTTTTCTGGGGCGTTCGGCAATGCCTCTCCCGTGTGTTTCCCGGACTCCGCGCGGTCTTGACTCCGGTTCCAGATCACGCCGAATTCGAAGCTGGCGACGGCAACGCCGGCGATGGCCAGCAGTTGAAAGAAGCGAAACCAGAATGTCGACGTCATGGCCACGGTCCTTTCGAAACGGATTTTGCCACCAATCAGGAATTCTGCCCTTTGAGGTAACGGATGATCTGGACCTTTTCGAGCGTGATGAGGCCGCCGCGGCCGGACTCCTCGAACAGGTCGTGGAGCCGGGGAAGAAAGGCGTTGATCTTCTCCTCCCCATCCACGATTTCGGCGATGACGGCCACGAGGAAGCACCCCAGCGCGTTCGCGGCCAGCGTGCCGGCCGGCCAGTCGAACGCCAGGCGTTGACCGGCCAGGCTGAGCCCGTAGCGCGACACGGAGCCGAAAAGGCCTCCGGCGCCGACCAACAGGCAGGCAGTAAAGGATGGGGCCATGGCCGATTCCTGGGTGCGAGCTACGGGACACAACCTATCTTGCCCACGGGGGGGGCGTCAACACCTTTTGGGATGGGAGCCGATTGCGCTGTAGCCATAAACGGGGAGGCGCGGGAAGGATGGCATGAG